>JAUNTP010000246.1 GCA_030538585.1 Mobilicoccus sp.
TGCGCCCTCGTCGTGAGGGCGAACAGGCGGTGACGCTCACGACAAACTTAGTGGCCGGGCCAGGCGTCGCCGCAACGATGCGCCCTCGTCGTGAGGGCGAACAGTCAAAGGCTGAGGTGAGCAAGTACACCGACGTCCTGCGGCCGCAACGATGCGCCCTCGTCGTGAGGGCGAACAGGTCATCGACGAGCACCTGCGCGCCGCCCGCATGACCGTGCCGCAACGATGCGCCCTCGTCGTGAGGGCGAACAGCAGACCCTCACCGCACTCCTCGCAGGCGACGACAACGACGCCGCAACGATGCGCCCTCGTCGTGAGGGCGAACAGAGCCTCACCAGCCGACGGGGACGAGTGCCCGTACGGGGCCGCAACGATGCGCCCTCGTCGTGAGGGCGAACAGGTAGTCGGCCCACTGGCCGTACTCCCGCGACAGGGTGGCCGCAACGATGCGCCCTCGTCGTGAGGGCGAACAGCGGAAGACCGCGCTACGCCAACTCCTCAAGATGCTGCCGCCGCAACGATGCGCCCTCGTCGTGAGGGCGAACAGTGGCGATCGCAAGAAGCCCTACCCCCAGAGAGTCGAGCAGCCGCAACGATGCGCCCTCGTCGTGAGGGCGAACAGGACGGGGACACCCTGGAGGTCGAGGTGGACGGCGCTCGGGCCGCAACGATGCGCCCTCGTCGTGAGGGCGAACAGGGGCCGGGTCTTCTCGTCCCCCGTGTGCGGGGTATGACGGCCGCAACGATGCGCCCTCGTCGTGAGGGCGAACAGAGCTGGCAAGTTTGACGCGGCGTCTGATGGAGATCGCGCCGCAACGATGCGCCCTCGTCGTGAGGGCGAACAGCTGAAGGTGCACGAGGTGGGGCCGTGCCTGGTCGGGGTGCCGCAACGATGCGCCCTCGTCGTGAGGGCGAACAGATGGCGATGGTCGACCCGTGATCGGTCATGAGCTTTTCGCCGCCGCAACGATGCGCCCTCGTCGTGAGGGCGAACAGAGCTCCTGAATTTTCAGCTCTCTGGCCTGCGCGAATGCGGCCCTTCGCGAGGCCTGGTGAATGATACCTCTGGGTTGCTTCACTGTTGACTTGTCAAGACACGAGATCCGGCCTGTGACCTGCACGCGAGAGGTTGCCCCATCCGGCCGGCAGGACAGCACCGCTCGCGCTCAGACGACGACAGGGCCAACGTGAGGGAGACGCCGCGACCTGCCCATTATCTCCAGTTCCTCGCTCCCTGGGGGCCCGAGCGGCAACACCACCACCGAGTCTGCGGCCAGGTCGAGAACACGCAGAATGTCGCCCCTCCAACCGACCAGCTCAACACCGCTCAAGTCGCAAAGGAACACCGAATACTGCAAGCGTTCACCGTAAGCCTCCATGACCTTGGCGACACGACGTAGCCGCTTCTCGTCCGCAATGTCGTACGCGATCAGGTGCCGACGCCGCGCCATCAGCGGGTCACCACCGGCACGTAATGGTCGACCTCGCCCACCATGGCGGCGGCGAGAACCCGCACCTGCACCTCGAAAACGCGACGATACGAGATCCGGTACCGGTACACAGGGTGCGTAATCTCCGACGCCACTCGGCGCTCATACGCCGTCGCCAAGGTCTTACGACCCTCCGAGGTGAGCTGCACCCCCACGCCCCGCCGCTGAAAGTCCCTCACAGTGAGCTCGCCGTTGTTGAACGCAGACACCACCACCGAGTCCGCCACGATCGGCCGAAACTCCTCCATCACATCCAGCGCGAGCGACGGTCGACCGAACCGTGGCCGGTGAAACACCCCCATGTACGGGTCGAGACCCACAGACAGGCACGCGACGACCAGGTCTCGCACGCCTCACGCGCGCCCACCAGCGCCGACCTCAGCTCGTCGCGGCCCTCGTCAGTCCACGGGACCGACACGCGCCGGCGCGGCTCCGCGTACGACAGAACGCCCTGCCGCACATCAAAACCAGCCGCCTCCAAGAGGGCGCACTGCGCGAGCGACTGGATCCGATCCGCCGGCCACGGATTCCCTTCGGCGTCCGGGCGACCCCGCTTGTAGTCCACCGGCGAACACGTGCCGTCATCGTGATCGACACGATCAATGACGGCCGTTAGACCCCACTCGGCGTCCGAGAGTGCCACCGACCTGACGGTGTCCGGCGGGTCCTGCCCGTCGAGGACGCCGCCCCGACTGTCGACGTCACGGTGCACCCATCGACCCGCCTCCGTGTCATCGCTCGGCTCCCACTGCCGATCCACCCACTCCAGGTAGAACAGCCGCGGGCAGTACACGTACTCGTTCAGCATCCGCGCAGGAAGAAGGTCCGGGACCGGTAGAGCTACCTCGCTCATGCTCTCCCCATCGGCACGAACAACCCAAAACCGAAGTGACTCAACCCTCCTAGCGCGATCGGCCCCGTCACCGGACGGTCGAAACGCACCCGCACCATCGCCTCGTACACCGGTTCCTGCGCCCGGCGCGCGTCCGACCCACCCGTGGGAAGCCACCGTCTCGTGCGATACCGGGCCGTCCACGCCCGCCCCTTGAGGGCGTCGTCGAAACGGCGATCAACGCACATCACATCCACGATCTGCGGGGCGTCACCGGGCGCTTGTCGCCGCTGCCACTCGCGACGCATATCAGCAGCCAAGAAGTCGGCGAACGTCTCACGACGGCGTCGGTGTCGGACGCTGAGAAACGGCGTCGCCGACACCCACTCCGTCGCACCGGCACCCGTCAGCTCCGGCAGGCACTCCTCGGACGAACCGATGGCGACCAGTTGCAGACCGGCCGCGTGATACCCCGCCGGTGACCATCCCGTCGGTTCTAGCAGGCCACCGTCGATGAGGTGCGTGAGATGTGCTGGGTCGACACCGCCCGGCTTCCACAACACCACGTCGCGCACGAGTCGCCGTGTCGGCGCTCGCCCCTGCCCAGAGGCGACAGCGGGAATCCACGAGAAGACGTCGCGGTCTTGTCGGGCCTCGCCTTCGAGCCAAAGCCAGTGCGCGCTCTCATGCCTGTCGAACACCAGCGGGCGACCCGTCTCGTCCACGTCTCGATGCCCATGCAGATCAACCGCGCCCTTGTCGCTCTTGTCGAACCGACTGAGCCGCAGCGCCCGCAGCCCCTCCACGGCGAACAGACCGTTCTCGGCGAGGAACGGCACCGACCCCAACAGCCGCCACCGTAGTACCTCCGGGCGGGATGACGACGCCACGGGAGCGACCATTCGACGCTCAACCGCGGCATCTGCCCTGCGCTCATCGCGCGACCGCAGCGGCGCGGTGTAGGAGACCCATCGAGCACCGGGCGGAGTGAGCCGTCGCCCGCGCCGCACCTCGTCGGGGCGAAGTTCCAGTTCGGCACGGGAGGTGTCGTCGCCCAGGCACAGCACGCGCTGGATGCCGTTGGCATCCGGCTCGCACCAACCCGCCGTGTCGCTCGTCGCAGGCGGTAGCGGGGCGTCCGATGGCAACAAGGCTGCCTCACACACCGACTCGGCGCGACCCAGGTACGGCAGCGACGCCAGCATCGCCGCCAAGGCCTCCCGTGCGCGCGGAGAGGCGTCCGTATCAGGCCACGTGATGACAATCGACTGCGCCGGGTCGACATGCACGGCCGCGTCGATCGTCAGCGCCGTCTTGCCGTTCGCGGCGCTGTACTCCCGTTGCGGCATGTAGTGCCGCGTGTGCTCCGGACTGACCGGCGGCAGCCAGTAGCGCGGAGGTTCGCGCAACACATCGAGCACCTCGTCGAGGACGTCCTCCTCGATGTGATGTGTCCGGGTGTACCAGACCGCGATGAGGGCCCGCGCCAACCGCCACGGCGACGGCGGCCACTCGACGTCGCCGCTGTTGGCCGAGCTGTCCCACGCGGTCGCGTGGTACCGGCCGTGCGGAAATC
>JAUNTP010000025.1 GCA_030538585.1 Mobilicoccus sp.
TACATGCGCAGCAGCATCTCGGCGAAGTCGGCGGCGTCGACGCCACCGGCGCCGGCGCGGATGGTGATGACGGCCTCGCGGGGGTCGTACTCCCCCGACAGCATCGTCTTGACCTCGAGCTCACCGACCGCCTTACGGAGCGACACGAGTTCGCGCTCCGCTTCGGCGAGAGCGGCGTCCCCCTCCGCCCCGCCTTCTTCGATGCCCATCTCGACCAGGACCTCGAGGTCCTCGATGCGGGCGTCCATGCCGGTGATGCGGTCGAGCTCGGCATTGGCGCGCGACAGGGCGGAGGTGACCTTCTGCGCCGAGTCGGGGTCGTCCCACAGATCGGGGGCCGCCGACTTCTGCTCGAGATCGGCGATCTGGGCCCGCAACGCGTCGAGATCACTGACCTCCCGGACCGACGCCATGGTCGCCTTGAGATCCTTCAGTTCCTGCGCGAAGTCTGTAGCCACGAAGAGCAAGCCTACCGTCGAGGCGAGGCGACACCGTCCCGACGTCGTGCACGCACGGCCGCGACGCTCGTGGCGGCGGCCCGGTTCTGCTCCTCGATGTCGGCCACGAGCGAGGGGTCCTGCCCGATCGGCAGGGTGAACTCCATGCGGGTGCCGCCCGCCGGGGAGTCGTGGGCGGCGATGTGGCCACCATGCCGCTCGATCATGCGTCGACAGATCGACAGCCCCAGCCCGGTGCCCGCGGCGCCCTGGCGATGGTCGGGCACGCGATGGAACTCCTCGAACACCCGGTGTCGCTCGCCGGCCGGGATCCCGATGCCGTTGTCGTCCACCCGCACCCGCACGGCGTCACCGACGACCTCACCGGTGACGGTGATGACGGGCGTCACCTCGGGTCGGGTGTACTTGATGGCGTTGCCGAGGAGGTTGTCGACCACCTGCCGCACGAGGGCGCGGTCCGCCCGCACCCACACCGGCGCGTCGACGGTGATCTCCGGCGCGACGGCACTCACGGCCACCGCCATGCGTCCGCGCGCGAGATCGTCGACGAGGGCCTGCAGGTCCAGATCGCTCGTCGAGAGTTCGCCGCCGCGGGCGACGCTGTAGGAGTGCAGGCCGGTGACGATATCGCGAGCTCGGCCGACCGAGGAGCGCGAGCGCTCCACCGCCTTGAGCAGCATCGGGGACGCCTCGGGTGGGGTCTCGTCCTCCGCCACCTCCAGCCATCCTTCGGCGGCACCGATGGGGTTGAGCAGGTCGTGCGCGACGACGTTGGCGAACGAGGCCAGCTCGGCGACGTGGCGCCGGTGTTCGGTGACGTCACGGGCGACGAGCACGGCGCGATCGGTACCGGCGCCGAGCGGGTGGGCCCGCACGGAGAACACCTGCGCGGCCTCGCCCGTGTCGTAGACGAGGTCCTCGGTCACCGGGCCGCCGCGCAACGCCCGGTCCAAGGGGGCATCCCCCTGACCGCCCGACCACAACGCCGAGGTCGGGATGATCTCACCGTCGTGGATCCCGAACCGGGTCGCCGCGGCAGGGTTGCCGTGGATGACGCGATCGCCTTCGATGGCGACCACCGCGTCGGACATGCCGGAGAGGACGACCTCGAGCAGCCCCGACTGGGTCTCGGCATCGGTGCGCGCCCGGGACACGGCCCGCAGGAGGCTCGTGAGGTCCTCTCGACCCAGGCTCAGCAGCAGCCCGACGACGACCTGGGCCCCGACGAAGGACTGCGCGATGAACACCTCTCCGATCGCCCCGCTCACGGCGAAGGGGCCGATGTCGGCGAGGCTCGTCACGACGATGATGCTGCCGGTCCCCGCGACGAACGCGAGGATCCCGTCGACGGTGAGCACGAGGGCGGCGGCGACGGTCAGGCAGGTGAGGATGAACGTGATGGGCAGGTGCGGGTACCACCAGAGGGTGACGACGTAGCCCGCCAGGGTGCAGAGCGCGAGGACGCTCACGGCGCGCACGCTCGGGGCCGGCACCACCGGTGCCGGCGAGAGGAGCCGCAGCAGCAGGGCACCGAACACGAGGGTGCCGATCGTCGTGCGCGCCAGGGCGTGCCACAGCAGCGACGCGGAATCCCCGGTGAGTACGGAGATCAACGGCCCGCAGAGGGCGCTACCGACAGCGGCTGCCACCGAGGCGGCGAGCAGCACCGGAATCTGGCGGGCGCGGGTCAGTGTGCAGGGCCCGACTCGTGTCAACGCCATATGGCACCCGGCGGCGAGGGCACCGGAGACGGCGTTGCCGAACGCGTACGAGAGGGACTTGTCCACAGGCATGCCCGAGGCGATGTTGAGCCCCGTCGTGAGGACCGTGATGGTGGTGGCGATCCCGGCGAAGGCCAGCAGGACCCGGCTCCGACGTCCGTCGTTCGGGCCGGCCCAGGCGGCGGTGAAGGCGACGAGGAACCACACGAACCCCACCCCGGACGCAGGCCACACGAGGGCCACCCCGGTCTCGGGGGCCACGGTGGAGCGCCCGAGGAGCACCGCGGCGGCGAACAACGCGGCGTAGAGGGCGTGCGCTCGCGCCACGTCGGCCTCGGGGCCGAGCACGGCGGACAGGCGCGGGCGCGACGGTGCCTGCGTCACATGGGGCTCCCTGCTGAACGAATCTGGCGACTGCCTGATCGGCCGATCCAGGGCCGCACCTGAGCAGGTCAGGGGCGCAAGGAGACCCGACGAGGCTCAGAGCATCGGCTGCAGGGGCGCGAGGACGCGCTCGACGAGACGGCGCAGCCGCCCGCGGGACTCCCATTCCTCCCAGGTGAGCTGCCGACAGTTGTGCAGGTCCATCTCGAAGATGCGCTCCATCTCGGCGGCGTGCTCGTCGCTGTACAACTCGAGGTTGACCTCGTAGTTGCCGATGAGCGAGAGCCGGTCGATGTTGGCCGTGCCGACCGTGCTCCAGCGGCCGTCGACCGTGGCGGTCTTGGCGTGCACCATGGCGTGGCGGTACAGGTAGATCGCTACCCCGCCCTCCAGGAGCCGCCCGAAGTAGGAGCGCGCCACCCAGTCGGCGAGCACGTGGTTGCTGTATTCGGGCACGACGACGCGCACGTCGACCCCGCGCCGGGCCGCGGCGAGCAGCGCGGCGAGGATCTCGTCGTCGGGGATGAAGTAGGCCTGCGTGATGAAGATGCGCCGGGACGCGCGGTCGATGGCGCGCAGGTACATGCCGCGCACGGGGAACAGCATGCGACGTGGCGCGTTGCGGGCCGCTTCGATGCGCGCGTCCCACGACGCGGCACCCCGGTCGGGTAGGGCCGGCAGGTGAGCGCCCCGGTAGGCGTTCCAGAACTCGACGAACGCCGCGTCCAGCTCCCACACCGCGTCGCCGACGATGCGCAGGTGGGTGTCACGCCACTGCTCGGCGTAGAGCCGGCCGATGTTGTAGCCGCCGACGAACGCGACGGCGGAATCGACGACGAGCACCTTGCGGTGGTCGCGACCGAAACTGCGCACGCTCGGCCGGGTGAACATCGATCGCCGCAGCACCGGGAACCGGAGCACGTGCACCTGCCGCGGCAACCGGTAGAACGTGGGGCGCACCACGAGGTTGGCGAAGCCGTCGTAGACGACGTACACGTCGACACCACGTTCGGAGGCGGCGATGAGGGCGTCCTTGAACCGCTGCCCCACGTCGTCGCTCTTCCAGATGTAGCTCTCGAGGTAGATCGTGTGCTGTGCGCCGTCGATGGCCTCCCACATGTCCTCGTAGAGGTCGTGTCCGGAGGTGTAGGTGCGCACCTGCGTCCCTGCGACCTCGACGGTCACCGGCTCCGTCGAGGGGTAGCCCGAGGGGGGCGGGGTGCGTCGCTTGCGCACCTCGTCGACGGCGATGACCCCGGCCGCCGCCGCGACCTGCGCGGCAGCTCCCAGGGCGAGCGACCACCCGGCGACACGCATCAGCGTGCGCGGCGCGGATCGCGACCACGGCAGCGACGGCAACATGTCTCTCAACGTATCCGACGGCCTTCGCCCCGGCAGGCAGACACGTCGTACCGTGAACGGCCACGGCGAGGAGGGGTTCATGGGGGTCGAGGTCACGTTGCGTTCCGGCGGGGTGGACCGCTTCGGGACCCCCGGCGACGGGCTCTGGACCGCCGAGCGCGACGACTACAGCGGCACCCTCAAGGTGTCGTTCCTGCGCGCCGGCCAGTGGGAGGAGGTGCGGCGCTTCTACCGCACCGAGGAGTGGTCCCGGGTAGAGATCCGCTGACCGCGTGCCGAGGTGAGCCGCGATCGATCAGACGGCGGCGCGCACCTGGGAGGTCAGCCACTCGAGCGCCTGGGCCGCGCTCCACCCCTCCGGGTGGGCCGCGAGCAGCCGCTTGGCGCCCTCCAGATCCTGACCGAGGGTGATGGCGGGCTGCTCGACGTAGCCGTCCTTGCGTTCCTGACCGATGCCGATGTTGGCCATGAGGCCGTTGCACAGGCACATGCGGCCGACGGTGTCCTCGAGCAGACCGCCCTTCTTGAGGTAGGCGTCCACCGGTTCGGCAGGGCAGCGGTAGCCGAGGCTGCCGTCGGGCCGCTCGAAGGGGGTGCGCAGGTAGGACAGGTCGCACAGCCGCGGCCGCGCCTCGTAGGTCTCTTCCTCCGCCATCGTCGCCGCGATGTTCGCGATCTTGAAGGGGAACCCCGTCGGCGAGGCCCGCGGGTCGTTGCGCACGACGAGTTGGTCGCGCGCCAACGCCTCGAGCAACTGCGAGCGCACCGCGGTCGTGAGCCCGGAGTCGGCGCAGAGCGCGAAGACCGTGCCGGCCTGCACACCGACCGCACCGATCTCTCGCGCCGCCGCGACGCCCTCGGGCGTGCCGTGGGCCCCCGCCAGCCAGAACGGCAGACCGAGCTTCTCGATGGCGGAAAGGTCGGCGTGGTCGCGGGCCCCGTAGACGGGTTCGCCGCGCTCATCGAGGGTCATCTTGCCGCGCGGGGGCGCGGAGTGCCCGCCCGCGGGCGGCCCCTCGACGATGAACCCGTCGGGCCGGATCTCGGGGTCGCGGTAGAGGTAGGTGGCGAGGGAGTGCAGCGAGACAATGGCGTAGAACTGCGGCCGCGACAGCGTCGGCAGGTGAGCGCCCAGCACCGCGACCGGGTCGACCGTGCTGACGTGCCGGGACGTCGCGCCCGCCACATCGATCGTCACCCCGCCGGTGCGCCCGGCCTCGAGATCGCGCAGCAGCTTGGGAATCTCTCGCGGGATGCCCGCCCCCATGAGGACGTGGTCGACACCCGCGATCATCGCGCCGAAGGCCGCGGTGGGCGTGCCCATCTGGATCTTCTCGAGGAAGTTGATACCGATGAGGCCGTCGTGCCCCTCCTTGGCGAGCCACACCTCGGCGAAGTTGGCGAGCACGCTGAGCTCGGTGGCGGGCGTGCTCGGCGTCACGGTGAGCGTGGGGTTGGGACGGTAGGGGCGCCCCTGGCGGCCGTCGGGCTTGAAGTATCGCTCGACGCAGCGTTGCGCCATCTCCTGGTCGGGAAAGTGGGAGAGCGCGCGGCGGTAGTGCCCGCCGGGGTCCCCGTCCTGCAGGGTGCGGGCCAAGACCGCATCCAGCGCCGTTCCCGACACCACCCCGAGGTGACCGGCACGCGACACCTCGCGGGCGAGGTGCCAGGACGAGACCGCGACCCCCATGCCGCCCTGGATGATGACAGCTGCGGATGCGCTCACGAGAAACCTCCGGGACCGTAACTTACGACGACGTAGGTAACGTAAGACGCCCCGCGTCGCCTCGCAGCCCTGGTATCGCGATACGGACGAGTCACTTCACGCGTCGGGACCAAGGGCACAAGCCGATTCCGTCGTTTCCTGGCGTGACGTACGATGGAAATTGCACACTCGTGACCAAGGTCACTTTCGCCGCTGTGCGCAAAGCTCGGCGTTGCCCTTGTGCGGACAAGACATGTCTGTGAGCCTTGAGGGAACAACACCGGGGGATCACGCGTTCTCCTGAATGTTCCGGCGGGGGGTCGGAGGCCGATGAAGGCCCACGGCTCCCCACCGCCATGTCATCAGCACGACAACACTCCGACCCGGTCGACCGACGGATCGGAACACGAGCCGAGCACCTCGGCTCACCCCGCAAGGCAAGGAGCACCGCGCATGGACTGGCGTAACCGCGCTGCATGCTTGGACGAAGACCCCGAACTCTTCTTCCCCATCGGCAACACCGGTCCTGCCCTCATGCAGATCGAAGAGGCCAAGGCCGTCTGCCGACGCTGCGAGGTTCAGGACACCTGCCTCAAGTGGGCGCTGGAGTCCGGACAGGACGCCGGTGTCTGGGGAGGCCTGTCCGAGGACGAGCGCCGGGCCCTCAAGCGTCGCAACGCTCGGGCCCGCCGAGCTGGCTGACAAGCCCCGCCCTCGAGCTCGATGGCCGTTCACCCCACGGGGGTGGACGGCCATCGCTCTGTGGTCTGTGACTCCCCTCCTCCAAGGGGGTCATTCCTCATCCTCATCGTCGTCGGCGCCCGGGAGGGGACGCAGGCGGGCCTCGAAGCTGGCGCGCGTCCCGCCCTCCGGTGGGCTCGACCACGCGATGGTGCCGCGGAGGTCCTGGACCAGCGCCGAGACGATCTTCGTGCCCAACCCCGAGGCTCCTGGACGGAACTGCTCCGGCAGTCCGGCGCCGTCGTCCTCGACGTCGACGTGGAGGCGCACCTGGTCGACCGACTCCTCGCGACGTACCCGCAGCGTCATCCGCCCGTGCTCCCGGTCGGCGATCCCGTGCTCGACGGCGTTGTGGATGAGTTCGCTGACGACCATCGCGAGGGAGTTGGCGTCCTCGGCGCTCACCTGGCCAAATCGGCCCTCGACGTGCCACGTCACCCCGTCCCGGCGGCCGGCGACCTCCACCATCGAGGTGAGGGTGCGCGAGACGATCTCGTCGAAGTCGACCGCCTCGTCCAGGGTGCGGCTCAATGTCTCGTGCACGAGGGCGATGGTCGCCACCCGGCGTTCGGCCTCCCCGAGCGCCGCCCGCGCGTGCACGTCGTCGACGCGCCGTGACTGCAGGCGCAGCAGGGCCGCCACCGTCTGGAGGTTGTTCTTGACGCGGTGGTGGATCTCGCGGATCGTGGCGTCCTTGGTGAGCAGTTCCTGCTCGCGCCGGCGCAGCTCGCTCACGTCACGGACGAGGACGAGCGCGCCGATGCGCCGGCCGTTGTCCGACAGCGGCAGCGAGCGCAACGCGAGAGCCGCTCCCGTGCCCTCGACCTCCGTGCGCCACGGCGCCTTGCCGACGAGCACGAGGGGAAGGAACTCGTCGACGACGCTGCGGTCCTCCAGGCAGTCGGTGACGATGCGGCTGAGGGTGTCGCCGAGGATGCGGCCGGTCCCCCCGAGCCGGTGCAGCGCCGAGATCGCGTTGGGGCTCGCGTAGGTGACGACCCCGTCGGTGTCCAGGCGCACCATCCCGTCGCCCACCCGCGGTGCACCGCGGCGCATCGCGGTGGGCGCCCCCCGCTGCGGGAAGTGCCCGGTGGCGACCATGCCGAGCAACGCGTCGGCGGTCGACCGGTAGGTGACCTCCAGGCGGCTCGGCGTGCGCATGGAGACGAGGTTGCTGTGCCGGGTCAGCACCGCCACGCACGTCCCGTCCCGCATCACGGGAACCGCCTCCTCGCGGATGGGCATGTCCTCGAACCAGCCGGGTTGCTCGTCGGCGACGAGGCGCCCCTCGGCGAGGCACTGCACGAGCAGCCGGGCCCGCGCGGGGCCCGCCACCGTGTCGACCATGTCGTCGTGAAAGACGAGCGGCCCGGTGTTGGGGCGCACGTGCGCGGCGCACGTCCACCGCACCGAGGAGGCGTCCTGCTCCTTGACCCACAGGACCAGGTCGGCGAAGGACAGGTCGGAGACGAGTTGCCAGTCCCCCACGAGCAGGCGGAGCCATTCGACGTCACGCGCGGACAGGCCGGTGCGCTCGACGACGCTGCTGACGGACGGCATGAGCCTCAGCGTAGGGGGCCGTTCGAACCCCTCACAACCGCCGCCGGCGCCCACGGTCCGGAGACCATGGGCGCCGTCGACACCTGAGCGCCGCCGATCAGTGGATCAGCTGGAGGCGCTCCCGGTGCGCACGAGGCCACGCAGGGTGCGCAGGGCCACCGAGAGCGGCGCCACGCCCGGCTCCTCGATGTTCGCGATCTCCTCCAGGGAGGTGCCGCTGCGCGCCAGCGCCGTCTCGTTCGCGCGACGCCACGCCTCGATCCGCGTCTCCGGGTCGGCCTCGGGGTCGGTGCTCTCGTCGATGACGCGCGTCAGACCCTCCAGGACCGCGTACAGGTCGTCCCGCATGGCGCCACGGGCGAGGGCGTCCCAGCGGTCCTCCCGCGGCAGCGCCGCCACCCGCGACAGGAGCATGTCGATGTCGAAGTGCTCCGACGTCGCGAAGTACAGGGCCGGCAAGCCCTCTGCGGAGCCGTCGCGCTCGGCCGCCAGCTCGACGATGTCGAGCACGCTGAACACGTCGAGCAGCGCCGCCGTGCGCAGCGCGAGCTCCTCCGGCACGCCCGCGTCGAGGTAGACCTGCGCCGCGTCCTGCAGCCGCTGCTCCTCCTCGCCCCGCAGCAGACCGGGGATGTCGTCGCGGGTCCGCTCCACGGTGCCCTTGAACCGCTCGATCTCCCCGGCCACGTCCAAGGGTGCCGGCCGGTTCTGGAGGAACCACCGCACCGACCGGTCCATGAGCCGACGGAACTCGAGGTACATCGACGTCTGCACGTCGGTCGAGACGACGTTGTCGAGCGCCTCGACCGCCTGCACGTACGAGCGCAGGTCGAAGACCTCACGGGCGATGACGAACGCCCGCGCGATCTGCTCGCTGCTCGCGCCCGTCTCCTCGATCGTGCGGTAGACGAACGTGATGCCGCCCCGGTTGACGACGGAGTTGGCGACCGAGTTGACGATGATCTCCCGGCGCAACTGATGGTCGGCGAGCTGCTCGGGGAACCGCTCCTGGATGGGCTCGGGGAAGTACTCCGCGAGCGTGCGCGAGAACCACGGCTCGTCGGGCAACGCGCTCTCCATGAGGTCGGCCTTGAGCGCCAACTTGGCGTAGGCCACGAGCACCGAGAACTCCGGCGAGGTGAGCCCGCGGCCCTCGGCCACCCGCTCCTCGATGCGCGCATCCGAGGGGAGGAACTCCAGCTCGCGGTCGAGCTCACCGCGCTCGGCCAGCCACTGCATGAAGCGCTGGTGCACGCCGACCATCTGGTACTCCTGCCGGCGCGCATTGCCCAGCAGCACGTTCTGCTCGTAGTTGTCGCGCAACACCTTGGCGGCGACGTCGTCGGTCATCGACGCCAGCAGCTCGTTGCGCTGCTTGAGGGTGAGGTCGTCATCGCGCATCAGCCCGGTGAGGAGGATCTTGATGTTGACCTCGTGGTCCGAGGTGTCGACACCCGCAGAGTTGTCGATGGCGTCGGTGTTGATGCGCACCCCGTGCACGGCGGCCTCGATGCGACCCATCTGGCTCGCGCCCAGGTTGCCGCCCTCGCCGACGACCTTGACCCGCAGGTCGCGGCCGTCGACGCGGATGGCGTCGTTGGCGCGGTCACCGATCTGGCTGTTGTTCTCGCGCTCGGACTTGATGTAGGTGCCGATGCCGCCGTTCCACAGCAGGTCGACCGGAGCCAGCAGCACGGCCCGCATCAGCTCGTTCGGCGTCATCGTCTGCACGTCGTCGTCGAGACCGAGCACCTCACGCATCTGCGGGCTCACCGGGATCGACTTGGCCGTGCGGGAGAAGACGCCGCCCCCCTCGCTGATGAGCGAGGCGTCGTAGTCCTCCCACGAGGAGCGCGGCAGCTCGAAGAGCCGCTTGCGCTCGGCGTGACCCGTGGCCGCGTCCGGGTCGGGGTCGATGAAGATGTGCCGGTGGTCGAACGCGCCGACCAGGCGGATGTGCTCGGAGAGCAGCATGCCGTTGCCGAACACGTCACCGCTCATGTCGCCGACACCGACGACCGTGAAGTCCTGCGTCTGGGTGTCGTGGCCCATCTCGCGGAAGTGCCGCTTGACCGACTCCCACGCACCGCGGGCCGTGATGCCCATGCCCTTGTGGTCGTACCCGGCGCTGCCGCCGGAGGCGAACGCGTCGTCGAGCCAGAACCCGTACTCCTGGGCGACGCCGTTGGCGATGTCGGAGAACTTGGCGGTGCCCTTGTCTGCGGCCACGACGAGGTAGGGGTCGTCGGGGTCGTGACGCACCACCCGCTCGGGCGGGTGGACCTCGCCCTGGACGAGGTTGTCGGTGACGTCGAGCAGCGAGGAGATGAACAGCTTGTAGGACTCGATGCCCTCGGCCATCCACGCCTCACGGTCGCTCGGGTCGGGCAGTTGCTTGGCGACGAACCCGCCCTTGCTGCCGGTGGGCACGATGACGGCGTTCTTGACCATCTGCGCCTTGACCAGGCCGAGCACCTCGGTGCGGAAGTCCTCGCGCCGGTCGCTCCACCGCAGACCGCCGCGGGCGACCTTGCCGAAGCGCAGGTGCACGCCCTCGACGCGCGGCCCGTACACCCAGATCTCGAACATCGGCCGTGGCTCGGGCAGCCAGGCGATCGAGGTCGGGTCGAGCTTGAGGCACACCGTCTGCTTGTGGCTGCCGTCGGCGCGACGCTGGTAGAAGTTGGTGCGCAGCGTGCCCTTCATGACGTCGAGGAACGAGCGCACGATGCGGTCCTCATCCAGGCTCGCGACGTCCTCCAGGGCCTCGCGTACCTTGTCCTCCACCTCACGTTGCGCCTGCTCACGGCTCGCCTCGGAGCCGCCGTCGCCGTGCTCGGGGTCGAAGCGCGCCTCGAAGAAGTCGACGAGCATGCGGGCGATGTGGGAGTTGGAGCGCAGCGCGTCCTCGAGGTAGGCGCTGCTGAACGTCGAACCCGCCTGGCGCAGGTACTTGGCCACGGCGCGCACGATGACGACCTGGCGCCACGTGAGACCGGCCGTGAGCACGAGCGCGTTGAAGCCATCACTCTCGGCCGCGCCGGTCCACACCGCCTCGAAGGCGTCCTGGAACGCGTCGCGCACCCCGTCGGCGCCCTGGGTCCACAGGTCCTCCGACGGCGCGCGCAGCCCGAAGTCGTAGATGTGGAACACGGTGCCCGAGGAGTCCCGCACCTCGTGCGGGCGCTCGTCGATGACCTCGACGCCCATGTCGGAGAACACCGGCAGCGCACGGCTCAAGGTGAGGTTGCCGCGGCGGTACAGCTTGAGACGCCGCTCCCCCGCGGGCGCGGTCGCCGGCCGGTAGAGGTTGAGCCGGAAGTCGCCCTCCTCGCTCAGCTGATCGAGGTGGCGGATGTCGGCGACGGCCACCCGCGCCGAGAAGTCGGCCTTGTACCCCTCGGGGAAGCCCTGCCGGTAGGAGGACAGCAACCGGCTCGCGTCCTCCTCGCCGTACTCGGCGCGCGCCGAGTCGGCGAAGTCCTCGTCCCACGAGCGCGTGGTCTCCACCAGGGCGCGCTGCAGCTCCTCGACGTCGACGTCGGGCAGCGACTGCCCGGCCTCGACCCGCACGACGAAGTGCAGCCGCGCGAGCCGCGACTCCGACACCCGGGTCGTGTACTCGACACTCGCCCCGTCGAAGGCGTCCTTGAGGAGATCCTCCATGCGCAGCCGCACGGCCGTGTTGTACCGGTCGCGCGGGATGTAGACCAGGCACGACATGTAGCGCGAGTAGTCGTCCTTGCGCAGGAACAGCCGGGTGCGGCGCTGCTCGCGCATGTGCACCACGGCCACCGCGATGTCGGTGAGCGCCTGCACGTCGGCCTGGAACAGCTCGTCGCGCGGGAACGTCTCGAGGACGCCCAGGAGGTCCTTGCCCAGGTGGGAGTCGGGCACGAACCCGCTCGCCTCCATGATGGCGTCGACCTTCTCGGCGAGATACGGCACGGTCATGACCGACCACGTGTAGGCGCTGGCCGTGAACAGACCGATGAACCGGCGCTCGCCGATGACCTCGCCGGCCTCGTCGAACGACTTGATGCCGACGTAGTCCAGGTAGGTGGAGCGGTGCACGGTGCTGCGGGAGTTGGCCTTGGTGATGACCTCCAGGCGCTTCTCCTTGGCCTTCTCGGCCACGGGGCCGGCGGGCAGCTTCTGCACCTGGCCGAGTTCGTCGACACTCTCGTCGTGGGTGTCGTGGCGCAGCAGGCCCAGCCCGGTTCCCGACACCGGGCGCAGGCCCAGCTCGCCGCCGTCCTCACTGAGCAGGTATTCGCGGTAGCCGAGGAAGGTGAACTGGCCGCCCGCCATCCACTCCAGCAGCCCGCGCACCTTCTCGACCGCCCCGGGGTCGATCCCCTTCGGCGGCGTGGTCTTCAGCTCCTCGACGAGGGCATGGGCCCGCTCGGTCATCCGCGGCCAGTCCTCGACGGCGATGCGCACGTCCTCGAGAATCGAGAGCAGCGAGGAGGCGAGGCGCTCCCGCTCGGCCGAATCGGCCTCCCGACTGATCTGCAGGTGCATCCACGACTCGGCGCTCTCACCGAACTCACTGCGCGGCTCGTCGACGTCGCGGTCGAGCACCTCCTCCAGATGCCCACTCGCGTCGCGGCGCACCACCATCTGCGGGTGGACGAGCACGTGCAGCGAGCGCTCCTGACGGGACAGCTCGGCGGTGATCGAGTCGACGAGGAACGGCATGTCCTCGGTGACGATCTCGATGACGGTGTTGCCCGTGGCCCACCCTTCCTGCTCCACCGTGGGCGTGAAGACGCGCACCTTGGGCTGGCCGACGGGCCGTTCGGCGGCGAGGTCACGGTGGCTGAGGACGGCGCCCATGAGGTCTTCGGGCCGCCGGGATCGGAGTTCCTCGGTCGGCATGTGGCGGTAGTACCGGGTGAGCAAGAGCAGCGGGTCCTCCCCTTCCCTCCGCTCCACCGTGTCTGCGGCCGAGACCAGCAGCTTGTGCCGGGATTCCTCCAACGACGCCATCGTCATGTACCCCTTCAGCTCGAGCGTCCTGCGTCGGACCCCTCCAGGCTAGAAGGCCGAAGGCGCTCTCGCTCCGGTACGGCCCAACTCGTTGACCGCGGGTCCTGCTCGACCGGGGGAGGCGGCATGCAGCGACCTCGCCGTAGGCTGTGCGGGTGCCCACGGAGGAGACGCCCCGCGCAGAGACGGCGGCGAGCGCGGCGGCTGCGGCGCTCGACCGTCTGCGTCACGCCTGCCCGGACACCGGGGAGGACCGCACGCAACGCATTCTCGACGACGCCCTCGACCTCATCGAGGCGCGGTTGCAGCAGCTGGCGGCGTCGTGAGTGCCGACGCCGCGTCGTGCGCCGTGCTCGCCGCGGATCTGCAGGCCGGGGCCGCGCGACTGATGGCCGCATCCGGCGACTCCGACGAGGCGCGACGGGTCGCGGGCGCGATGGCCCACCTCGGCAGCGCGCTCGCGGTCTTCGCCCAGCAGTCCCATTCGGGGGCCGTGGCCGGTCCCGGGCTCCCCTCGCCGCACACGGCGCTGCGCATGGCGGCCCAGGACGTGCACGACCGGTTGGGTCGCGACACCTGACGGGCGCCTGGGCGCCTGGGCGACTGCCCCGCGCGGGCGGTCAGGCGAGCAGGGCAGCGACGTCGTCGAGTTCGGCCGCGTCGTACCAGAGCAGTTCGTCGTCGGGCCCGGCACCGTCCTCCTCGACGTGCAGGGACACCACCGCGCGCAGCGGCACCGGACCCACCTGCACCCCGACCCCGTCGGTGGACCAGGTGACGGCGTTCTCGGGCACGTCGGCCGCGACGACCACGACGACCTCCCCCGCGGCGCGCGCCACGTCCTCGGCGATGCGGAAGACCTCGTACTCGAGGTCCTCCTCATCGGCCCCCGTCTCCCGCAGCTGGGGCGTGACGGCGAAGGTCGGCGCCTCGCACACACCGTCGCGTCGCAGGCTCTCCACGCCCGCCGGGCCTGCCGCCAGATACACGCGCACGCTCATCCTCGCGCTCCTTCCACGCCGACCGCCTCGCACATCTCGTCCAACGACTCGGTGACGCCCTCGGCGAGGACGTCGAGGTCGGTCATCGACGCCCGGTCGCCGTTGAGGCCGATGAACACCTCCCCGTCATACGAGGTCACCCCGACCGCCAGCGCATGGCCCGTCGTCAACGGCATGACCGGGTAGGTCGCGACCATGCGCGCACCGCCGACGTAGAGCGGGCGTTGCGGGCCGGGCACGTTGGTGACGACGAGGTTGAACATGCGACGCGACATCGCGTGACCCACCCGCGCACCGAGGACGTGCAGCGTCGGCGGCGCGAACCCGGCCAGGCCCGCAAGCGCCCCGGCGGGCACCGCCCGGGAGCTGCCCGCCTGGTGCCGGGTCTGGTAGGCGATACGTTCGAGGCGCACCCGCGGGCTCGTCTCACCCACCGGCAGGTCGACGAACACGGCGGCGACCTGACTCACCCCCGCCTGGCCCGGCTCGACGTCGGCGTCGAGGCCGCCGCGCACCTCGGCGCGGGTCTGCTCGGCGATGCTCACCGGCACCATGGCGCGGACCGTCGTCGCGGAGTGCACCGGCTCACCGTGGGACTGCAGCCACGTGCGGATGCCCCCGGTGAGCACGGTGAGCACGACATCGGTGACGCTGACGTCGACGGGACGATCCCCACCGGCCATCGCCTCGCGGACCGCGCGGTAGGCCGCGAGGTCGGTGCGCAGCGTGCGGTAGCGGCGAGGAGCCCCGACGCGGGTGTTGAGCGCGCTCGCCGGCGCCGGGCTCGCCGCGGTGCGGGCGACCTGCGTCACGACCGATCCGGCCCGGTCCAGGGCTCGCTGCGCGATACCGACCGTGCCGCCGAGGAGCCCACCGCGAATGCGTTCGACGAGGGTGAGCGGGCGCCGCGCGAACCCCGCGACCGCGTCCGCCACGAGGGAGACGTCGCCCGGTTCACGCCGCGGCTCCCACTCCCGCAGCGGCGGCACCTCGATGTCGGGGCGGTCGTCGAGCAGCAGGTGCCCGATGTCGACCGCGGTCACCCCGTCGACGAGGGCCTGATGGGTCTTGGTGACGATGGCGACCCGATCGCCGGCCAGCCCCTCGACGAGGTAGATCTCCCACAGCGGGTGCTGGCGGTCGAGCGCCCGGCTCTGGATGCGGGCGACGAACTCGTCGAGTTGCTCGTCCAACCCTGGGGCGGGCAACGCCGAGCGGCGCACGTGGTAGGTGATGTCGAAGGCCACGTCGTCGACCCACACCGGCCCCGAGATTCGACCGGGCAGCTCTCGGACCCGCTGGCGGTACCGGGAGAACTCACCGATGCGGTCGGAGACGATCGCGACGAGACGGTCGTAGTCGAGGTCACCGGCCTCGAGGATCATCACCGACCCGACGTGCATGGCCGTCGTGGGCTCCTCGAGGTAGAGGAACGAGGCGTCCAGGGCACTGAGTCGATCGGGCACCTCGACATCGTGCCACGCGGCCCGGGGTGTCGCCCCTCACCGTGGTCACGCCGGCCTGCAGGGGCAGGTTCGGGGGCCTGAGCCGGCTCGCGGAATCGCCGCCGATGTGGGTACGGCTCGACGGCGCATACTTGACACTAGCAGCGCTCAACCGGAGATCCCGGGAGCGCGTCCCTCCTGCGTCTCGAAGGACCCGTCATGTCGCTCGCCCCACTCGCTCCGCCTGCTCCCCCGGCACCTCCCACCCGGGTGCCGGGCGACGCCTCACCCGTGGCCCTCGTCCGCCGATCGGCGCACCTGCGTCCGGCGCCGGGGACGGCGGGGGCGCCGAGGCTGCGGGTCGTCGACGACTTCGGGCCGGTCGGCACGTGCGCCACCGACCTGCCCGACCCCCACCAGTGGGTGAGCCGCATCGCCCTGGCCCTCTTCGAGGCCTCCGTCGGCGCCCGCTCGGCCACCCAGGTCCTGCGCTTCCTCAGCCCCGAGGTCTACGACGGGGTCGTGCGCCGCTCCGGCCGCGCGGCGCGCCGCGGCGGGGCGATGCGCCGCCCCATCCGCCTACGCCGCGTCCGGGTCGACATGACGCCCGTCGCCGACGGCTCCCCCGCCCTCGCCGAGGCGTGCGCCGTCATCGACGACCACCAGCGGGTGCGCGCCATGGCGCTGCGCCTCGAAGGCCTCGACGGCCGATGGGTCGTCACCGCCTGCGAGATCGGCTGACTGCGCGCCGTCAGCGGCCCTTCTTGCGTTCGGCCCGCTTGGCGGCGCGACGCGACTTGCGGTCACGGCGGGAGTTGTCGGTGGTGCGCTCCACCGACCCGTCCTCACCGGGCGCCGAGTACGTCATCGCCTGCTTGGCCGGGCCCTCCTGCAGTCCCTCGCCGCGAACCTTGACGGCGTCGTCGGGCGTCTCGTCGTCGATGGGCGGCAACTGGCTCTCGTCGATCTGCACATCGACGTTGAAGAGGTAGCCGATCGACTCCTCCTTGATGCCCTCGGTCATCGCGTTGAACATCTGGAAGCCCTCGCGGCTGTACTCCACCACCGGGTCGCGCTGCGCCATCGCGCGCAGCCCGATGCCGTTCTGCAGGTAGTCCATCTCGACGAGGTGCTCCCGCCACTTGCGGTCGAGCACCGAGAGCACGACCCGCCGCTCCACCTCGCGCATGGCGCGCGGTCCGAGCTCGGCCTCCCGCTCGTCGAAGGCCCGGTGCGCGTCGCTCAGCAACTCGTCCTTGAGCACCTGGGCGTCGATGCCCTGCAGGCCGCCCGCCGACTCGATGACCTCGTCCAACGTCACCGTCATCGGGTAGAGCGTGCCGCACGCGGTCCACAGCTGCTCCAGGTCCCAGTCCTCGGCGAAGCCGCGCTCGGTAGCCCCGTCCACATACCCCTCGATGACGTCGGTGAGGAACAGGCGCATCTGCTCGGTGAGGTCCTCACCGGCGAGCACGCGGTGGCGCTGCCCGTACATGACCTTGCGCTGGGTGTCGAGGACGTCGTCGTACTTGAGGACGTTCTTGCGGATCTCGAAGTTGCGGCCCTCGACCTGGCTCTGGGCGCTCGCGATGGAGCGGGTCACCATCTTGGAGTCGATCGGGACCGTGTCGTCGAGGTTGTAGCCCATGACGCGATCGACGATCGCGCCGTTGAACATGCGCATGAGGTCGTCCTGCAGCGACAGGTAGAACCGGGACTCCCCCGGGTCACCCTGACGCCCCGACCGGCCACGGAGCTGGTTGTCGATGCGTCGCGACTCGTGCCGCTCGGTGCCGAGCACGTAGAGCCCGCCGAGGGCCTTGACCTCGTCGTGCTCGACCGACACCTCCTTCTCGGCGCGAGCGAGCGCGTCGTCCCACGCCGCCTCGTACTCCTCCGGGGTCTCCTCCGGGGACAGGCCACGGTTCTTCAGGGCCGTGACCGCGCGGAACTCGGAGTTGCCGCCGAGCATGATGTCGGTGCCTCGACCGGCCATGTTGGTGGCCACCGTGACCGCACCCTTGCGGCCGGCCTCGGCGACGATCGCCGCCTCGCTCTCGTGGTGCTTGGCGTTCAGCACGGCGTGCGGCACGCGGCGCTGTGTGAGCTGCTCCGAGACGTACTCGCTCTTCTCGACGCTCGTGGTGCCGACGAGCACCGGCTGCCCCTTGGCGTGCCGCTCGACGAGATCCTCGATGACGGCGTCGAACTTGGCCTGCTCGGTGCGGTAGACGAGGTCGGAGCGGTCGAGGCGCTGCATCGGCCGGTTCGTCTTGATCGAGACGACGCCGACCTTGTAGATCTGGTGCAGCTCGGCCGCCTCGGTCTGGGCCGTACCCGTCATCCCCGACAGCTTGTCGTAGAGCCGGAAGTAGTTCTGCAGGGTCACCGACGCCAGGGTCTGGTTCTCGTTCTGGATCTCCACCCCCTCCTTGGCCTCGATGGCCTGGTGGATGCCCTCGTTGTAGCGCCGGCCCTTGAGGATGCGGCCGGTGTGCTCATCGACGATGAGGATCTCGCCGTCGATGACGACGTAGTCCTTGTCGCGCTTGAACAGCTCCTTGGCCTTGATGGCGTTGTTGAGGTACCCGATGAGAGGGGTGTTGACCGACTCGTACAGGTTGTCGATGCCGAGGAGGTCCTCGATCTTCTCGATGCCCGGCTCGAGGATGCCGACGGTCTTCTTCTTCTCGTCGACCTCGTAGTCGCCCGTGGAGGGGATGCCGCGCATGCGGTCGGCGGGGGTGCCGCGGTCGAGGTGACGCACGAGCTTGGCGAACTGCGTGTACCACTTGGTCGCCGCGTCCGCCGGGCCCGAGATGATGAGCGGGGTGCGGGCCTCGTCGATGAGGATCGAGTCGACCTCGTCGACGATGGCGAAGTGGTGGCCGCGCTGCACGAGCTCGGCGGTGTTCCACGCCATGTTGTCGCGCAGGTAGTCGAACCCGAACTCGTTGTTGGTGCCGTAGGTGATGTCCTTGGCGTACTCCGCCCGCCGCTGGGCCGGTGTCATGTGCGAGAGGATGCAGCCGGTCTCCAGGCCCAGCATGCGGTGCACGCGGCCCATGAGCTCGGACTGGTACTCGGCCAGGTAGTCGTTGACCGTGACGACGTGCACGCCCTTGCCGGTGAGCGCGTTGAGGTAGCTCGGCAGGGTGGCCACGAGCGTCTTGCCCTCACCGGTCTTCATCTCGGCGACGTTGCCCAGGTGCAGGGCGGCGCCGCCCATGAGCTGCACGTCGAAGTGCCGCTTGCCGAGGGTGCGCTTGCTCGCCTCGCGCACTGCGGCGAACGCCTCCGGCAACAGGGCGTCGAGGCTCTCACCGTCGGCGAGCCGCTGCCGGAAGATGTCGGTCTCCTCGCGCAGCTCGGCGTCGCTGAGCTTCTCGAAGTCCTCTTCGATGGCGTTGACCTGTCCTGCGATGCCCTCGAGCTTCTTGAGGACGGCGCCCTCTCCGGCGCGCAGGATGCGGTCGACGATCTTCGGCACGGTTGTACTCCTCGTACATGGCAGCGCCCACCCCCGGCGCGGCGATTCGGTGTTCCTTCAAGCCTAAACGCTGTCGACGCCCTCGCCGGTACGGCTCGGATGCACGGGGCGGCGCAGTATCGATGTGGCGCCGCCGGTCAGTCGGCGACGAGGTCGGCGAACTCGGGGTGCTTCTCGATCCAGCCGGCGTAAAACGAGCAGGTCGGCCGGACCGTGAGCCCGTCGACGCGGGCGTCCTCCAGGCTGGTGCGGGCGATGGCGGAGGCGACGCCACGTCCGCCGAAACGAGGCTCGGTGACCGTGTGCGGGAACTCGACCACACCACCCTCGCGGCGCTCATCGTCGTAGCGGTACTCGTTGTCGTAGCGGTACTCCGCGTAGCCCGCGAGCTCACCGTCGAGGTGCGCCTCATACCGCGAGGCGTCCTCGTTCCTCGTCACCTGTACCTCACTCATGCCTCCCAGCGTGACACACCGGCTCGACGCGCTCCAGACGCAGGAAGTCGGCGAGGGAGGAGAGTTCGCCGTTCAACCGCTCCATCGTCTCCGCGGGGGCGTCCGGCTCGAGGTGCAGCGAGCGCACCTGCAGGCACCCACCCGCACGGTCGGCCTTGAGGTCGACGCGCGCCACCAGCCGGTCATCGAGCAGGAAGGGCAGCACGTAGTAGCCGTGCACCCGCTTCGCGGCAGGCACGTAGATCTCGAGGCGGTAGTCGAACCCGAACAGGGCCCGGGTGCGGTCACGCTGCCAGATGAGGGAGTCGAAGGGGCTGAGCAGGGCCGCAGCGCTCGGGCGCCGGGTCGGGACGCGGGCGTCGCGGTGCAGGTAGGCCTGCCGGTTCCATCCCTCGACGGTGACGGGCTGCAGAACGCCCTCGGCCACGAGCCGCGCGATGGCCGGACGCGCGTGGGCCGGGGAGAGGCGCACGTAGTCACGCAGGCACTGCTCCGACCCGACGCCGACCGCTCGCGCGGACATCTCGATGAGCGCGGCGTGGGCGTCCTCGTCACCGATCGCCTGCGCGCCGTACGGCCCGGCCGCCACCACCTCCGGGGCGAGCACCGCCTCGGGCACGGCGTAGCGACGTTCGAACTGCGGTGTGCGGCCGGCGCTCGTCACCCGCCCGACCCAGAACAAGAACTCCAGGGCCGCCTTGACCTCCGACCAGTTCCAGCCCCAGTGGTCGGTGCGGGGCCGAAACGACTCGCCCAAGGCCCGCTCGACCTCACGAGCCGTGAGCGGCCCGGACTCCGCGACGGTGGCGGCGACGGCCTCGACCAGCTCGGGCCGCTCGGCGCTCACCCCCTGCATCCCGCCCCACGCCTCCTGCGCGCGCCGCATCCGGCATCCGAACGCGGGCCACAGCGAGGTCGGGACGAGGGAGGCCTCGTGCGCCCAGTACTCCACCAGATGACGCCGCGGACCGTCCCGCAACCGGTCGAGCACCGCGGGGTCGTACGGGCCCAGCCGGGAGAAGAACGGCAGGTAGTGGCTGCGGCACACGACGTTGACGCTGTCGATCTGCACGACACCGAGCCGGTCGGCCGTCCGCCGCAGGTGCGTCGCCGTGACCGCGCCCTTCGGGCGATGCCGCCGCCCGAACCCTTGGGCCTCCAGTGCGCAGCGCCGCGCCTGCGCGAGGGAGAGGTCGGTCACGACGGGTCGACCATCCGGCGACGCACCGCGTAGAGGGCCGCCTCGGTCCGCGAACTCAACTGCAGCTTCTCGAGGATGTTGTGGACGTGGTTCTTGACCGTGTTCTCGCTGATGAACAGCCGCGCCGCGATCTCCCGGTTGCTCACGCCCTCACCGATGACCGCCAGCACCTGACGCTCCCGGTGGGTGAGGTGCGGCTCGAGGTCCTCCTCCTCCGCGTGCACCATCGCCGCGAACTCCTCCAGCAGCGTCGCCGCGAGCTCGGGGGACAGCAGCGAACGTCCTGCCACCACCGTTCTGATGCCGTCGATGATCTGCTCGGGAGGCGCGTCCTTGAGCAGGTACCCGCGCGCACCGGCGCGGATGGCGGCCACGAGGTCACCCTCGTCCTCGGAGGTCGTGATCATGATGACCTTCGTGCCGTGGCCCAGGTCGCGGATCGCGCCGCACGCCGCGATGCCGTCGCCGCCCGGCATCCGCACGTCCATGAGGACGACGTCGGGGCGGGCACGCTCCACGACGTCGACGGCGGCGGGCCCGTCGGAGGCTTCGCCCACGACCTCCAGGTCCTCCTCGGTGCCGAGCACCACCTCGAGACCGCGCCGGTAGAGCACATGGTCGTCCACGACGACGACCCTGGTCCGCTCGGTGCTCACACCGTCATCATGGCACGGCCGACGCAGGCCCTCTCACCGGCGCGAACGCGCGGCGGCGGGTGTGTACCGATCGGTACACACCCGCCGCTGAGGGGCGATGTGAGGTACAGCCTCAGACGGCGACCTCGTTGTCCGAGGCCGTGTCCTCGACGTCGAGGGCGATGACGCCGTAGTCCCAGCCACGTCGGCGGTAGACGACGCTCGGCCGACCGGTGTCGCGGTCGTGGAACAGGTAGAAGTCGTGACCGACGAGCTCCATCTCGGAGAGGGCCTGCTCGAGGGTCATCGGTGCGGAGGTGTGCACCTTCTCGCGCACGCCGATGGGCGAATCGCCGTCGGCGTGGATGCGGTCGCTGATGTCGCCCGGGCGTCGCTGCGGCTCGTCGCTCGCCGCCTCCTCCTGCTCCGCGGCGGCGGTGCCGTTCATGGCGGCCACGCTCAGGCCGGACGTCGCCTCCGCCAGATCGGGGCCACCACGGCGGCGCGAGACCTTGCGGCGGTCGCCGGCGCGGCGCAACCGCTCGGCGAGCTTGTCCATGACGATGTCGAGGGCGGCGAACTTGTCCTCGGAATAGGCTTCGGCGCGGACGACGGGACCCTTGCCGAGGCAAGTGATCTCGATCCGCTCACTACCGTGGGGGGCACCCTTGCTGGTCTCATGACTGAGGACCACGTCGACGCGTTGCGTGCGGGGCGCGAGTTGCTCGACCTTGGCGAGCTTGCCCTCGAGCGTGTCGCGGAAGCGATCCGAAATCTTGATGTGACGGCCGGTGACGACGATCTCCACGGGATTCCTCCTGTGTTCGGGTGAGTCGATGGGCTCCGGTGAGCCCTGAACGGAAAGCTCTCCCACCCCCTTCGCCGGTGGGGCGACCGCGATGTCGTCGCCACCTGTCGTTCTCGACCGTCGCTCACGGGGAGCGAACGGTGCGGCGTGTCGAGGAGAACGCCTTGGATGAACCATAGTCGACGCGGGGTCGACGGATGCGCGAAATCACCGTGGGTCGGCCCGGGTTGCACTCAACGACGCCGTCGCGGCGAGAACGGCCGCACCGTGGACCGCTCCGCCGAACTCGTCGATGGCGCGGGCACATTCGGCCAGCGTCGCCCCCGTGGTGACGACGTCGTCGACGATGATGACGACCGCGTCGGGCGGGAGCACCGCGCCGGGGAGCACACCGAAGGCGTGGCCGACGTTGCTGCCCCGCTGGGTGCGGCTCAGCCCTGCCTGGTCGCCGACACGACGGGTGTGGCGCAGGATCGGCGCCCATACGCACAGGCGTCCGGTGAGGAGAGGGAGACCCTGTACCGCCTCGCGGCCGAGCAGATGCAGTGGCACGTCACCGCGGATCCGCCGGGCCGCGGGGGACGACGGCGCCGGCACGATGAGGACCGGCGATGTCGACTCCGGCAGATCGGCGATCGCCGACAGCAGCGCCGCACGCAACCCCTCGGCGAGCACCGAGCGCAGGTCGCGCCGGCCGCCGTCCTTGAACGCCACGACCGCACGCCGGACCGTCCCGTCGTAATCGGCGGCGGCCACCAGCCGCGGGCACCCCGACGCGCGCACGGCCACGAGCCGCGGGTGGGCCGTGAGACGCCCGAACTCCCCCGCGCACGCGGCGCACCACGACGACCCACCGACACCGCACCCGCCGCACCGGGCGGGCAGGACGAGGTCGGCCACGGCGGCCGCGGCCCCGCCGGCGCCCCGAAGGAGTGCGCGAGCGCGATCCACCTCAACTCCCGGGGACGACGAGGTCGTCGACCTGTCCGTGCTCCTGCCAGCCGCCGCCGACACGGCGCCACACGGTGTCGTCGCCGCTGAGGACGACGAGTCCTCGCGCGCTGCCGGACGTGACGAGGTGGTGGGGGTCGCGCACCCGGGAGAGGGTCTCGACGAAACCGCCCAGCGGCACGATGTGCGGGGCGACGTCCTCGCCCTCGAGCGCCGCGAGCGTCGCCAACGACGTCTCGTCGACCCAGGTGAGGTCCCGGAGATCGCTGAATCCCGTGGCCACGGCCCACGGCGACGTCAACCCCGACGGCGTGCCGTCAGCGGCTTCGCCGACCCCGCCGACGAGGATCACCTGGTTGCCCGACGGCTTCTCGACGGCGATGGCGAGCCGGCGCCCGCCCGGGGCGGGCTTGACGGCGATGACCCTGCCGCCGAGGTCCTCCACCCCCGGCAGGGAGGTCGGCGCCGCGGTGGGTCCGCTCACGGGGTCGAACCACCAGATGCGCGACGCACCATCGGACCCGACACCGGCGACCCACAGCCGCCCCGAGGCGTCGAACGCCGGCTCGGTGAGGGAGGAGCCGAAGCGGGCGGGACTCCCCTCCTCGCCGTCCCGCCAGCGCCGCAGCTGGGTGCGGGCGTCGTCGACGGCGGCGACGTCGTCGAGATCGCTCGAGACCGCCAGGTGGCCCCATCGCTCGTCGACGTCGGGCAGGTTCGCCTCGACAGGGCGCTGACTCTCGCCACCGCGCAGCCAGCCGGTGAAGTCCATCGCCGTCAGGTAGGTCCGGTCGCGGACGACGATCGCCGCCGGCAACGGGGTCGGTGTCGAGTACCCCAGCTCCGAGGTGCTCGTCGGCAGCACGGACGTCCCGAGCACTTGCAGGGGGCCGCCGTCGACGGACAGTTCGACGGCGCTGACGCCGGGCACCTGGCGCATCGTGCGGAGCATCTGCGCCCACGCGGCCCGACGCTGGTCGGTCGTCATCGTCAGGGCCTCGCGGCTGAGCTCGATGCGGGCCACCTGGTCGACGACGGGCACCGAGTCGACCGCCAGGGTGGTGCCCTCAGGAAACCCGGTGCCGACCGTGTCCTCGAGGTACCCCGGCACCGGCAGGAGTTGCGTGCGGGCGATGGTCGTCGCGAGGCCGCTACCCAGCGGGAACCAACGGTTGTCGACGAGGAGGGTGCCGGCGCCCTCGTCGGCGTACGTCACGGTGAGGCTGCGGTAGGCCTGCTCGAAGTAGAAGCGGCTCAGCCAGACCCCGAACCCGTCCGGCAGTTGCGCGATGCGCCATTCTCCGTCGACCTGCCGCAGGGTGAGCGTCGCCTCCTCGGGCTCCTCGGCCACCCCCAGGCGACCGTCGCGGGTCACCTTCGCCTGCGTCCGGGCGAGCAGGCTCACCTGCTCCCCTTCTCCATCGACGAGCAGGTCCTCGCTGCCGGGGTACACGACGACCTGCGCGCGGGGGTCCCACGTCGTGTCGGGGGCCAAGTAGGCGCGGGCCGCCGCGAAGTCGTCCTCGACCGACCAGCTCGCGTTGAGAAACCCGCGCACGATCTCGACGGGGCCGGCGCCGGCGGGCGGGGCCTCGAACTGCAACCGGATGGGGCGCAGGTTGTTGGGGGCCCCGATCTCGAGCCCCTGACCCACCGAACTCGACCGGGGCAACCCGCTGCAGCCCGCGAGGACGATGCCTGCACACACCACCACGGCCGTTGCCGCGCGTCGCCGACGGCCTCTCATGACTCCTCCTGCCGGTCCATGCCGCGACCCGGTTCGTCCGCGCCCGCCACCGGCGCCAGCGGCAGCGGCGAGGACGTCAACGAGGTGCCCGCGACCCGGGGCAACGTGAGCCGGAAGCGTGCCCCCTGATCGCGCTGACCCCACGCCTGCAGCCACCCGTGATGCAAGCCTGCATCCTCGAGGGAGATCGCGAGCCCCAGCCCGGTGCCGCCCGTCGTCCGTTTGCGCGAGGGGTCGGCCCGCCAGAACCGGTTGAAGACCATGTCGGCCTCCCCCGGCCCGAGCCCGATGCCATGATCGGCGACGACGACCGCGACAGCCGTGTCGTCGGAAGCCAGCTCGACCGTCACCGGCCGGCCCTCACCGTGTTCGACGGCGTTGACCAGCAGGTTGCGCAGGATCCGGTCGACACGGCGGGAATCGACGGCGGCCCGATGCGGCTGCTCCCCGCCGACGACGACGATGTCGGTCCCCTTCGCCTGGGCCAACTGCTCGGCGGCGTTGACGGCCCGCCGCACCAGCACGCCCAGGTCGACCGACTCCAGGTCCAGCACGACCCCACCCGCGTCGAAACGGCTGATCTCCAACAGGTCCGCCAGCAGCGACTCGAACCGTTCGACCTGCGTGTGCAGCAGCTCGGTCGAGCGCGCCACCACGGGGTCGAACGACTCCCGCTGATCGTGGATGACCTCCGAGGCCATGTGGATGGTCGTGAGCGGCGTCCGCAACTCGTGCGACACGTCGGACACGAACCGCTGCTGCACGCGGGAGAGGTCCTCGAGTGCCTTGATCTGCTGCTGCAGGTGATCGGCCATGTCGTTGAAGGCCTTGGCCAGGTGCGCGATGTCGTTCTCGCCGCGCACGAGCATCCGCTCGTTGAGGTGCCCGGCGCTGAGGCGGCCCGCGACCTCCGAGGCCTGCCGCAGCGGGTCGACGACGAGGCGGGTGACGATGAACGCGACGAGCCCGAGCGCACCGACGAGAGCGACGGACCCCACGAGGAACACCCGGAACACCATCTCCATGATGCTCTCCTCCCGCTGCAGCGGGAAGACGTAGTACAGCTCGTACGGTCCGGCGTCGGGGATGCGGATCTGCGTGCCGACGACGACGGCGGGCACGTTGCCCTGATCCCCCACGGGCACGGTGACGATCTGCACCTGCTGGTGGGCCGGGTCGTCGGCGATGGCCTCGCGCAACTCGATCGGGATCACCCCGGGGGACACGGTGCGGTACATCGCCGGGATCCGCGCGTCGGCCGTCGTGTTGTCGACGCCTCGCATGAGGATGAGCTCCCGGGTCTGATCGGGGGTCTGCGTCTCCTGCTGCCGCATGAGGTCGAGCGCGAACTGCTGGATCCGGCCGGGGTCGGTCTGGTCGGTGGCGTCGAGACGGGCCTGAAAGTCGCGCGCCCCGAAGAACGCCTCCTCCTGCGCTGACACCATCCGCGCCCCGGCGAGACCGTCGGCGATCCGCCCGTAGAGGAAGGGTTGGAGCACGAGCATGACGAGGGTGCCGAACAGCATCGTCGTGGCGACGACCCGGAACTGCAGGCTCGTGCGCCACAACCGGGACACGTGGTCACGCAGGGCGCCGATGGGGCCGAGGATGCGGCGCGCCAGACTCCGGGCCGGTGGCGGGGCGTCGACCTGCGGGTCGGTGGCAGCGCCCACCGGCGCGACCGTGTCGCGGGCGGCCGGGGCGGTGGAGTCGGCCTGGGCCCGCTCGCCCTCGTCGGCCTGCGTGGCCGGGCTCAGGCCGGGCCCGCCTTGTAGCCGACACCGCGGATCGTGAGGACGATCTGCGGCGCCTCCGGGTCCTTCTCGATCTTGCTGCGCAGCCGCTGCACGTGCACGTTGACCAGGCGCGTGTCACCGGCGTGCCGGTAGCCCCACACCTGTTCGAGGAGCACCTCGCGGGTGAAGACCTGCCACGGCTTGCGGGCGAGCGCGACGAGCAGGTCGAACTCGAGCGGCGTGAGCGAGAGGGGCTGGCCGTCGCGCTTGACGGAGTGACCGGCGACGTCGATGGTGAGGTCGCCGATGTGGAGCCGCTCGGGGGCCGGGTCGTCGCCGCGGCGCAGGCGGGCACGTACGCGCGCGATGAGCTCCTGCGGCTTGAAGGGTTTGGTGACGTAGTCGTCGGCGCCCGATTCGAGACCGACGACGACGTCGACGGTGTCGGTGCGGGCGGTGAGCATGATGATGGGCACGGGACTCTCGGCGCGCAGCCGCTTGCACACCTCGATGCCGTCCATGCCGGGCAACATGACGTCGAGGAGCACGAGGTCGGGGCGCGTCTCACGGAACGTGGCGAGGGCTTCTGCACCGTCGGCGACGTGGTCGACGTCGAGCCCTTCGTTGCGCAGGACGATGCCGAGCATCTCCGCGAGTGCCAGGTCGTCGTCGACGACGAGAACGCGCGCCTTCATGTGATCCCTCTTCCCCGATGTACCAGCGATCGTTTCCCAGGTTACCTCCGCCCCCGTCGAACTCCCGTGGCGTGTCGAAACCCCTGAACCGCCGAAGCCGTCGCTTCGAAGCGACGGTTTCGGCGGGGGGCCTCAGTACCGGTAGTGGTCAGGCTTGTAGGGGCCGGCGACGTCGACGCCGATGTA
>JAUNTP010000247.1 GCA_030538585.1 Mobilicoccus sp.
CGAGGCGCACCGTGGCGAGAAACCCTCACCGTCGACGGTGAGTCTCTGACGTTGAGGTGAGTTTTTCTGGGCAGGGTGCGTCTGTGCCCTCACCCTGCGCCCGGCCGCTCACGCGGACGCACCAGACTCACCTTCCGCACAGACGCTCACCCAGGCGCGAGGGGCTCACGTCAGCGACAGAAGCTCATCGTCGACGGTGAGTTTCTGACCGCGCGATGTGGTTCTGACATCTGGGTGTGCTTCGGGCGTCGAGGTGTGTTTGTGGCCGCGCGGTGAGCGTCGTGACGCAGGGTGAGCTTCTGGGTGCTGGGTGAGGTCGGTGTCCCGACGCTCGGGCTGGTGGGCGGGGGTGTGGGTGGGGTGTGGAACCATACGGCGCATGCGTTGGTTGACTGCCGGGGAATCCCACGGACCTGCTCTCATGGCCGTCCTCGAAGGGCTGCCGGCGGGGGTGGATGTGACGAGCGAGGACATCCGCGCCGCTCTGGCCCGCCGCCGCCTCGGGTACGGCCGGGGGGCGCGGCAGAAGTTCGAGCAGGACGAGCTGGAGATCATCGGCGGGTTGCGCCACGGCCGCACCCTCGGGTCGCCGTTCGCGCTGCGCATCGGCAACAGCGAGTGGCCCAAGTGGCAGACCGTCATGAGCCCCGACCCCGTCCCGGCCGAGGAGTACGCGGCCTCGGACGACGTCAACGCACCCAAGGAGATCGCCCGCAACCGCCCGCTCACGCGGCCGCGGCCCGGGCACGCCGACCTGGTCGGCATGCAGAAGTACGCGTTCGACGACGCCCGCCCCGTGCTGGAACGCGCCTCGGCGCGCGAGACCGCCGCCCGCGTCGCCCTCGGCGCTGTAGCCGCCGCCTACCTGGAGCAGGTCGCGGGGATCCGGCTCGTGTCGCACACGGTCGCCATCGGCGCGGCCGGTGTCGCCGATGACGCGCCGCTGCCGGGTCCCGACGACGTCGAGACGCTCGACGCCGACCCGGTGCGGGCCTTCGAGGACGCAGGGTCCGCCGCGATGGTCGCCGAGGTCGACGCCGCCCACTCCGCTGGCGACACCCTCGGCGGGGTCGTCGAGGTGCTCGCCTACGGGTGCCCGCCCGGGCTCGGGTCGCACGTGCACTGGGACAGACGCCTCGACGCCCGCCTTGCTGCGGCGCTCATGGGGATTCAGGCCATCAAGGGGGTCGAGGTCGGTGACGGGTTCCGTACCGCGGCGCGGCGCGGCTCGGTCGCTCACGACGAGATGGCGCGCGACTCAGGCGGCGTCATCCGGCGCGCCACCAACCGCGCGGGCGGCACCGAGGGCGGCATGTCCACGGGCGATGTCCTGCGGGTGCGGGCGGCGATGAAGCCCATCAGCACGGTGCCGCGCGCCCTCGACACCGTCGATGTCACCTCGGGCGAGGCGGCGACCGCCATCCACCAACGCTCCGACGTGTGCGCCGTGCCCGCTGCCGGTGTGGTCGCCGAGGCGATGGTGGCGCTCGTGCTCGCCGAGGCCGTCGCCGAGAAGTTCGGCGGCGACAGCGTCTCCGAGGCCGCCCGCAACGTCGCCTCGTACCTGGCGGCCGTGCCCGAGGGGATGCGCTCGTGGTGAACCGCCCGCTCGCCGTCCTCACCGGCCCTCCTGGTGCGGGTAAGTCCACCGTCGGGGCCGCGCTCGCGAGCCGGATGGGGGTTGAGCTGCTCGACACCGACGCTCTCGTCGAGCAACGCGCGCGGGCCAGCATCTCCGAGCTGTTCGTCGATCACGGCGAGGCCCACTTTCGGGGGCTGGAGAAGGCGGCGGTCGCCGACGCCATGGCCGCTCACTCCGGGGTCGTGTCGCTCGGTGGTGGCGCCATCCTCGACCCCGACACGCAGGCGCTGCTCGAGGGGCAGCGCGTCGTGTTCCTCGACGTGAGCTTGCGCTACGCCGGACGTCGCTCGGGCTTCGATCAGGGTCGACCCCTGTTGGCGCTCAACCCGCGCGGGCAATGGCTGCAGCTCATGGCCGACCGCCGCCCCATCTACGAGCGGCTCGCCTGGATGACCGTGCAGACCGACGACCGCGGGGTGGGCGAGATCGTCGACGAGATCGCGGGACGCCTGGAGCAGGAGGACGCGCGATGAGCGTCACGAGCATCGGCGTGGGAGAGGGCGCGGGTGCCTACGAGGTGCTCGTCGGCCGAGGCATCGCCGACCGTGTCACGACGCTCGTCCCCGACGCGGCGACACGGGTGCTGCTCGTGCATGCCGCCCCGGTCGTCGACCTGGCCCGCGACCTCGCCGACGCGCTCACGGGCCGCGGGGTCGAGGTGCACCTCGAAGAGTTGCCCGACGCCGAGGCCGGCAAGACCGTGGAGGTCGCCGCCCACCTGTGGGGCGTGCTCGGTCGGGCAGGGTTCACCCGCACCGACGCGGTCGTCGCGGTGGGTGGCGGGGCGGTCACCGACCTCGGCGGGTTCGTCGCCGCCTCGTGGCTGCGCGGCGTGCCCCTGGTCAACGTGCCGACGACGCTGCTCGGCATGGTCGACGCGGCCGTCGGCGGCAAGACGGGCATCAACATCGCCGAGGGCAAGAACCTCGTCGGCGCCTTCCACCCCCCGGTCGGGGTGCTGTGCGATCTCGACGTGCTCGCCACCCTGCCCGAGGCCGACCTCGCCGCGGGCATGGCCGAGGTCGTCAAGGGCGGCTTCATCGCCGACCCCGTCATCCTCGACCTCGTCGAGGCTGACCCGACGGCTGCCCTCGACCCGGCCGGGGACGTGCTGCGCGAGCTCGTCGAGCGCAAGATCACCGTCAAGGCGCGCGTCGTCACCGCCGACCTCAAGGAGTCCTCGCTCCGAGAGATCCTCAACTACGGCCACACGTTCGCGCACGCCATCGAGCAGGTCGAGTCCTACCGCTGGCGCCACGGCGACGCGGTGGCCGTCGGCATGGTCTACGCCGCGGAGCTGGCCCGACTCGCCGGGCACCTCGACGACGCGACGGTCGAGCGGCATCGCCGCGTCATCGCCTCGCTCGGCTTGCCGACGACGTACGAGCCCGGCCGCTTCGACGAGCTGCACACGGCGATGACGCGCGACAAGAAGACCCGGGGCGCGACGCTGCGGTTCGTCGTCCTCGACGCCGTGGCCGCGCCCACCCGCCTGGCCGGTCCCGACCTCGAGCACCTGCGCGCCGCCTACGACGCCGTCAGCGGCTGAGGCTCAGGCGAGTCCGGCCTCGTGCACCCGGACCGCGATCTGCACGCGGTTCTCCAGGCCGAGCTTCTCGAAGATCTTCGAGATGTGCGCCTTGACGGTGGCGACGCTCATGAACAGCGACGACGCGATCTGGGCGTTGGACAGGCCGCCCGCCACGGCGAGCGCGACCTCGCGCTCGCGCTCGGTGAGGACGTCCAGGGTGTCGGCGGCAGCGGCTTGCCGGGCGGTGTCGTCGCTGCGGGTGGCGACGTCGACGAGCTGCTTCATCACCGACGGCGAGAACGCCGCTTCGCCGCGGGCCACGGCGAGGATCGCCTCGACCATCTGCTCGGGGCGCGCGGCCTTGAGGAGGAACCCGGACGCCCCCGCCCGCAGCGCGTCGAGAACGAGGTTGTCGTCATCGAACGTCGTGAGCACGAGAACCCGAGGAGCGCCGGGTCGGGCGGTCAGCTCACGGGTGGCGGCGATGCCGTCGCGGCGGGGCATGCGGATGTCCATGAGGACGACGTCGGGGGAGTGCTCGGCGACGGCCCGGTCGGCGTCGAGCCCGTCGACGGCCTCGTCGACGATGTCGATCGGCCCGGAGCCGCCGAGCAGGAGCCGCAACCCCTGGCGCACGAGGGCGTCGTCGTC
>JAUNTP010000248.1 GCA_030538585.1 Mobilicoccus sp.
GGAGCACGCGCTCGTTGAACTGCAGCCACGACAGCTCCCGGTCGAGGAAGCGGTCGTCGGGCAGCGCGTCGGGGTCGGGGGTCGCGTCGACGGGCAGGAAACGGCCGTTGGCGGCGCGGGGCCTCCCGGTGCTCAGCTGCGAGACCGCCGAGGTGACCGATCCGGCCTCAGCACCTGTGTGTTCGTCCTCGCGCACGCTCTCGCTCATGGGGTCCATGGTGGCAGACGCCCGCCTCACGCAGGGACCGCTTCCGAGCGCTGAGCGCCGTACATGACGTCGAGGGCGATGCGCTCGAATCCCAGGCGGGTGTAGGTGGCGAGGGCTGCGGTGTTGTCGCCGTCGACGTAGAGGGTGACGCGGGGCAACCCGGCACGGGCGAGGTGGCGGAGTCCGAGTGCGGTGGCGGCCTTGCCGAGGCCGAGGCCCTGCCGCTGCGGGTCGACGCCGACGACGTACACCTCGCCCTCGCCCTCGCTCGTCTTGGTCCAGTGGAACGCGGCCAGGTCCGAGCCGGTGGCGGAGCCCTCCTCGATCAGGAAGAAGCCGTCGGCGTCGAACCAGTCCTCGGCCATGCGGGCCCGCACGTCGTCGGCGGTGACGCGGCCCTGTTCGGGGTGGGTGGCGAACGCGGCCGCGTTGAGGGCGACCCAGGCGTCGATGTCGTCGGGCGTGAACGTGCGCGCGGTGTATCCGTCGGGCAGGTCGACGTCGAGGTCGGCGAGGCCGTCGAGCGAGCGGCCCATCTGGTGCAACTCCCGCACGACGCCGAGCCCCTGCTCGCGCGCCCACGCCTGCGCGGGCGGCAGGTCACCGTGGGCCCAGACGCGCGCCGAGGGCACGAGGTCGGTCACCGCCTGCCATAGACGCGTGCCGACGCCTTGTCGGCGCTGCTCAGGTGCGACGAGGATCTCCACGCCGGCCTCAAGGCCCGTGTGGTCGAGGTGGGCGTAGCCGATGACCTCGTCGTCCCCGACGAGTAGATGCCGATGCTCGCCCGCGCTGGAGTCGAGGTGCAGCAACGTCTGCTCGGAGAGCGCTGCGACGGCGTCGACGTCACGCGCGTCGGCGAGCAGACGACGGACGGACGCAGCCTCGGCGGCGTCGACAACCTCGAGCGTGCGGACGGTCATGGGTGAGCCTCTCGGACCGGCGAAACGATGCCGACACTCTACGAGCGGCCCCGCTGGGGCCCCCACCCTGTTGGTCGAGGAGGAGCGAAGCGACGTCTCGAGACCATTGCCCGCGTGACTGCGACAGCCGAGGTGGTTTCGAGACGCTTCGCTCCTCAACCAACGGCGCTTGCCCGCCGGGGGCTAGGCGGGCGAGTGGCACTCGGGGGACGGGTGCTGAGAGGGTGGGGGTATGTCCGTCACTCTCCGTTACTGGGCGGCCGCGCAGGCGGCGAGCGGTGTCGAGGCCGAGGAGGTCGAGGCCGGTCGCGTGGCCGACATCCTCGCCGCGGCCACGACCCGCCACCCCGACCTGGCGCGGGTCGTCCCTGTCGCCTCCGTCCTGCTCGACGGGTCGCCGGCGCGCGGCGAGGCCGAGGTCGCGGACGGGGCGACGGTCGAGATCCTGCCGCCGTTCGCCGGTGGCTGACAGGATGTCGGCGTGAGCGCCGCCGGCCATTCGAGCCCCACCGACGACCGCCCCGGCACGACTGACCGGCCGCGGCCACCTCGCCGACCCTGGCGTCCCGGGGTGTCGATCGTTGCGTTCGTCATCGCCGCCCTGCTCGCGGCGAGCGCCCTCAGCGGCCGTCCCGGCGTCGTCATCGCGGCCCTCGTGGTGCCCATGGTCATGCTCGCCATCGGGTGGGTGCCGTTGCTGCGGTTGCCGAGCCCCCGGGGGACGACCGTGGTGCAACTGCTCGCCGTGGTCGTCCTCCTCGTACCCACCCTCGTGCGCCCGGAGTGGACGCTGGCGTGGCTGCCCGGCGCGGTGGCCGTCGCGATGATCGCCTCGTTCGTGCATCAACTGGTGCGGCGGGACGCCCGCCCTCGGCTCGTGGAGTCGGTCTCGGCGAGCGCGTCGGGGGTGGCTTTGCTCAGCTCGGCCGTGTGCCTCGTGCCGCTCGCGGGCGGCGCGGCCGGGCGGGACGCGATCGTCGCCGTCATGGTGGCCACCGCGGCCGCCACCCTGCCGGACGTCGGTCTCGGCCGCGAGCCCCGCAGCGCCATCGCCTACGCGTGCGCTGCTGCCTCTGTCGTACTCGGGGCGCTCGCGGCCCTCGGCGCCCACACCCTGCTCGGCACGACTCCTCAACCGGTCGCCGTCATCCTGCTCGCCGGAGCCATGGCGGGCGCCGGCAGCTACGCCCTCCGCCAGATCCAGTCGGTGCTGCCCTCCCTGTGGGGCCGCCGAGCCCAGTTCGCGTCCGCGGCCGGGTCGGTGCTCTGCACCGGTGCCGTCGCCTACGGCCTCGACTGGTTCGCCGTCCTCGGCCCTTGATGAAAGGACACCCCCATGACGTTCGAGATCGACCCCACGATGCACCCCCAGATCGCTCCGCTCGGCTGGATGATCGGCCGGTGGGAGGGGGTCGGCGTCGTCGGCTACCCCGACATGGAGTCCCGCAACATCGGGCAGGAGTTGACCATCAGCCACGACGGCCGCCCGTTCCTCGAGGTGTCGAGCCGCACCTGGCAGCTCGATGAATCCGGCGGCCTGGAGAAGCCGCTCGCGCGTGAGGTCGGGTTCTTTCGCGTGCTGGAGAACGGCGAGATCGAGCTGCTGCTCGCCCACCCCACGGGCATCGTCGAGATGTACGCGGGGGAGCGGGAGAAGGACCGGCCGGTGCTCAACCTGCGCACCGACGGCGTGATGCGCAGCCCCGCCGCCCGCGAGTACACCGCCGCCTCCCGCATGTACGGCCTCGTCGAGGGCAAGCTCATGTGGGTCATGGACATGGCCGCCGAAGGGCATCCGCTGACGAGCCACATCTCCGTGCAGCTCTCCAGGGTGCAGGGATGAGCGGCGTCGAGCCCGCGGCGCACGCGGAGCCGACGATCTCGCCGCTGCTGCAGCGGCCGGGCGCGGTGCCGGGCGCCGGCATCGACGCCGGTGTCGCGGCGCACTACGGCGACCCGGTCCGGGAGCAGCGGCTGCTCGCCGAGGGACTCGCCGTCGTCGACCTCTCCCACCGGGGCGTCGTCACGGTGAGCGGACCCGACCGGCTCAGCTGGCTGCACTCGCTCACCACCCAGCACCTCACCGATCTCGCCCCGCGGGTCGGGGCGGAGTCGCTGCTGCTCTCGCCCAAGGGGCACGTCGAGAACGCGCTGCACCTCGTCGACGACGGTGAGACGACGTGGATCACGGTCGAGCCCGGGTACGCGCCCGCCCTCGTGGAGTTCCTCGAGAAGATGCGGTTCATGTTGCGGGTCGAGATCGCCGATGTCACGGCCGAGTGGGCGGTGCTCGGTGAGCCCATCGGTGTCGCCGGTGGCGAGCATGAGCCCCTGACGTGGGTGGACCCCTGGCCGGGGCCGGTGGGCGACACCGCCTGTTACGGCCCGGAGGAGCACCCCGCGGCCGGGCGGGCGTGGCGCGAGCTCATCGTGCCCCGAGCGGGTCTCGAACGTTTCGTCGGCGATCGAGCCCTCGCGGGGATGTGGGCGCACGAGGCCGAGCGCATCGCGGCCTGGCGGCCCCGCCACGGCGTGGAGACCGACCATCGCACCATCCCGCACGAGGTCGACTGGCTGCGCACCGCTGTGCACCTGCACAAGGGGTGCTATCGGGGGCAGGAGACCATCGCTCGGGTCCACAACTTGGGTCGACCGCCACGGCGGCTGGTGTTCGCCCACCTCGAC
>JAUNTP010000026.1:0-23134 GCA_030538585.1 Mobilicoccus sp.
CCCACACCCGAGACGCGCAAGCCGACATGGGTGTCCCCGCGGGTAAGCGTGGCGCGGGAGTGCCCTCCCAGTTGGGGTTGGCGCGCCGGGAGTCCCCGACGCGGGCCGCGATGCACCTGGGGTTGGCGAAAGCGCTCGTGAGCGAGCTGCCTGCCACGATGGCGGCGCTGGCTGCGGGAGAGACCACGGAGTATCGGGCGATGCTGGTCGCGCGCGCCACGGCCGTGTTGGACCCGGACGTGCGCCGACAGGTGGATGCGATCATCGGCCCGGAGCTGGTGGGCCTGTCCGATCGAGCCACTGACGCGCGAGCGAAAGCGTTGGCGTACACCGCTGACCCGCACGCCTTCGCGGCGGCGTGTGAACGCTCCGCCGCGGAGCGGTACGTCTCGATCAGGCCCGCACCCACGGCGATGGCGCGCTTGAGCGGGTGTGTTCCGGCTGCGGACGGGGTGGCCTGTTGGGCCGCGTTGGACTCTGCCGCCCGTTCGATGCGGGCGGCCGGTGATGAGCGCACCCTGGCGCAACTGCGCAGCGATGTGATGGTGGAGCGCCTCACCGGCCGCAACCCTGTCACAGACGGGCCGGATATCGAGGTCGGCATCATCATCACCGACCAGGCCCTCTTCGGTGAGGCAACGAACGACACCGCGCAGCACGGGCCGGGCGGCGCCGATGCCCCCGTAGAGCCAGACGGTGATACCCCCGGCACCGAGGCGGGCGCCTTCGGCGCGCCCGCACCCTCGCGCACGGGCGAGGCGGCCTACATCGAAGGCGTGGGGCCGGTGCCGGCGCCGTGGGCGCGACGCATCATCGCGGGCCTGGACCGCGACCCCGACAGCGCGAGCGAGCAGCGGGTGTTCTGGCGGCGACTGTTCACCGCACCCGATGGCACCGTGCAAAACATCGACACACGCAGAGGACAATTCACCGGGGCCCTACGGCGCGCGATCGTCTACCGCGACCGGATCTGCCGCACCCCGTGGTGCGGGGCACCCATCAGCCAGATCGACCACGTCACCCGCTCCGCCGACGGCGGTGCCGAGTCCTGGGACAACGGCCAAGGGCTCTGTCAGATGTGCAACCTCGCCAAAGAAGCCCCCGGATGGCACGCCACCGCGACGAGTACCGGCCCACCCGGCGCCCGCGAACACGTCGTCACCACGAGAACGCCGACCGGGCACACTTACACTTCCAGACCCCCGTCGAGCACGACAGCGAGCCCGATCAGGCGACAGTGAGCTGTGCGTGGGAGGGGTCGGAGCAGGCGTCACTCCACCTGCTCGGGCTCCAGGAGAACCTCGATCCGGCGGCGCAGTTCGGCCGCGTGTGTGGACACAACACCCCACACGAGTTCGTAGTCGACGGCGTCGTAGTCGTGAGCAAGTCGGTGACGCATGCCGATCGCGCGACGCCAAGCCGGGTCGGGCTGTTGCTCGGCCAAGAACTGCTCTGGCAGGCGTCGCACCGCCTCACCCATCTTGAGTACCAGGGAGTCGGCGGCCAACTTGGGGACCTGCAGCTCGGGGTCGCTGTCGTACCAGTCGCGCCCGCGCGCAGCCAGTTGCTCCGCGCGGCGACACAGGGCCGCGACGTCGCGCAGACGGTCGGCGGTGCCACGGCCGTACCGATCGTCAACAGCGTTCACAGCGGCACCGCGGTACGAGCGATCTCGTGGTCGGGGGTGAGGGAGCGCGAGGTCACGATGTCCACCCCGACTCCCAGCATCTCTTCGAGCTCAGCAGCCGCGTCGATGAGGTCGAGGACGTCGGCGTTCGCCGTAACGTCGACCACCAGATCGAGGTCGCTGCCGGGCTGGTCGGTGCCCCTGCTCGCAGACCCGAACACCCGCGCCCCCGTCATGCCGTAACGCGCGAGCGTGGCGATGATGTCGTCCCGATGACCGGCGACCGCCTCGCTCGGCCGCGGCCGTAGGCAGGCAGTCAGGCGCGCGATCATGGCCGGTGAGGCGCGGCGTCGGCCGGACTCATACGCAGCGATGTTGGGCTGAGCTACACCGCTGCGCGCTGCCAGTTGAGCTTGCGTCAGGCCGGCGGCCGTCCGCAGGTTCAGCACATCTTTCACGCACACGAGCATATCGCGTGATATCGGTGTCTCACCTCCCGAAGGCCGGGAGAGGGCTGGCCAATGGTGTCTTCGCGTCCTTGACGCCTCATGGGGTGGCGACTCACGCTGGAAGACACTTCGCCGAGCTCTGGGCGGGAGGCACTTGTGAGGGCACGGTCAACGTGGCTGTCGGTTGCGTCCTGCCATGCATCCAGCACGTCGATGAGCAGGAGCGCACAGGCTGAACTGCCGCCTGACGCGAAACATGTGGCGGAAGCGCGCGGCTCGTCCGCGCGCCTCGATTCGGCACCCGCGTCCGACCTCGTCAGTCTGCATGCACCACAGCAGGGCGGGCGAGCGCGGGCGCAGTAACGCTGCTTGTCGCAGGGGAGCTGTGCGGCGTCGGTAGGCTGGGCGCATCATGACTGACACTGCCGCGCCCGCCGACGCTCCCACCTCCGCGCCCCGCCTGCGCATCGCCCCCTCGCCGACCGGCGACCCGCACGTGGGCACCGCTTACATGGCGCTGTTCAACCTCGCGTTCACGCGGCAGCAGGGAGGCGCGTTCGTGCTGCGCGTCGAAGACACCGACCGGGCCCGGTTCCGCGCCGACAGCGAGGCGCAACTCTTCGACACCCTCGACTGGCTCGGGCTCACCTGGACCGAAGGCCCCGACGTCGGCGGACCCTACGCCCCCTACCGGCAGTCCGAACGCCTCGACACCTACGCCGGGTACATCGACCGCCTCCTCGAAGACGGCCACGCCTACTACTGCTGGTGCTCCTCCGAGCGCCTCAAGGAGTTGCGCGCCGAGCAGGAGAAGTCCAAGGTGTCCGTCACCGGCTACGACCGCCTCTGCCACGGCAAGACGGCCGAGGAGCGCGCCGAGCTGCCCGGGTTCTCCGAGACGCCCGTCGTCCGCATGCTCATCCCCGACGACGCGCCGCTCGAGTTCGACGACCTCATCCGCGGCACCCTCAAGGCGCCCCGCCCTGACGACCAGGTCATCCGCAAAGCCGACGGGTTTCCCACCTACCACCTGGCCGTCGTCGTCGACGACCACGAAATGGGCATCACGCACGTCGTCCGCGGCGAAGAGTGGATCTCCTCCACCCCCAAGCACCTGCTGCTCTACCGCTGGCTCGGCCTGCCCGAGCCTCAGTTCGCGCACATGCCGCTGCTGCGCAACACGAACAAGTCCAAGATCAGCAAGCGCAAGAACCCCGAGGCGCGCCTCACGTGGTTCCGCGAAGAGGGCTACCTGCCCGAGGCGCTGGTCAACTTCCTGGCCCTCCTCGGCTACCCGCCCATCATCGAGAAGGGCGAAGACGGCGAGCAGACCGAGCGCGAAGTCTTCACGTTCGACGAGTTCACCGAGCGCTTCGACTGGAGCAAGGTCAACCCCGTCGGTCCTATCTTCGACCTCACCAAGCTCGACTGGCTCAACGGCGTCTATATTCGTGAGCTGACCAGCAAAGACCTCGCGGCCCGGCTGCTGCCCTACCTCGCCGCCGAGGGCGTGCTGCCGGAGCGTCCCAGCCTCGGCGAACTCGGCCGCCTCGAGGCCGTGGCGTCTCTCATCGCGCCGCGCCTCACGCACCTGACCAAGGCGGGGGAGCTCGTCGCCCCGTTCTACGCGGCCGACGATGCCGTCGACATCGCCGATGACGCCCGTGCCCAGCTCAAGGACGACGCACCGCAGGTCCTCGACGCCGCCATCGAGGCGCTCGAAGCGCTGCCGACCAGCGAGGGCAACCTGTTGGGGGAGGGGCGCGGCTGGACCCACGACGCCATCGAGGGCGCTCTGCGGGCCGCGCTCGTCGAGGGCCTCGGCATCAAGCCCAAGTTCGCGTTCGGGCCGCTGCGCACCGCCGTCTCGGGTCGCCGTGTGTCGCCTCCGCTGTTCGAGTCGATGGAGATCCTCGGCCGCGCCTCGACGCTGGCCCGGCTGCGTGCCCTGCGCGCCACCCTGTGACACGCGACCCGTGGGAGGAGCCCGTCGAGGCGCTCCTGCTCGACATCGACGACACCATCGTCGACACGCGGTGGGCGATGCTCACCTCGTGCACCCACGGCGCCGCTGCGGCATGGCCGCACCACCCCCCGCACACCCACGAGGCGATCGCGACCTGGTTCTATGACGACCCGCTCGGCCTCTTCGACGCCTACACCCGCGGCGAGTTCCCCTTCGACGGGATGCGAGCGGCCCGGTACCACGAGGCCTGCCGCCGCGTCGGCCTCCCGGAGCGCGGCTTCGACGCCTTCGAGAGCACCTACAAGGCCGTGTTCGCCCGCTCCCAACGCCTCTTCGACGACGTCGCGCCACTGATCGAGGCGGCCCAGCTCGCCGAGGTGGCGATCGGGTTCGTCACCAACTCCGGGCAGGAGCAGACCGACCTCAAGCTCGACGTCGTGGGTCTACGGAGTGTCGGCCCCGTGGTCACCACCGACACCTTGGGCGTCGGCAAGCCTGATCCGGCGATCTTTCGCCACGCCCTCGACCTTCTCGGCACCTCGCCCACCACCACTGTCGTCGTCGGCGACACCCTCCACAGCGACATCGTCGGAGCCCAGAGAACGGGTCTGCGCGCGTTCTGGGTGCAGCGCCCAGGACTTCCTGAGCCGCGCGACGCCGGTTGGGGCACAAGGGTTGTCGATCCCTCCGTGCGCATCGTCGCCGGCCTGGGTGAGGTCGCTTCAAGTCTCGCTGAACCGCCGCCTCGCAGGCCGCAGAGAGATACGGTCTGATCCGCAGGGAGCGACCACCACCCTCAACACGCCGGTCGGACGGTCGACTGGACGGCTGAAGGAGGTGGTGCGTTCGTGCCCATTCGCCATGACCTGCGTCCGGGACGCCTGTGGGTCCCCGGTCTCATCAGCCTCGCCGTGCTCGTCACGGCGATCTACGTGCGGGCCCCCATGGGACTGGGCGAGATGGTGCGCGTGGGCATCATCGTGGTTCTCGCCACCGTCCTCGTCATCTGGCCGCACCTCGTGGGCGCGAGACCGCGCTGGATCTGGTCGCTGCTGTCCCTGGCGTGCATCCTCATCGTCGTCGCCCACCTCGTGCGTCCGCTCGCGATCCTGGTGGGGGACGTGCGCCTCACCGACCTGCTCTTCGTCGGCGCCTACACCGCGGGCATCGTGTGGCTGATCGGTATGGCGGCCTCGCAGATCGGTACCGACCGCACGCTGCGCGTCGTCATCGACTCGTTCGCGGCAGGCGCCGGGCTGGTGCTCGCGCTCTGGGTGTACGCCGAGGCCGCCGGCCGCGACATCACCGCCACCGAGGCCCTCGTCCTCGCCTATCCGCTGCTCGACATGCTCGCGCTGGCCCCGGCGTTGCACCTGGCGTTCCACGTGGGCGCCCGCACCCCGGCGTGGCGTTTCGTCGCCGCGGGCATCGCGTGGCTGCTGTTCATCGACAGCACCTACTTCGTCGCCGAGTTGCAGGGGGTGGCGCTCACGCCCTTCATCTCGATGGGGTATCCGTTCGCCTACCTCCTCTTCGGTGTCGCGATCCTCCACCCCTCGATCAGAAGGCCCACCCGCCGGTCGGTGCCGCAGCGGCAGGCCCGCTCGTCCACCCGCGTCGTCCTCGTCCTCGTGGGAGTGCTGCTCGCCGTCGGGTCGGTGATCTCCATCGGACAGGCCGTGCCGGAGCGCACCGTCCACTCCGTGCTCATCGCCGTCCTCCTCCTGCTCCTGTTCGCCCGGCTGGCCCTCACCGGACGCGCCCAGGCCCGCGCGGAGAACGTCGCTCGCCGCCGCGCCCTGCAAGACCCGCTCACGGGCCTGCCCAACCGCACCGCGTTCGTGCAGCACCTCGACGAGATGGTCGACACGGCCGCCGAAGAAGAGCGCAGCACGGTCGTGCTGCGCATCGACCTCGACCGCTTCCGGTCGTTCAACGACGCCCGCGGGCACCACGCCGGCGACCACTTGCTCCGGGCCGTCGGGGCACGCCTGAGCGCCGCCACCGCCCCCGGCCACGTCCTCGCGCGGCATTCCGGTGACGAGTTCATCGTCGTCGCCGGTGTGGCCGACGAGTACGAGGCGCTCACCCTCGCCGAACGCCTCTTTGCGCAGTTCAGCGCCCCGGTCCAGGTCACCGACATGCTCCTCGAGCCGGTGTCCGCCTCGATCGGCGTCGCCGTCGTGGCGCCCGGGGAGTTCGAGAGCGGCCAGGACGCCTTGATGCAACGCTCCGACGCCGCGCTGCGCGAGGCGAAAGGCGGCGACGGGATCGTGCTCTACGACGAGGAGCTCGACGCGCGGATCCGGATGCGGACCGTCATGGCGCACTCGCTCAAAGCCGCGATCGCGAACGGCACCCTGTCCGTGGCGTTCCAGCCGATCCACGGTGGCCCGGGGTACGGGCGCCTGCTGGGATGGGAGGCCCTGGCGCGGTGGGACGACCCCGTCCTCGGCAGCGTCCCCCCGATGAGCTTCATCCCGCTCGCCGAGGAGACGGGCCTCATCTGCGACCTCGGCGACCTCATCCTCGACCGGGCCCTCGCCGAGTTCGCCGCCCTGCGCGACGCGCACGCCGACCCCGACCTGTTCTGCTCGGTCAACGTCTCGGCCGCGCAGCTGCAGCAGGGCGGGTTGCACACCAAGGTGGCCCAGGCGCTCGCCGCGTCGGGCGTGCCGGCGAGCAGTCTGCGCCTGGAGATCACCGAGACGCTCATGGTGGGCGACGGGGCCCTGCAGATGAACGAGCTGCAGGAGCTACGGACCCTCGGGGCCGGTCTCGCCCTCGACGACTTCGGGACGGGCTACGCCTCGTTCACGACGCTGCGGCAGTTGCCGCTCACGTGCGTGAAGCTGGACCGCTCCCTCATCTGCCGGCTCGGCGCCGAGACCGCTGCACCGGCTCAGGTCAAGGCCATCCTCGACCTCGTGTCGAGCCTCGGGATCGACACGGTCGTCGCCGAGGGCGTCGAGACCGAGGACCAGGCGCGCACCCTGCACGCCCTCGGATGTCCCTCGGTGCAGGGATGGCGCTTCGGGCGCCCCGTGACGAGCCGGCAGATCCTCGACTCCCGCGAACGTCACGCCCGCGTGGTGCGCACGGGCGCCACGGGCTGAGCGGCGTCGGCGGCCGCCCGACTCAGGTGAGGCCGAGCGGCAACCCCGTGGCGTACTCGCCGTCGACGACGGCTCCGAACTCGTCCTCGAGACCGAGCAGGCGGGCCAGAGCGACGAGGGACTCCCCGAGACCGGCGTCGACGCGGTGCGTGGCCTGCTCGTCGCCGCGGGTGCGGCCCCGCGTGATGATGGCGACGGGCCGACCCGCCTTGTGACTGTGCCGCACGAACCGGTACCCGCTCATCACCTGCAGACTCGACCCGAGGACGAGCAGGGTCGAGGAGGCGTCGACGAGGTCGTAGGCGCGCGCCACCCGCTCCTTGGGCACGTTCTCCCCGAAGTAGACGACGTGCGGCTTCAGGGTGTCCTCACCGCACCGCCGGCAGGGCACGAGCGCGAAGGTGTCGATGTCCGCGTCGGGCAGGGTGACGTCGCCGTCGGGACGCACCTCGCCGGTGCGCACCCGCTCCGCGAAGCCCGGGTTGAGGTCGGCGAGCCGTGTCTCCATGAGAGCGCGGGGGATGCGGTCGTCACAGGTGAGGCACCGCACCTGATCGAGAGTGCCGTGCAGTTCGAGGACGTCGGTCGCCCCCGCCTGCTGGTGCAGACCGTCGACGTTCTGCGTGATGAGGCCCGAGACGAAGCCCTCCCGTTGGAGGGCGGCGACGACGCGGTGCCCGGCGTTGGGCGCGGACGCGGCGAACTTCTGCCAGCCCACGTGGGCCCGCGACCAGTAACGACGGCGGGAGTCCGGCCCGGCGAGGAACTCCGAGTACTGCATGGGCTTGACGCGCCGCTGCCCGTCAGGGCCGCGGTAGTCGGGGATGCCCGACTCGGTGCTCATCCCGGCCCCGGTGAGGACGCAGACGTTGCCGGCGGCGACGAGGTCGGCGATCTCGTGCAACGCGGCATCGGTACGGTCTGGATGTGCGCTCACGGGTCAGCTGCGGCGCTTCTGGATGTTGGCCCACTCGTCGCGCAGGCCGACCGTGCGGTGGAACAGCCCCTGGGTGCGCGGGTCGTGCGCGAAGTAGCCCAGCCGCTCGAACTGCACGACCTCACCGAGAGCTGTGTCGGCAAGGGCCGGTTCGGCCTTGGCCGACAGCACCTCGCGGGAGTCGCGGTCGAGGTCGTCCGTCGCGTCGCCGGTGCGCTCGCCCGGCACCGCCGCCGAGAACAGGCGCTCGTACAGCGCGACCTGCACGTCGACCGCGTGCGTCGCGGACACCCAGTGCATCGTCGACTTGACCTTGCGCCCGTCCGGCGCGCTGCCGCCGCGGGAGGCGGGGTCCATTGTCACGTGCACCTCGACCACCTCGCCGCTCTCGTCCTTGACGACGTCGGTGCAGGTGACGAGGAACGCCCCGCGTAGGCGCACCTCGCGGCCGGGGGAGAGGCGGAAGAACTTGGGCGGCGGCACCTCGGCGAAGTCGTCGCGTTCGATGAACAGCTCACCGGTGAACGGGACGAGGCGGGTGCCGTCGGCCTCGTTCTCGGGGTTGTTGACGACCTCGAAGTGGTCGACGACCGGGGTGCCGGCCTCGTCGGTCGGCCAGTTGGTGATGACGACCTTGAGGGGACGCAGGACCACCATGCGGCGCTGGCTCGTGAGGTTGAGGTGGCGCCGGACGAACGATTCGAGCAGCTCGATGTCGTGCCGGCTGTTGGTGCGGGTGAGGCCGATGTAGGCGCAGAAGTCGCGGATGGCGGCCGGGGGGTACCCGCGGCGGCGCAGCCCGGAGATCGTCGGCATGCGCGGGTCGTCCCAGCCGTCGACGACGCCGTCGGCGACGAGCTGGGCCAGGCGGCGCTTGCTCGTGACCGTGTGCGTCAACTCCAGCCGCGCGAACTCCCGCTGCTTGGGGGCCGTCGTCGCGAGCGGCAACTGCGCCAGATACCAGTCGTAGAGTGCCCGGTTGCTGCCGAACTCCAGCGTGCACAGCGAGTGCGTCACGCCCTCGAGCGCGTCCGACTGTCCGTGCGCCCAGTCGTAGGTGGGGTAGATGCACCACTGGTCGCCCGTGCGGTGGTGGTGGCTGCGACGGATGCGGTACATGATCGGGTCGCGCAGCTGCATGTTCTCGGCGCTCATGTCGATCTTGGCGCGCAGCACCCGCGACCCGTCGGGGTAGGCCCCGTCCCGCATCTTGCGGAACTCGACGAGGTTCTCCTGCGGGCTGCGGTCGCGGAACGGGGACTCCACGCCGGGCTTGCCGTAGCCGCCGCGCTGGAGCTGGATGGTCTCGACGTCCTGTTCGTCGACGTACGCGAGGCCCTTCGAGACGAGCAGCTCGGCCCAGGAATACAGCTGGTCGAAGTAGTCGGAGGCGTACAGCACCGCGGCCGGCTGGTAGCCCAGCCAGGCGATGTCGGCGACGATCGAGTCGGCGAACTCGACGCTCTCGGTGTCGGGGTTGGTGTCGTCGAGGCGGAGGTTGCACACGCCGCGGAAGTCCTTGGCGATGCCGAAGTCGACGCAGATGGCCTTGGCGTGGCCGATGTGCAGGTACCCGTTGGGCTCGGGAGGGAAGCGGGTCTGGACTCGACCGTCGTACGTGCCTGCCTCGAGGTCGGCGGCGACCTCGTCGCGCACGAAATCGCTGGTGGCTGCGGGAGTCGGGGCCTCGCTCATGCCCTCGATGCTACCGCGCGGTCGGCGGTGGGGAGGCAGGCCCGGCGGGATCGGTCACGGGGGCGGGGGAGCCTTGTCGCCAGCCGATTTGGGCGGGCGGGCGGTGGGCCGCTAGAGTGTCTCCTCGTGATCGCGGCCCGATCGCGCGGCTCCGCAGAGAGCGGCGAAGACGAGGCCGGGATACCCCATGGGGTATGGTGTAATTGGCAGCACGACTGATTCTGGTTCAGTTAGTCTAGGTTCGAGTCCTGGTACCCCAGCGCTGATCGGGTCTGATCTCGATTAGGAGAAAGACGGCTGTTCAACTAGTCTTTCCGTCGCAGTGCACGGCCCCGTTGTGTAGCGGCCTAGCACGCCGCCCTCTCAAGGCGGTAGCGCGGGTTCGAATCCCGTCGGGGCTACAACGCCGAAGGCCCGCTTTCCTCACCGAGGAAGGCGGGCCTTCGTCATGCCCAGCGCGACTCGACGTGATCAGTCCGACTTCTCGGCGGAGGCCTGCTGGGCGGCGTGGGCGCGCTGCAGCACCTCGGTGAGCTTGTTCGCTCCGGCGACGACCGTCGCGGCGTGCAGCCGCCCCGGTTGGCGCGAGACGCGCTCGATGGGGCCCGAGATCGACACGGCGGCGATGACCCGCCCGGCGGGGTTGCGCACGGGCGCGCTCACCGACGCGACGCCCGGCTCGCGTTCACCGACGCTCTGCGCCCACCCGCGGCGGCGCACACCCGAGAGGGTCGTCGCGGTGAACTCCGCGCCCTGGAGCCCGCGGTGGAGGCGGTCCGGCTCCTCCCAGGCGAGCAGGACCTGCGCCGCGGAACCGGCGAGCATCGACAGGGTGGCGCCGACCGGCACGGAGTCGCGCAGGCCCATAGGGCGTTCGGCGGCGGCGACGCAGATGCGCATGTCGCCCTGACGTCGGAACAGCTGGGCGGACTCGTGGGTGTGGTCGCGCAGTGCCCCCAGGACGGCGCCGGCGGCACCGAGCAGCCGGTCCTCACCGGCGGCCGACGCGAGCTCGGCGAGGCGGGGGCCGAGGATGAATCGGCCCTGCATGTCGCGCGAGACGAGGCGATGGTGCTCCAGCGCCACGGCGAGCCGATGGGCCGTCGGCCGGGCGAGCCCGGTGCTCGCGACGAGCTGAGCCAGCGTCGAGGGGCCCGCCTCGAGGGCACCCAGGACGGTCGCGGCCTTGTCGAGGACTCCCACACCACTGGACTTCTCCATGAGTGCATCTTGCCGTCTCGCCTCATGAGACGCAAGATCTTCACATCCTGAACTTCCGCGAGGGCGGTTCTACGCTGGCCGTCCAGCCGTCCTCCGGGAGAAGGAGCATCATGAGCGGCACCTTGGCCGAGAAGGTGTGGCAGGCGCACGTCGTGCGCTCGGCCGCCGACGAGCCCGACCTGCTCTACATCGACCTCCACCTCGTGCACGAGGTGACGAGCCCTCAGGCCTTCGACGGGCTCCGCCTCGCCGGTCGCTCGCTCCGTCGACCCGACCTGACGATCGCCACCGAGGACCACAACGTGCCGACGTTGCCGGGCCCCATTGAGGATCCGACGAGCCGCACCCAGGTCGAGACGCTGCGCCGCAACTGCGAGGAGTTCGGGGTGCGGTTGCACCCGATGGGTGATGCCCAGCAGGGGATCGTCCACATCATCGGCCCCGAGTTGGGCCTGACCCAGCCGGGCATGACGGTGGTGTGCGGTGACTCCCACACCTCGACCCACGGCGCGTTCGGCGCGCTCGCGTTCGGCATCGGCACGAGCGAGGTCGAGCATGTCATGGCCACCCAGACGCTGCCGCTCACGCCGTTCAAGACGATGTCGGTGACCATCGAGGGCGACCTGCCCCAGGGGGTGAGCGCCAAGGACGTCATCCTCGCCGTCATCGCCGAGATCGGGACCGGCGGCGGACAGGGTCACGTCATCGAGTACCGCGGCAGCGCCGTGGAGGCCCTCTCCATGGAGGCGCGGATGACCATGTGCAACATGTCGATCGAGGCCGGGGCCCGCGCCGGCATGATCGCGCCCGACGAGACGACGTTCGCCTACCTCAAGGGGCGGCCGCACGCCCCGAGCGGGGAGGAGTGGGACCAAGCCGTCACCTATTGGAAGACTCTGCGCAGCGACGACGACGCGGTCTTCGACAAGGAGGTCGTGCTCAACGCCGCCGACCTCACCCCGTTCGTCACGTGGGGCACCAACCCCGGGCAGGGCGCCCCGCTCGGCGCGACGGTGCCGGACCCGGCGCAGATCGCCGACGAGGGTGAGCGCGCCGCCACGGAGTCGGCGCTGACCTACATGGGTCTCGAGGCGGGCATGCCGCTGCGGGACGTCACGGTGGACACCGTGTTCGTCGGGTCCTGCACGAACGGGCGCATCGAAGACCTGCGGGTCGTCGCCGACATCCTCGGCGGGCGCACGGTCGCGGACTCGGTCCGCATGCTCGTCGTGCCCGGCTCGGCGCAGGTCGCCGCGCAGGCCGAGGCGGAGGGGCTCCACACGGTGTTCACCGACGCGGGGGCCGAGTGGCGCCTGCCCGGCTGCTCGATGTGTCTGGGCATGAACCCCGACCGGCTCGCGCCGGGGGAGCGGGCGGCCTCCACCAGCAACCGCAACTTCGAGGGCCGGCAGGGCAAGGGCGGGCGCACCCACCTCGTGAGCCCGGCCGTCGCGGCGGCCACCGCCGTCGCGGGCCGCCTCGCCGCACCCGCCGACCTGAACGGAGCCTCGTGATGGAGAAGTTCACCACCCACACCGGCGTCGGGGTGCCGCTGCGCCGCAGCAACGTCGACACCGACCAGATCATCCCCGCTGAGTACCTCAAGCGGGTCACCCGCACCGGGTTCGAGGACGCCCTCTTCGCCGCGTGGCGCGGCGACCCCGACTTCGTCCTCAACCGTGACGCGTACGCGGGCGGCAGCGTGCTCGTCGCCGGACCCGACTTCGGCACCGGCTCCTCCCGGGAGCACGCCGTGTGGGCCCTCATGGACTACGGGTTCCGCGTCGTCGTCTCCTCGCGCTTCGCCGACATCTTTCGCGGCAACTCCGGCAAGGCGGGCCTGCTCACGGCCATCGTCGAGCCGAGCGATGTCGACCTCCTGCAGAAGATGCTCGAGGAGGAGCCCGGGCTGGAGGTGACCGTCGACCTCACCGAGCGCACCCTCACCTGCCGGGAGGCCGTCATCCCGTTCGTCATCGACGACTACCAGCGCTACCGCCTGCTCAACGGCCTGGACGACATCGGCATCACCCTCACCCACGAGGACGCGATCACCGACTTCGAGGGCACGAGGCCCGCCTTCCTGCCCACGACACGCTGACCCCCATCTGCCCTGACAAGGACCCGGCGCACCCAGCGGTCGCCGGGTCCTCGTGCGTGACACGCCGATGGGCGAATCTCTCTCGTATCTCTGGCCATACCCGCTCTGAGCAGGCAATTCGCGCCCAGATCGGGCGTTCTCGCGTGCCTGCCACCCCCGGGCGGTGTCGGTTCCCCTGCGGACCAACCCCGTTCGTGCCGATAGGTGAGGCGTGAGCCCCACTGGGGCGCATCGCGATCACGGTCGACGCCCGACCGCGTTCGCGGCAGTCATGGATGGCCCACAACGGGTCCGCACAGGGACGTGGGAGGGGGCGACGAGTGTCACAGCTCACCGGCCCGCACCGCGAGCCGTCAGTCTCTGGAGGGAGAGAGAGTAGTGAACAAGGCTGATCTGGTCGACGCGCTCGAGGCGCGTCTGGGGGGCAAGAAGGCCGCCTCCGACGCCATCGAGGCGATCTTCGACGTCATCATCCGCGAGGTCGCTCAGGGTGGAAAGGTCGGGATCACCGGCTTCGGAACGTTCGAGCGTGTGGACCGCGCCGCCCGGACGGGTCGCAACCCGCGCACGGGTGAGTCGGTGCGCATCGACTCGACCGCCGTGCCGAAGTTCCGTCCCGGCACCGCGTTCAAGATGTACGTGGCCGAGCCCGCCACGCTGCCCAAGTCGGGTCCCGCTGCCGCGCGTGCGGCCGCCGGCACCGCTGCGGAGGTGCGCGCCGCCGCCGAGGCCGCCATCGCCGCCTCGAAGGGCAAGAAGGGCAAGAGCGGGCGCAAGAGCGCCTGACATCACGCGTCATCAGGCCCCGTGGCCGTCGAATCCCCTCATTCGACGGCCGCGGGGTCTTCGCGTGTCACGGCCCCCGCGTGCGCGCGTTCTCGACAGCGGGTGCCGCATGCGTCCAAGATGGCGTGTCGGTGCGCCGCCGGAGCGGACCGGGAGGGAGACGCGTGGAGACGCCCAAGGTGCTCGAGCCGGGCATCGACCAGACCTTCGTCTATCGAGCGGCGGCACGCACCGTGGCGACGCCGATGCGGGCCCTCACCGCCACCGACCGGCACGGCCTCGAGCATCTGCCCCCGGCCGGTGAGGGGTGCGTCATCGCCGTCAACCACATCTCCTACATCGACCCGTTCGCGGTGGCGCATCTGCTGCTCGACAGCGGGCGTTCGCCGTTCTTCCTCGCCAAGGAGTCGCTGTTCTCCCTGCCGCTGCTGGGCCGCTGGTTGGGCGCGACGGGGCAGGTGCCGGTGCACCGCGGCACCGGCCGCGCCGTGGGCGCCTACACCACCGCGATCGCGGCGGTGCGCGCCGGACGCACCGTCGTCGTCATGCCGGAGAGCACCATCACCCGCGACCCCGACCTGTGGCCGATGAAGGCCAAGACCGGCGTGGTGCGCATCGCCCTGGCCACCGGGTGCCCGCTCGTCCCGCTCGGGCAGTGGGGCGCCCAGGACCTCATGCCCCGCGGCAGCCGCCGACTGCGGCCCTTTCCGCGCAAGACGATGCGCATGCGGTTCTCCGAGCCCGTCGACCTCGGTGACCTCGCGGTCGACACCATCGACCGGAGCGACCTCACCGCCGCGACCACCCGCGTCATGGACGCCATCACCCAGAACGTGGCCCACCTGCGCTCCGAACCCGCACCTGCGGGACGATGGGACCCGGAGCGCGGCGAGCGGGTCGTCGCGCCGGAGGAGGAGCGTCGATGAGCGGGGTGCGAACCACGGCCGAGCGGGCCACCGTCGTGGGGGCGGGCAGCTGGGGGACGGCGTTCTCGATGGTGCTCGCCGACGCCGGTCTCGACGTGCGCCTCTGGGCGCGCCGGGCCGCCCTCGCCGACGCCATCACCCAGACCCACCGCAACCCCGACTACCTCCCCGACGTCGAGCTGCCCCCGACGATCACCGCGACGAGCGACATCGAGGAGTCCCTCGAGGACACCGACCTCGTCGTCCTCGCGCTGCCCGCGCAGAAGCTGCGCGCCTCCCTCGCCGACTGGCGCGACCACCTGCCCGGCGGATCCGTGCTCGTGTCCCTCGCGAAGGGCATCGAGCTCAAGTCGGGCCTGCGCATGAGCGAGGTCATCCTCGAGGCCACCGGCATCGAGAACGAGCGCCTCGCCGTCGTCTCCGGCCCCAACCTCGCCCGCGAGATCGCCGCCCGCCAACCCGCGGCCGGCGTCGTCGCCTCCTCGCGCCAAGAGACCGCCGACCTCGTGGCCGGCGCCTGCGCCTCCCGCGCGTTCCGCCCCTACACCTCGACCGACGTCGTCGGCTGCGAGATCGCCGGTGCCACGAAGAACGTCATCGCGCTCGCGGTCGGCGCGGCCGAGGGCATCGGGCTGGGCGACAACACGAAGTCCACCGTCATCACCCGCGGCCTCGCCGAGACCCTGCGGCTCGGGGTCGCGCTCGGCGCCGACCCGGCGACGTTCTCGGGGCTCGCGGGCGTGGGTGACCTCATCGCCACCTGCATGTCGCCGCTGTCGCGCAACCACCGGGTCGGTGTCGGTCTCGGCCGGGGCGGCACCCTCGCCGACGTCGTCGCCGACATCGGGCAGACCGCCGAGGGTGTCACCTCGTGTGAGTCGGTGCTCGCCCTCGCCGCGTCGGCCGGGGTGGAGGTGCCGATCGTCGAGTCGGTCGTCGCCATGGTCGTCGACGGGCAGCGGCCCGAACTCATCGCCGACGCGCTCATGACCCGAGAACTCAAGCGCGAAACCCGTTAGGCGTGTCGCGGCGCGCGCCGGGCTGCGCGCGCCGGACGGTAATGTCGTCGGCGATGACCACCACGCAGAAGATCAGGGTCGCCCTCGTCTACGGCGGCCGTTCCTCCGAGCACGCCGTCTCGTGCGCGACGGCCGCCGGTGTGCTCGCTGCCATCGACACCGACCGGTTCGAGGTGGTGCCGATCGGCATCGCCAAGGACGGTCGCTGGGTCCTCGGCGGTGACGACCTCACCGAGTTGGCGCTCACCCGCGGCCACGTGCCGGAGGTGCGCGGCGAGGGTGACGTGCGGTTGCCCATGGCGACCACCGACCGCGGTGTCACCGACCTCGACAGCGCGGGGGGTGCCGCGGCACTCGGCCACGTGGACGTCGTGTTCCCCGTCCTGCACGGCCCGTTCGGGGAGGACGGCACCCTGCAGGGGATGCTCGAGCTCGCCGATCTGCCGTACGTCGGCAGCGGGGTCCTCGCCTCGGCGACGATGATGGACAAGCACGCCATGAAGGCGGTGCTCTCCAGCCACGGGCTGCCCGTCGGCCCGCATCTCACCATCACCGACCGGCAGTGGTCGCGTGACGCCGATGCCGCGATGGCCGCGTGCGAACGCCTCACCTACCCGCTGTTCGTCAAACCGGCCCGTGCCGGCTCCAGCGTCGGCATCACCAAGGTCGACGGCCCGGGCGCGCTGCGCGCCGCGATCGAGACGGCGCGCGAACACGATCCCAAGGTCGTCGTCGAGCAGGGCATCGTCGGCCGCGAGATCGAATGCGGCGTCCTCCAGGGGCGCGGCCACGACGAGCCGCGCACCAGCGAGCTCGGCGAGATCGTCGTCGAGTCGGGGCACACGTTCTATGATTTCGAGGCCAAGTACCTCGCCGACTCCGAGGTGAGGCTGTCCTGCCCGGCTGAGCTGCCGGAGGCCGACGCCGCCCGCATCAGGCACATGGCGGCCGTCGCCTTCGAGGCCGCCGGGTGCGAGGGCTTGGCCCGCGTCGACTTCTTCTATACCCCCGACGGCGAGATCATCCTCAACGAGATCAACACGATGCCGGGCTTCACCCCGGCCTCGATGTACCCGCAGATGTGGCAGGCGAGCGGCGTGACCTACCCCGAGCTGATCACCGAACTCATCGAACTCGCCCTGGAGCGACGCGTCGGCCTGCGCTGAGCAGCGGAAGCGACATCTCGCGCCCCCTCACCGTTGGTTGAGGAGGAGCGCAGCGACGTCTCGAAACCATGGCGACCTTGTCGATTCACCTCACCATGGTCTCGAGACGCTCGCTTCGCTCGCTCCTCGACCAACTGTGACACTCACGTACAACCCGGCCCCGAGCGCGGCGCGATCGCGCCGACCTCGGCGAACGCGGTGAGCACGAGCGGTTCGGGGGCGTAGGCGTCCGGGACGAGGAGTTCGACGGCGACCTCGCGCCCGTAGGTGGTGAAACGCATGCCGTCATCCAGCGATTCGGCGAGCCAGTCGACGCCGTCGACCTCGATGCACTCGATCGTCGTCGGGCCGGGCACGGGGACGCCGCAGCGGGCGATGATCGCCGGGTCTCCGCCGTCGGCCCAGGCCGCGATCGACGGCGCCTCCGGCGTGGTCGAGGTGAACTCCATGCCTTCGACGGTCACCGGCCACGCACCCGCAACCTCCTGACACGGAGGCGCGTCGGCATCGGGGCCGGGCGCGACCTCCACGCTTGCAGTGCAGGCCGAGAGCACAGAGAGCACAGCCACGCCCACCCCGCCCGCGACGGCGAACGACGACGTGCGGCGCGGCACCTCAGCCGTGCACGACGGTGCAGGTGAGGGTGCGGTGGATGCCCTCCACCTCCTGCACCTTGGCCAGCACGAGCTTGCCGAGGGTGTCGACGCTGTCGGCCTCGAGCCGGGCGATGATGTCGTAGGGGCCGGTCACCTCGTTGATCTCGACGACCCCCTCCAGGTCGCGCACGGTAGCGGCGACCGACCCGGACTTGCCGACATCGGTCTGGATCAAGACATAGGCCTGGACCATGGTTCCTCCTGCGGCTCAGGGCGACCCGTCGGACGCCTGCCACCGACGGTACCGTGCAGGAGCGGGACGTCGACAGGTCTCGCGCGAGACGACGGACGGAGGGCCCGTGACGGACACCCGATTGGCCGATGTGACCGAGGAGGAGATCCTCGCCCGGATCCTGCCGCTCATGGGCGGCGGTGGTGACGGGGTCGTCGTCGGCCCGGGGGACGACACGGCATGGATCGAGGCCACCGACGGCCGATACCTGGCGACGACGGACGCGATGGTGCGCGGGCACGACTGGCTCGACGAGTGGTCGACCGGGCAGGACGTGGGGCACAAGACGGTGGCGCAGAACCTCGCCGACATCGCCGCCATGGGGGGCGTGCCGACCGGGTTGCTCGTCACGGTGGCCGCCGACTCCGGTACGCGGCTGTCCTGGCTCGAAGATCTGGCCCGGGGCATCGCCGAGGCGAGCGCTGCGGCGTCGGTGCGCGTCGTGGGAGGAGACCTGTCGGGTGCCGACGACACCGTCATGGTGAGCACGACCGCGTTCGGATCGATGCAGGGCCGGTCACCCGTCCTGCGGTCCGGCGCCCAGGTCGGTGACGTCGTCGCGGTGGCGGGCACGCTGGGGCGTTCCGGGGCCGGGTTCTCCCTGCTGCGGGCCGGTCGGGGTGACGTGGCGCCCGACCTCGTGCGGGCCCACCTGCGACCCACCCCGCCGCTGGACCAGGGCCCGGCCGCGGCTCGCGCCGGCGCCCGCGCGATGCTCGACCTCTCCGACGGGCTGGTCCGCGACGCCGGCCGGGTCGCCCGGGCCAGCGGGGTCGTCGTCGACCTGCACCGCGACGCTCTCGCCCCGCACGTCGCGGAACTCGCGGCAGCCGTGGGGGAGGAGGAGGCGTGGGAGCACGTCCTCACCGGCGGCGAGGAGCACTCACTGTTCGCGACGTTCGCGCAGGCGCCACCCGGATGGGCCGTCGTCGGCGCTGTGCGCGCGGTATCCCAGAATGGGGAGCCCGGAGTGTGCCTGGACGGGCAGCCCCGCTCCGCCGGCGGCTGGGACCACTTTCGCGCCGACCGCTGATCGACAAGGAGACCCGCATGACCGTACCGCGTATCGCCGGAGTCCTGCTGGACATGGACGGCACCCTCGTCGACTCCGACGCCGCCGTGGAGCGCACCTGGACCGCGTGGGCCCTCGACCAGGGCCTCGACCCGGCCCAGGTGCTCGCCGCCTGCCACGGAGAGACGGCCGCCACGACGGTGCGTAGGTTCCGGCCCGACCTCGATGAGGCGAGTGTCGAGGCGCACGCCCAGGCCCACATGGAGCGTGAGGTCATCGACGTCGAGGGTGTGGTCGCCGCGCCCGGCGCGAACGACGTGATCGCGACCCTGGGCGAGCTGGGGCTGCCGTGGGCGGTCGTCACCAACGCCGAGCGCAGACTCGCCCAGGCCCGTCTGGGGGCGGCCGGAATCACTGCCCCGCAGCTCGTGGCCCTCGACGACGTCGCCGCAGGCAAACCGGCTCCCGACTCCTACCTCGCGGGCGCCCAGGCCATCGGCGTGCCCGTGCAGGCGTGCCTCGTCGTCGAGGACAGCGCCTCCGGGGTGGCGGCCGGACGCGCGGCACGCGCTCACGTCGTCGGACTTCGCGGCGTCGAGGCCGACTCGTCCGCGGGAGATCTCGCCGACGTCGCCCGCCTGCTGCGCCACCTCGCCGCGTCCTGACGGGCACGACGAAAGGCGCCGTGTCACCACCGGGGTGGGACGACGGCGCCCGAGGTCGAGCCGGTCAGCGCGTCAGCGCGCGACCTTGCCGGCCTTGATGCACGAGGTGCACACGTTGAGGCGCTTGGGGGTCTTGCCCTCGGCACCGACGAAGGCGCGCACCTTCTGGATGTTCGGCGTCCAACGACGGTTGGTGCGCCGGTGCGAGTGCGAGATGTTGTGACCGAAGGTCGGTCCCTTGCCGCAGACGTCGCAGGTGGCAGCCACTGGTCACTCCTGGAGATTGATTCTGGTGGTACGAGATGGCGTCCGGCCGCGACGAAGGCTGGCGTTGATGAGACCAGAGGTCGTCGAGTTCATCGGCCGAAGGTAACCGGCTAAGCGTACGCCAGAGGCCCCGGCGCACCCAAATGCGCTTCTCCACACGCCCATCACGCAGGTGAGCGCGGTGGCGCCGCGGGGATGTGAGGATGGCCCCGTGAGTCAGCCCACCGATCGCCTCAGCACCCTGGACGACGCCGCGCTGCGGCGGTGGCTGTTCCGGGCGCGTGACGCGCTCGGGCGGCACCGCGAGCGGCTCGACGCGCTCAATGTCTACCCGGTGCCGGACGGCGACACGGGCACCAACTTGCACCTCACCCTCGAATCGGGTCTGCAGGGCTTCGTCGACGCGCTGATGAGTCGCGCGCAGGACCCGGAGGCGGAGCCCCTCGGCGTCGTCGAGGGCGCCGCGGTCCTCGCTCGCTCGACGCTGCTCGCCGCTCGCGGCAACTCGGGCGTGATCCTCAGCCAGCTCGTCGCGGGGCTCGCCGGGGCCCTCGCGGCCCATCCGGATGCCGACGAGAGCGGTGTCGACGGGCCGCTGCTCGCCGCCGTCCTCGCCGAGGCCGACCGCTGTGCCCGCCAGGCCGTGGCCGAGCCGGTCGAGGGCACGATCCTCACGGTCATCCGGGCTGCGGCGGACGCGGCCGCGTCCCGGATCGCCGCCGGTGAGGTCGAGTTGGCCGACGTCACGCGCGCAGCCCACGACGCGGCCGCTCACGCCCTGGCCGACACCCCCACGCAACTCGCGGCCCTCGCTCGGGCCGGGGTCGTCGACGCCGGCGGAGCGGGCCTACTGCTCGTCCTCGAGGCCCTGGACGGCGTGGCGCACGGCGAGCCCCGCAGCGAGGACCTGCCGGCCGAGATGGACGTCGATCAACCCTCCGCCGCGGGGGTGCGCCCGAGCACCCTCCCCGTCGTGCCGCAGTACGAGGTGATGTTCCTGCTCGACCGTGTCGGCGACGCGGATGCCGCTCGTCTCCGTGGCGCGCTCACCCGCCTCGGCGACAGCGTGCTCGTCGGCGGTGACGAGCGCTTGCGCACCGTGCACGTGCACACCGCGGACGCCGGTGCCGCCATCGAGGTCGGCCTCGAGACGGGGCGTCCCTACGGCATCCGCATCACGCTGCTGCCCGACGACGGCTCGGCCCTGCACGTGCATGCCGCCGAGCCCGCGCCGCCGGAGGACACCGACGGTCCGGAAGTGGGGGTCGTCGCCTGTCTGCAGGCGCCGGGGCTGCGAGAGCTGTTCGAGGAGGCGGGGGCCGTGGTCGTCGCCGACGGGCCGGGGCGCCGGGTCGCGCTCTCCCACCTCGTCGCCGCGGCACGGCAGACGCGCGCCCACACGGTTGTCGTGCTCCCCGACGACCCCGACGCGCGCCTCGTGGCCGACGCCGCCGTGGGGGTCGCGGCCCAGGAGGGACTCGACCTCGTCGTCATCGGCACCGACCACATCGCCCAAGGCCTGGCTGCGCTCGCGGTGCTCGATCCCGACGACCCCGAGTCCATCGAGCGGATGCGCACCGCCGCGAGCGCGGTGCGGTGCGGGGTGGTTGCCACCGCCACCACGGCCGCGCACACCGACGCGGGCCCCTGCCGTCCGGGCGACGTGCTCGGGTTCGCCGAGGACCGCGTCGTCTGTATCGGTACAGACACCGCCGCCGTCGCCGACGAGGTCATCGGGATGCTCCTCACTGATGAGGCCGAGCTCGTCACCCTCATCGAGGGCGAGCACGCGCGCGGCGTCGGTGAACGCATCGCCGAACCCGTCGGGGTCGAAGTGAGCATCCTGACCGGGGAGCAGAGCGTCTACGACCTGTTCATCGGGGTGGAGTGATGGCGGCACGGCACACCACCGACCACGGCCCCCTCGCGGGGTCGATCCACCTGCCCGGTCACGAGCTCCCGGAGCCGGTGCCCCCGAGCCGCAGCGTCCGGCTCACCACCCCACTCACCGCTCTGTTTCCCACGCGGACCTGCAACGCTCTGGCGGCCAAACGGGGCATCGAGACCGTCGAGGACCTGCTGTGGTTCGTGCCGACCCGGTTTTCGCAGGTGGCGACGTCGATGAGCCACCTGTGGCCCTCGCGCTACCTCGTCACTACCGGCGAGGTACTGACCGTCAAGACCAAGCCGATGAGCGGGCGCAAGGGCTCGATGCTCTCGGCGACGGTCGACACCCCCAGCGGGGAGCTCGCGATCGTCTTCTTCAACGCCTATGGGCATCAGGACCGCATCAAGGTCGGCGAATACGGCCTGTTCCAGGGGCCGGTGACGACGTTCAACCGGTCGTGGCAGATCTCCCACCCGTTCTACGACATGCTGCCCGGGGAGCCGAGGGGCCCGGTGCGCCTCGACCGGTCGATCGTGCCGATGTACCGCGAGGTCAAGCAGATGACGACGTGGACCATCGGGCACTGCGCGCGCATCGTCCTTGACGCTCTCGACATGGACGACCCGCTGCCCGAGGAGATCCTCCGCGGCCGCGACCTGCCCACCTTCATCGAGGCGATGCGGCTACGCCACCGCCCCGCCACCCGTGAGGACCTCGCGACGGCCCGGCGCCGCTTCGCCTACGACGAGGCGCTCGCCATCCAGGTCGTGCTCGCCGAACGGCGTAAGCAAGCCCAAGCGGGGATCGCCGTGCCGCGCAAGCCCCGTCGCGACGGACTGCTGGCCCGTTTCGACGAGCGGCTGCCGTTCGAGTTGACCGACGGCCAGAAGGCCGTCGGCGCCGAGATCACGGCGGACTTGGCCAAGGACCGTCCGATGCTGCGCCTGCTCCAGGGCGAGGTGGGGTCGGGCAAGACGCTCGTCGCGCTGCGGGCGATGCTCGCCGTGGTCGACGCCGGGGGGCAGAGCGCGCTGCTCGCCCCCACCGAGGTGCTCGCCACCCAGCACCACCGCTCCATGAGCGCGATGCTCGGCGACCTCGCCGAGCCCGGGATGCTCGGCGGCGCCCTCGACGGGACGCGCGTCACGCTGCTGACCGGCAGCATGTCGACCGCGGCGCGCAAGAAGGCCATGCTCCAGATCGCCTCCGGGGAGGCGGGCATCGTCGTCGGCACGCACGCCCTCATCCAGGACAAGGTGTCCTTCGCTTCGCTCGGCCTCGTCGTCGTCGACGAGCAGCACCGGTTCGGCGTCGAGCAGCGCGACGCCCTCGGCGCCAATGGGGAGGGCGAGCCGCACGTGCTCGTCATGACGGCCACCCCCATCCCGCGCACCGTCGCCATGAC
>JAUNTP010000026.1:23234-26911 GCA_030538585.1 Mobilicoccus sp.
GACATCCGCGTCGGCGTCCTGCACGGCCGTCTGCCCGCCGAGGAGAAGGACGCCGTCATGACGGCCTTCGCCGCCGGCGAGATCGACGTGCTCGTCTCGACCACCGTCGTCGAAGTCGGGGTCGACGTGCCCGCCGCCACCGTCATGGTCGTCATGAACGCCGACAGGTTCGGCGTCTCCCAGCTGCACCAACTCCGCGGTCGGATCGGGCGCGGCACTGCCCCTGGGCTGTGCCTGCTCGTCACGCGGAGCGCGTCGGACACGGCGCTGGAGCGGGTGGGCGCTGTCGCCGAGCTGTCCGACGGGTTCGCGCTCGCCGACGTCGACCTGCGGGAACGCCGCGAGGGTGACGTGCTCGGCGCCCGGCAGAGCGGCGGGCGCTCCCGCCTCAAGGTGCTGCGCCTCGCCGAGGACGTCCACGTCATCGAGGCGGCCCGCGCCGACGCGGCGCAGCTGCTGGCGCGCGACCCCGACCTCACCGCCCACCCCGAGCTGCGGGACCGGATCCTCGCCTCCGTCGACGACGAGGCCGCCGCGTTCCTCACCCGCGGCTGACGCCCGAGGAGATCCATGGCCCGCATCATCGCCGGCACCCACGGTGGCCGACGCCTGGCGACGCCCACGGGCTCGTCGACCCGTCCGACGACCGATCGGGTCCGTGAGGCGGTGTTCTCGCGCCTCGAGCATCTCGGGGTCATCGAGGGCGCGCGCGTCCTCGACCTCTACGCCGGATCGGGCGCTCTCGGACTGGAGGCGCTCAGCCGCGGAGCGCGGTCGGCGCAGCTCGTCGAGATGGCCGCGTCTGCGGCCCGGGTCGCACGCCGCAACGTCGCGGACCTGGGCGTGGACGCCGAGGTCGTCCACGCACCCGTCGTGCGCCACCTGCAGCTCCTCGCCGAGCGGGCCGAGGCCGAGCCCGTGGACCTCGTTCTGGCCGATCCGCCCTACGACCTGGCCGAGGACGACCTCGCGGAGGCCCTGACCTTGCTGGTCCCGCTTCTGCACCCCGATGCGGTCGTCGTCGTGGAACGGTCGGCGCGCTCACCGGAGCCGTGGTGGCCGGGTGGGCTGAGTCGATTCTCCGAGCGGCGCCACGGTGAGACGACGGTGTGGTACTCCGAGCCTGCCTGAGCCGCACCGGGGGTCGATGGGAGGACACGGCAAGGTCACAGGTCGATGACGGAAACCCGCAGATGTCCGATCTGTCAGATGTCCCTCAGTCTGGGTGCCTAAACTCTCGATCCGTGAGTCGGTCCCAACGAGCCCAGTGGTGGAATACCGCGGCGGCCATCGGAGGCGGCGTCCTGATGGCGTCGGCCTTGATGCTGCTGGGGTATGTGCTCCTGGGTGTCCTTGCACTTCTCGTCGGTCTCGGGCTGGGGGTTCTCGTGGCCCCGCGTCGTCGCGCGCGCTCGCCGCGGCACTGGGAGGCGCAGGACAGGCTGGTGCGGGAGGGGCGCGCGATCATCTACTGGCGTCCGGGCTGCTTGTACTGCACGCGGCTGCGGCTGCGTCTGGGGGCGGCCGGTCAGCAGGCCACGTGGGTCGACATCTGGTCCGATCCTGAGGCGGCGGCGTTCGTGCGCGACGTCAACGGCGGTGCCGAGACGGTGCCGACGGTCATCCTCCCTGACGGTGAGGCGCGCACGAACCCCGATCCGTCGCTGGTCCGCCGCCATCTGGGTCACGTCGCCAAGGCTGCCTGAGGGCGCTGCGCTGCTAGTTTCGGCGCGTGAGCATCACGCGCTGTGTCTGCCCCGGATCCTTCGACCCGGTGACCCTCGGTCACCTCGACGTGGTGCGCCGCGCCCGGCGGCTGTATGACGAGGTCGTCGTCGCCGTGCTCGTCAACCCCAACAAGACGGGGCTGTTCTCCCCGGACGAGCGGGTGGAGCTCATCGAGGCCGACCTCGCCGACCTCGACGGGGTCAGCGTCCTCACCTTCGAGGCGCAACTGCTCGTCGACGTGTGCCGCACCACCGGTGCAGGCGCCATCGTCAAGGGCCTGCGCGGCGAGACCGACTACTCCTACGAGCTGCCGATGGCCGTCATGAACCGCCACCTCGCCGACATCGAGACGCTCTTCCTGCCCAGCGACCCCGCCTACACGCAGGTGTCGAGCTCCCTCATCAAAGAGGTCGCCAAGTACGGAGGCGACATCACCCCCTTCGTCACCCCCGCCGTCGCCGACGCCCTCCGCGCCCGCCTGGGGCGCTGAGCGCTCTCGCCGCCGCCGAGCGTGCTGAGATGGTCGCATGAGCACCGCCACCGCCGACCTGCTCTCGCCCGCACTCACCGAGGAGCTGGAGGCCGACTATCGCCACCTGCACGCCCACCCTGAGTTGAGCATGCAGGAGCACGACACCGCGGCCTTCCTCGAGGCGCGACTGTCGGACCTGGGAGTCCCGCACTTGCGCTGTGGGGGAACCGGCGTCGTCGGCGTCATCGAGAACGGTCACGGCCCCACGGTGGCCTACCGTGCCGACATCGACGGGCTGCCCATCGCCGAGGAGACCGGCCTGCCGTGGGCGAGCACGCGTACCGGCACCCTCCCCAGCGGTGAGACGGTGCCGGTGATGCACGGCTGCGGTCACGACACGCACACCGCCGTCGCGCTCGGCCTCGCGCGGATGCTCGTCGAGCAGCGGGAGGCGTGGTCGGGCACCGTCGTCCTCGTCTTCCAGCCGGGGGAGGAAGTCGGTGCCGGCGCGAATGCGATGGTTGCCGACGGTCTGTGGGACCGGGCGCCGCGACCGGAGGTCGTCTACGGCCAGCACGTCATGCCGGGCCTGGCGGGCACGGTGTCGGTACCCCGCACCACGGCGCTCGCCATGGCCGACAGCTGGAAGGTGACGCTGCACGGGCGACAGGCGCACGGCTCGCAGCCGCACCTGTCGATCGACCCGATCCTGCTCGGCGCGCACGTCGTCACGCGGTTGCAATCGGTCGTGTCACGCACCGTGGATCCGCGGGAGATGGCCGTGCTCACGGTGGGCACGTTCCACGCGGGCTTCAAAGAGAACATCATCCCGAACTCGGCCGAGCTGTCGCTCAACGTGCGCACGTTCACCCCCGAGGTGCGCGAGACGGTGCTGGACGGCATTCGCCGCGTCATCGACGGCGAAGTGGGGGCGTCGGGGGCCCCGGCCGCGGACATCGAGGAGCTGAGCCGGTTCCCCGCGTGCGTCAACGACGAGCAGGAGAGCGCCCGCGTGCTCGACGTGCTGCGCGCCGAGCTGGGGGAGGAGTCGGTCGAGGTCGCCGAGCCGCTGTCGGGCAGCGAGGACTTCGGCACCCTCGCCACGTCGATCGGGGTGCCGTCGGTGTTCTGGTTCTATGGCGGCTATCCGGCCGAGGTCCTCCACTCGGGTGACCCGATTCCGGGCAACCACCACCCGGCCTTCGCGCCGGTGCCCGATCCGACTCTCACCACGGCCCTGCGCGCCGCAGCGAGCGTCGTGCTGTCGAAGGTGGGCCGCCCCTGACCACCCGCCCGCAACCCCCGTCGGTCGAGGAGCGAGCGAAGCGAGCGTCTCGAGACCATCGAGGCTCCCGCAATCACGAGACCCGCGGGTTCGGGTACCTCGTCACCGCGCGGTGGTCTCGAGACGTCGCTGCGCTCCTCCTCGACCAACGGAGTGGGTGCTCCTCCTCGATCGGGGTGGGTGCTCCTCCTC
>JAUNTP010000027.1 GCA_030538585.1 Mobilicoccus sp.
GCTGGTCGCTCCTCGACCGACGGAGCTGGCCCTTCCTCGACCAACGGAGGATCGGCGATTTCGTCTAGGGCTGGGGTGCTGGCTAACATGGGCGGGTTGCCTCGGCGAGGGCCGTGACACGAGTTTCTGACTTGTGGTTCATGAGCCGTGATCGACGCGGCGGACCTCCGCTGGTTGCAGCGGCGCGCCCGTTCGCTTTCGTGTCGCGCCCCGCGTCGAGGCCGCCGCCACCGTTGACAGGTCGCCCGTGGGCGACCACCCACACCATGGAGGAGTCCTCTCGTGTCCGACGTCATGAAGGTCGAGAAGCGCACCGAGTTCGGTAAGGGCGCCGCCCGCAAGATCCGTCGCGCCGACAAGATCCCCGCCGTGCTGTACGGCCACGGCACCGACCCCGTGCACGTGACCATGCCGGGTCACGAGACCATGCTGGCCGTCAAGGTCAGCAACGCCCTCATCGACCTCGACATCGAGGGCACCCGTCAGCTCGCCCTGGTCAAGGACGTGCAGCGCGACCCGATCAAGCCGATCATCGAGCACATCGACCTCGTCGTCATCCGCCGCGGCGAGAAGGTCACCGTCGAAATCGCCGTGCAGGTCACCGGCGAGGCTGCTCCCGAGACGGTCGTCACCACCGAGAACAACGTCATCGAGGTCGAGGCCGAGGCGACGAACATCCCCGAGTCCGTCGAGGTCTCCGTCGAGGGCGCCGAGGCCGGCACCCAGGTCCTCGCCTCGGAGGTCACCCTCCCCGAGGGTGTCACCCTGGTCAGCGACCCCGAGCTGCTCGTGGTCAACATCAGCGAGGCGATCTCCGCCGAGGCGCTCGAGGCCGAGCTGGAGGCCGCCGAGGCCGAGGCCGGCATCGAGAAGGAAGAGTCCGACGAGGACGAGGCCGCTGCTGCCGACACCGAGTCCAGCGAGGGCGGCGACGCCGGCGAGGGCGACTCCACGGAGGAGTGAGCTACTCGCGCAGCACCCTGATCGGATGGGCCCGGCCGCTTCGGCCGGGCCCATCGGCCGTCTGACGGGGTGTGGCACGACCACGCCGGTCACGGCACGTCAGGCCCTGGTCCGCGTTCAGTCAACGTTTGCTCAGGAGTCCAGCGCAGGTCGGCCATATCTGGACGGAAGTCCATGACGGTCGTTAAGCTTCGAACGACTTCGGGGGAAGACGACCGCCTGACCGCCTCGCTCGTCGAGGGGGAGGGACTGCTGCGCAATGACCATTGCCGAAAAACGTTCGCCTGCCCACGCACCGAGCAGGCGCCGACGAGGGTCGGGCGAGTTCCTCACCCTCCCCGCCACCGCTGACCCCTTGGCACCTTCTCTCGGGCCGGCGTTGCCGCCGACCCCGGCGGGCCGGTCCTGGAGTGACCGCTACATCGCGCGCCTGATCGGTGCCGATCTCATCGTGGGCGTCGCGTCGGCCCTGGCCGCGTTCGTCGTGCTCGACGGGGAGCGGCATCTGCTGCTGACAGCGGTGCTGCCCTTCACGTGGGTGCTCATCGTGGGGCTGGCCGGCGGGTACGAGCGCCGACACGTCGGGCTTGCCGGTGCGGAGGAGTACCGCGCCGTGGGGCGTGCGCTGCTCTACCTGTTCGCGGGGTTCTCGATCATCTCCTTCAGCGCCGACCTGCAGCTCTCGCGGGCCTACATCGGGGTGGCGCTCGTCGTGCTCACCCTCGGGTCACTCGCGGTGCGCAAGGTCGCGCGGCGCGGTGTGGCGCGGCGTCGCAAGCACGGTGAGTGCCTGCAACGCACCCTCGTCGTGGGCCGATCGGACTCGGTGACGGCGCTGGTGCGCAGCATCGAGGCCGACCCGCGGTTGGGCTTGCAGGCCGTCGCCGCGTGCGCGGTCGACCTCAACGGCGCGACCTTCGGTCCTGGTCGCAGCCTCGCGGGCGTGCCGATCGTGGGCGGCACCACGGAGGCCATCGCTGCCGTCGACGCGGTCGGTGCCGAGGTCGTGGCCGTCGCCTCCCACCCCGACCTCGCCGGTGCGGCTCTGCGGCGCCTCGCGTGGGCGCTGGAGGACCGGGACGTCGAACTCGTCGTCAGCCCCGGCCTCCTCGACGTCGCGGGGCCGCGCATGTCGATCCGCCCCTCGAACGACCTGTCCCTGCTGCACATCGAGCGGCCGGCGTCGCTCAAGCGCAGGCTGATCACCAAGACGATCCTCGACCGTACGCTCTCCGCGCTGGCGCTCCTGGCCCTGTCGCCCCTCCTCCTGGCCGTGGCCGTGCTCATCAAGCTCGACGACGGTGGCCCGGTGTTCTACCGGCAGCAGCGGGTGGGGGTGCGCGGCGAGCTATTCTACATGATGAAGTTCCGCTCGATGCGGGTCGACGCCGACAAGATGCTCGCCGACCTTCGCGCCTCCGACAACGGCAACGGGGTCCTGTTCAAGATGCAGAACGACCCCCGTGTCACCTCGATCGGTCGGGTGTTGCGCCGCTACTCGATCGACGAGCTGCCCCAGCTCTTCAACGTGCTGGGTGGCGAGATGTCGCTGGTGGGCCCGCGCCCGCCGCTGCCGTCGGAGGTGCTGCAGTACGAGTCCGACGCCGTGCGCCGCTTGCACGTGCGTCCGGGCATGACGGGCCTGTGGCAGGTCAGCGGCCGCTCGGACCTGTCGTGGGAGGAGTCGCTCAAGCTCGACCTGCGGTACGTCGACAACTGGTCGCCGGTCACCGACCTGTGGATCATGGTGCGCACCGTGCGGGCCGTCTTCGGCCACGAAGGGGCTTACTGAGACGGGCCTCCCCGCGGGGCATGTCGGAGGCGTTCCGTAGGCTGCCCGCATGAACACCCGCCTCGTCGTCGGCCTGGGCAACCCCGGGCCCCAGTACGCCGGCAACCGGCACAACGTGGGCGCGATGGTCGTCGAGGAGCTCGCGAGGCGGGCCGGGGAGCGGCTCACCCGGCACAAGGCGCGGGCGCAGGTCGCCGAGTTCCGCCTCGGGGTGCTGCCTGGCGGGGCGCCGGGGCCGAAGGTCGTCGTGGCGGTGCCGCAGTCGTTCATGAACGTCTCGGGCGGTCCGGTGGCGGCGCTGCTGAAGTTCTACTCCCTGCCGTTGGAGTCCCTCATCGTCGTGCACGACGAGCTCGACATCCCCTTCGACGTGCTTCGCCTCAAGCAGGGCGGCGGCGAGGGCGGCCACAACGGGCTCAAGTCGATCAGCCAGAGCTGCGGCGGTCGTGACTACGCCCGGGTACGGGTCGGCATCGGCCGCCCGCCGGGCCGCATGGACCCGGCCGACCATGTGCTGCAAGACTTTTCGTCGACAGAGCGCAAGGTCTTGCCATTCGTCATCGACACGGCCGCGGACGCCGTCGAGGCCGTCGTGACCGACGGATTGCTCGCCGCACAGCAGCGGTACCATTCGTGAGATGCCTTCAGCCTGAAGTGGTTCGGTGGATCCGATTCTGTAACAATTCGAACAAGGAAGAGTCCCGGCGTCGCGGGACTCGTGACGGCGCCGGCGACCGGGGGGCCTGCTGGATGCGAGGGTCGAGCAGGGCCGTCGAGGGGAAGTCCGACGTGGTGCCCCGCCACGCAATGCGAAGGGAACCGACGTGACGTCTGACTCCAGGGTGCGTGCGCAGCGCGCAACCCACCGGCAACGTCCGCGAGTGTCCGTACCCGCGAGCGATCTGCCGTTCGCCCCCACCCTCGGATCACATGCGGCCGAGCTGCCGATGATGCCCAAGTGGGCGACGGCCTACCTGCGGCGCATGGTCGCCGTCGACGTCCTCGTGGGGATCATCGGGGCGATCCTGGCTGCGACGCTGAGATTCGGTGAGGCCCTGAGTTGGCAGTACGTCGCGGTGAGTGTGCTCATCGTGCCCACCTGGATCGCGGCGCTGGCGCTGTCGAACGCGTACGAGCGCCGCTTCATGGGCGTCTCGGTGGAGGAGTATCGGGCGGTCGTGCGCGCCGTCGTCGGGGTGCTGGCCGTCCTCGCGGTGTCGGCGTTCATCCTCAACGTGCTGCTCGCGCGGCTGTACGTCCTCATCCTCCTGCCGGTGCTGTTCGTCGGCGGTTTGCTCGGCCGGTTCTTCATGCGGCGCTGGCTCACCTCGGCGCGGGCGCGCGGCGATCTCATGCAGCGCACCGTCGTCGTCGGCCGCGCCGACGCGGTGTCGGCGCTCGTGCGCAGCATCAAGAGCGAACCGGGGCAGGGTCTGCTGCCCGTGGCGGTGTGCGCCTCGGGTCTGGATGGCGACTGGAACGCCGCCGCGACCATCGAGGGCGTCAACGTCTCGGGCGGGCCGCGCGACGCCGTCGCCGTCGCCGACCGGGTGGGTGCCGAGGTGGTGGCCGTGGCCTCCCACCCCGACCTCGCGGGCAAGGCGTTGCGCCGGTTGGCGTGGGCGCTGGAGGAGCGGGGTATCGAGCTCATCGTCAGCCCCGGCCTGCTCGACGTCGCCGGTCCGCGCCTCTCGATACGCCCTTCGCGCAACCTGTCGCTGCTGCACATCGAGCGTCCGGCGGCGGGGCGTCGCAGCGTCATCCTCAAGCAGATCATGGACCGGTCGCTCGCGGCGCTGCTCGTGCTCGCGCTGTCCCCGATCCTCATCGCCGCGGCGATCGCGATCAAGGTGACCGACCCGGGCCCGGTCTTCTTCAAGCAGAAGCGCGTCGGCATCCGCGGTGAGCTGTTCGGCATCTACAAGTTCCGCACGATGGTCGTCGACGCCGAGGCGCGACTGGCGGCGCTGCAGGCGCGGAGTGACGGCAACGGGGTGCTGTTCAAGATGAAGGGCGACCCGCGGATCACCAAGGTCGGCGGGTTCCTGCGCCGCTACTCGATCGACGAGTTGCCGCAGCTGTTCAACGTCATCCTCGGCGACATGTCGCTGGTCGGGCCGCGCCCGCCGCTGCCGGCAGAGGTCGAGCAGTACGAGCCCGATGCCCTGCGCCGCCTACACGTGCGCCCCGGCATGACGGGCCTGTGGCAGGTGAGCGGGCGCTCCGACCTCAGCTGGGAGGAGTCGCTGCGCCTCGACCTGCGCTACGTCGACAACTGGTCACCCATCGGTGACCTGCACATCCTCGCCCGCACCGCCCACGCTGTCGTGCGGGGCTCGGGGGCGTACTGAGTCGTCGTTCGCAGCGGGCTGAACGTGGAGGCCCCGGGATGACCGCCATAGAACGAGGCAGTCCCACAATGGGAAAGTGGGTTAAGATGGTCTCATGAGCGAGATCATCCAGACCGACAGCCGTGGTCGAGCGGTGCTGAGTGGCCGCAAAGAGGAGTACTTCCTGAAGACCGAGCTGGAAGACGGCACGATCGTGTTGAAGCCGGGAGTGTTCGTCACCGTGGCGCAGCACGAGTACGACACCACGCCTGAGCTTCAGCAGCTCCTGAGCAGCGCAGCCGCGAGCCCCACAGTCCGGCGCTCTCGCCGCGGCGCATGAGCTACCGCTTCTCCGAAATTGCCGCCGCGCAGCTCGACGCTCTTGACGCTGAGAACCCCGACGCGTTCGAGGACGTCATGGACCTCATCGACGCCATCACCGATGAACCCGGGGGAGTCCGCGCCACCGCGGACATCATCGCCACCGCCGAAGGGCCGCGATTCAAGAATTTCGTGACCGGCCGGTACCCGTTAGCAGTGTTCTGGTCGGACCACCCTGCTGACGGGCCCCGTATCGAGGCCATCTTCCCCCACCCCGCACACCGCTGACTGCGCCGTGGGAGAGGCAGCGTCATGGGAGGTGCCTCGGAGGCATACTGAGGTGGTGAAGTACACCCGGTTCGATGAGTCCCTTGCGGCCGCCCGGCGTCTGCGGGAGCTCGTACCCGGGGGAGCGCACACCTACGCGAAGGGCCCCGACCAGTACCCCGCCGACAGCGCGCCGATCATCGCGCGTGGGCGCGGCGCTCGGGTGTGGGACGTCGACGGCAACGAGTACGTCGAGTACGGCTCGGGCTTGCGCTCGATCATCCTCGGGCACGCCCACCCGGCCGTCACCGAGGCGGTGTGCGCCGCCATCGCCGACGGCACGAACTTCGCCCGGCCGGCTCGGCTCGAGCTTGATGCGGCGGAGGCGTTCTTGTCGGCGGTGCCCACCATGGAGATGGTGAAGTTCGCCAAGAACGGCTCGGATGTCACGACGGCGGCGGTCAAGCTGGCCCGCGCGCACACCGGCCGCGACGTCGTGGCGATGTGCACCGATCAGCCGTTCTTCTCGGTCGACGACTGGTTCATCGGCGCCACCCCGTTGGACGCTGGCATCCCCGACGCCATCCGCGAGCTCACCGTGGGGTTCCCCTACGGCGATCTGGAGGCCGTCCGCGCCCTGTTCGAGGCTCACCCCGGGCGGATCGCGTGTCTGGTGCTCGAGGCCGAGTCCGGCACGCTGGTGCCCCCGGAGGGGTACCTGCCGGAGCTGATCGAGTTGGCGCACGAGCACGGGGCGCTCGTCGTCGTCGACGAGATGATCACCGGTTTTCGGTGGGCGCTCCAGGGCGCGCACGCGCTGGCGGGGGCTCGACCCGACCTCGTGACGTTCGGCAAGGGCATCGGCAACGGGTTCGCCGTGTCGGCTCTCGCGGGTCGGCGTGAGGTGATGGAGCTGGGCGGTCTCGACTCGGGCACCGACCGGGTGTTCCTGCTGTCGACGACGCACGGGGCGGAGTCGGCGGGGCTCGCGGCGTTCATCGCCACGATCGACGTCCATCGCGCCGAGGGCATCTCCGAGGTGCTCGCCGACCGTGGGCGGGCCCTACGGGAGAGACTCACCCCCGTCATCGCCGACGCCGGTCTGAGTGACCACGTGAAGATCCTCGGCCGTGACTGCAACCTCGTCTTCGCCACCCTCGATCACGAGGGACAACCCTCCCAGCCGTTCCGCACCCTGTTCATGCGCCAACTCGTGCGTCACGGGGTGCTCGGCCCGTCTTTCGTCGTCAGCGCTGCCCTCACCGACGAGGACATCGAGGTGACCGCGGCCGCCGTCGCCGCAGCAGCCCCCGTCTACGCTGCGGCGCTGGAGCGCGGTGAGGCGACGGATCTCGGTGGTGCCTCCGTGGCACCGGTGTTCCGCCGTCGGGCCTGACGGGGCCCACGGTGTCGTAGAGTCTCCATGCCGCCGGTCGGGTGCCCGGCGCTGTCATGTGTCAGGAGTGAATCCGTGCTGACCGGAGCGCGCCGTGTAGCGCGAGAGAAGGTGCCACCGCGCGTGCTCGTCACGGCGCGGCAGCTGTCCCGTACGCTTCGGCCACGGCAGAAGGTCCCGTTGAGCGAGATTATCGGCGAGGGACGGTGTGGGGCGACGACGGTGCGCCCCATCCGCTGGGAAGACGCCGACGCGTGGAGTGCCGCGATGTCGGCGAACTACGCGCGCATGAGCGAGTGGTGGGGGCTGCGCGAGGAGGACCGCAGCGTGCGGACGGACAAGTTGGCGTTCGCGCACCACCTCCAGGAGTGGGAGCTCCGTCGTCGCCGTGGTGAGGGCATGTGCATGGCGCTGATCGGACCCGAGGGGCGGCTCGTGGGCGAGGCGCAGGTGTGGCACCTGGCATCGGGCGGGCTCACCTGCGAGCTCGGCCTGTGGATCGCGCCGACATTGTCTACGACGACCCGCAACTGCGGTGCGCTGGTCTGCTATGTCATCGACCGGCTGTTCGACGGTCTCGACATTCAACGGATCGATGCGCCCGTTGCTGCGGGCAACAAGATGCCCAGGGCCCTGCTGCGGGTTGGTGGGTTCGAGATCGACGCCTCGATCCCCAAATGGCGGGAACTCAATGGGCAACTCGTCGACTACGACCTCTACGGTCTGACACCAGAGCGGTGGCAGGCCGCTCGCCCGAAGACCCGCGCCACCCTCGGGGAGTGGGAGCCGATCACTCCACCTGCTTGAGAGCGGGTAGCGGAACGAGGCAGCGGCCCCGGTAGCCGGCGGCCGTCAGCTGCGCCGCCACCTCAGCGGCGATGTCCCAGGTGAGGATGACGACCTCGTCGGGGTTCCTCCGGACGAGGTCCTCGGGGGACACGATCGGCACGCCCACGCCCGGAACGCGGCGACCCTGTTTGCCGGGGGAGAGGTCGGCCGTGTACGGCAACAGGTCCGGGCCGATGTCGGCGGCACCGAGGAACGTGGACGCCTTCGAGCCCGCGCCGTAGGCGGCGACGGAACGGCCCTCGTCGCGGGCGTGCTCCAGGTGTCGCACCACGTCGGTGCGGACGGTGTCGGCGAGGTCGCGCAGGCGGGCATAGCCGGCAGGGCTGGTGATCTCGGCGGCCTGCTCGTCGCGCAGGATCTGCTGCACGGCCTCGCTGGGGTCGGCGTCTTGGCCCGCCCGCCGCGCGACCACGAGCAGGCAGCCGCCGAAGACGTCCTCGGGCCAGGCGTCGACCACGGTCAGTCCGTGCCGCTCGACGGCCGCCGTCCAGGCATGCAGCGAGAAATAGAGCGGGTGCCCGTGCCGCACCGTGTCGAACTGCCCGCCGCTGACTTGACGCAGGGCGTGGTGGAACTCGATGGCGAGCACGCCGTCGTCGGCGAGGGCCGAGACCCGTTCGGCGAGGTCGGCGTCCAGGGTTTCGGAGTGGATGATCGACTGGTTGTCGAGCACGAGGTCAGCCTCGGCATCGACCGCCGTCGCACCGCCGTCGAGCCAGGCGTCGATCCACGATCCGCCGTGGTGGCTGGAGAACTCCCGCACTCGCGGCTGCTCGGGCAGGGTGACGCGCTCGCGGATCCGGGCCGTCACCTCGCGGGCGTGGCGCCGCAGGGTCTCGCTCTCGACCGCCAGGGCCTCCTCCTCCGGCGGTGAGACGTGGTCGAGCTGCACGAGTGTGCAGGTGCGGCACATCGTGAGGCCGAGCGGCCAGGTCGGGTCGGGGCCGGGGTCGTCGGCGGGAGGAAAGTGGTCACAGGCCGCTTGCGAGCCGAGGTCGAGCACGCCGTCGAGGTCGGTGCCGCCGCAGCCACGGCAGGCGGTGATGCGGGCACCGGGGGTGAGGTCGACCATGACGCGCTCCTTCGCTCAGAACAGGGTGGGGCCGAGCACGGCCTTCTCGCAGCGGAACGCCTCGGCGTAGCGACTCCGGCACTCCATGCCGCGCAGCCGGGCGAGCGCGGAGAACGTCTCGGCGTCCCACCAGTCCTTGCCGCGTTGGCTGACGTAATGCTCGTCGAGCGCCGCCCACTTCGCGGCCACCGTCTCGTCACTGAGTGGCTGGTAGACGTTGGCGCCGGAGGTGCCGAGGTCGCCGTCCCACTTGGGGATCTCGAACTGCAGCACGAGGTGGTTGCGGAACGCCGTCGGCGCGGATTCGCCGAGCAGGCGGTGGTCCTGGTGGGCGTCGTGCCGTTGGTGGGTGAGGACGACGTCCCAGGGGCGGGCGGAGAGCTCGCCGAGGATGTCCTTGACGCGGTCGTAGTCGACGGGCAGGCGGGTATCGCGAAGGTCGTGGACGACGACCTCGACGTGAGCCGGCGCCATGAGCGCGGCCAGGCAGGCGCGGGATTCGGCCGCGCGCTCGGGGGTGGAGGTGAGGACGACACACGTGAACTCGGTCTCCGGGGCGGCCTGGGCCCACGTGTGCAGGGTGCCGCCGGCGCCGATCTCGATGTCGTCGCAGTGTGCGCCGATGGCCAGGACGCGCCGCGGACGGTCGGTGGGCGCGGCACCGGCGACGAGGGGCAGCACGTCAGCGTCCGGAGAGGAGCTCGACGGGCGGCATCGCGCTCGAGACGCCGCCGTCGACGGCGTACTCGTCGTCGCGTCGGGAGCCTCCATCGAGCCACACCTGCCAGGGCGCTTCGCCGCTCGTGGCGAGCTGTTCGAGCACCGTACGCTCCTTGACGGTGTCGGCCGGCATCCAGAACCCGTCGTAGGGGTAGGCCTTGACACGCCCCTCGCCAGAGAGGCGGGTCAGGGTGTCGCCGACGAGGTCGAGGCCGGGCTGCAGCTCGTCGAGCAGCTCGCGGCGCATGACGAAGTACCCGCCGTTCTCGCGGATCGGCAGCTCGGAGACCGACCGGATCCCGGTCACGTCGTGGGAGGCGTCGACGTCGATGATGTGGAATGCGGACTGCGGCGGCACCGCAAGCATGGTGGCGAGGGAGTCACCGGCAGCAAACTCGTCGATCATCGCGTCGAGGGGGGCGTCGGTGAGGACGTCGGCGTAGTTGGCGAGAAACATCTCGTCGTCGCCGAGGTAATGCGCGACGCGACGGAGCCGTTCGCCGATCGGGGTGTCGAGGCCGGTGTGGGCGAAGGTGATGGTCCAGTCGGCGACGTCGGTGGAGAAGTAGTCGACCTCGCCGCCGGAGATGACGAAGTCGTTGGAGTGCGCCTCTTCGTACTCGAGGAAGTAGCGGGCGATGTGCTTGGCGCCGAAGCCCATGGCGAGGATGAACTCGGTGTGCCCGAAGTGGGCGTAATACCGCATGACGTGCCAGATGAGGGGGCGGTCACCCACCATCGCCATCGGCTTGGGGATGTCTTCGGCGCCTTCGCGCATGCGCATCCCGTAGCCACCGCAGAACAACACGACCTTCATCGAACGACTCCATCCATGGTTGCGGGTTCGGACAACGGCACGACCTCCAGGGCGGGCACGGCGAACACGAGCTGCCCGCCCCACGCTCCGACCGACGGGCGCAGCTGGGCGGTGATCTCGTCGCGCAGGTTCCACGGCAGGACGAGCACGTAATCAGGTCGAGCCTCGTCGATAGCCGCTGGTGGCAGCACGGGGATACGGCTGCCGGGCAGGAACTTGCCGTGCTTGTGCGGGTTCATGTCGACCGTGAAGGGCAGCAGGTCCGCGCGGACGCCGCAGTGGTTGAGCATGGTGTTGCCCTTGCCCGGCGCGCCGTAGCCGACGACGGTCTTGCCCTGCTCCTGTGCGTCGAGCAGGAAGCGGAGCAGGTCGCGCTTGACGCCGTGGACGGCCGCCTCGAACCCCATGAGCCCGTCGAGGGAGTGCAGCCCGGCCGCTTCTTCGGCGGCGAGCATGTCGGTGACGGCCGAGGAGGCAGCCCGGGCCTGGTCGCGGTGCTGGGCGTGGATGCGCAGGGAGCCGCCGTGGGTGGTGAGCTCTTCGACGTCGACGACCTCGAGACCGCCCAGGGCGAGTGCGCGGGTTGCGGTTTGGAGCGTGTAGTACTGGAAGTGCTCGTGGTAGATCGTGTCGTACTGGCGCAGCTCGATGAGGCGTGCGAGGTAGGGCACCTCGATCGTCAGGGTGCCGTTCTCGGCGAGCAGGGTGGCGAGGCCGCCGGTGAAGTCGTCGAGGTCGGGCACATGCGCGTACACGTTGTTGGCGACGACGAGGTCGGCGCGGCCGTGGCGGGCGACGATGTCGGCGGCGGTGTCGCGGCCGAGGAAGCACACCTCGGTGTCGATGCCCCGCTCCCGGGCGGCGGCGGCGGTGTTGGCGGTGGGTTCGATGCCGAGGCTGCGGATGCCCGCGTCCTGGACGTGCTGGAGTAGGTAGCCGTCGTTGCTCGCGACCTCGATGACGAACGAGTCGGCTCCCAGGCTCAGCCGCTCGATCATGCCGGTGACGTAGCGGCGCGCATGCTCGACCCACGAGGACGAGAAGGAGGAGAAGTACGGGTAGGCGTCGGTGAAGATCTCCTCGGCGGGCAACACCTCGGGCAGCTGCACGAGGAGGCACTCTTGGCATACGCGGACGTGCAGGGGGTAGGCCGTCTCGCCCTCCTGTGCGGCCTCGGCGGTGAGGATCGCTTCACAGGGCGGTGCCGCGCCCAGGTCGACGAACGTGTGCCGCAGCGGCGCGTGGCACACGCGGCAGGTCAGAGGATGTTCCGTATCGGTCGGCATGGATGGCTCCCCCCCGCTGGACAGTGGTGATCTCCGGGTGCGGGCCCCGGGACCGAGCGTGTGACGTGAGGCGGCCCCCCGGTTGCCTCACCCCTTGAGCATAAGAGTTGGACGTCCGATGAGGTGCGGAGTGGGACCAACGGCCCTGACGATATGTCGACATCGTGATGGGCTGGAGGCCCAGGTGGTGCAGCGACCCAGTCGTCGCGCGGATAGGGTGGTCAGGTGCGTGTCTTCGTCGAATTGTCCCAGGACATCGATCCGACGACGTGGGCGGCTCGCAATGCGGTTGGTGAGGCAGCGGACCTCACTCCCTACGGGCTCCATCATCTGGAGCGGTTCGGCCACGTCGTCCGTTTCGGTGTGCCGCCCCAGTCTCGGCCCATTCGACGACTTGGTTCCCGTGTCTCGTCGCGAACGTGGGGGCTCCAGCCGGTGCATTCGCTCCTCACCGCGCGACTTCCTACGAGGAGCACCGCAGATGTCGTCCTGTGCATGGACGAACGCAACGGCATTCCAGCCGCCCTCGCGCCCTGGCGCCCGCCCGTGGTCTCTGGCATCGCCTGGTTGGGGGACGACGGGGACGCGTCTTGGGTCAAGGACGCGACCGTCACCAGGGCCTTGATGCGCACGGCGGGACTGTTCACCGAGTGTCGCGCGATGCTGGAGCCACTGTCGTCGATCCGGGGCGTGGACCCGCGGCGGCTGCACTTCGTCACGCTGGGGATCGACGAGAACCACTTCTCCCCGTCATCCGAGCCGCCGATCCCGGATCGCGTGTTCAGCGTGGGGGACGATCGCATGCGTGACTACGGGACGCTCGTGGCAGCGCTCAGGCAGGTCAGACGGGGTCGGCCGGGTCTGACCGCAGAAGTGGCGACGAAACTGGCCATCGACATCCCCGAGGAATGGTCCATCGTTCATCGTCGTCGCATGGATCACGCCGTGCGCGCCCGCTATCACGATGCCGCAGTGGTGGCGTTGGCGTTACAGCCGACGAGGAGCGGGTCGGGGTTGACGGTCATCCTCGAGGCCATGGCGTCCGCGCGTCCCGTCGTCGTCACGGACAACCCAGGGCTGGATGACTATGTCGAGCACGGGGTCACTGGTCTGCTGGTGCCACCGCATTCACCCAGGGCCATGGCTGAGGCCATCTCCTCGCTGCTCGCCGATCCTCGGAAGGCGACGGCCATGGGGCTGGCGGCCAGAGAGCGGGTGGAGCGACGATTCACCACCAAGCACATGGCCGGTGATCTGGATCGAGTCCTCCGCGCCGCCGTTCCAGTGCCGCGTCACGCTCGCCGGTAGCCCTGCGGATTGAGACGCTGCCAGCGCCACGCGTCGGCGCACATGTCCGCCACGGTCCGTGTTGCGACCCATCCGAGTTCTCGGCGCGCTTTGTCGACGGCCGCATAAGAGACGGCGACGTCCCCCGGTCGGCGCCCGACCACGGCCCTCGGGACGTCCCTCCCGGATGCTTCTTCGAAGGCTGCAAGGAGTTCGAGGACGCTCGTGCCCTCACCCGTGCCCAAGTTCCACACGTCGATGGGTCGGGACATGGTGAGGAGACGTTCGACAGCCGCCGCATGACCCGCAGCGAGATCGTCGACGTGGATGAAGTCCCGGACCCCGGTTCCGTCCTCGGTCTCGTAGTCGTCACCGAAGACGAGGACCCGCTCGTGTCGGCCGACGGCGACCTGAGCGACGAAAGGCAGGAGATTGTTCGGCGTCTCGAGGGGGTCCTCACCGATGAGCCCCGACGGGTGTGCGCCCACGGGGTTGAAGTACCGCAGGATGGCGATACGCCATCGTGGGTCGGAGTCCGCCAGGTCTTGGAGAACGCGCTCGCTCATGACCTTGGTCCACCCGTACGGATTCGTCGCGGAGACCGGGGCGTCCTCAGGTGTGGGAACGGGGGGGTTGGCGCCGTACACCGTGGCGGACGAGGAGAACACGAAACGCCGTACGTCGGCGCGATCCATCGCCTTGAGGACGGACAGCAGGGCCTGCAAGTTGGTCGCGTAGTAGGTGAGCGGATGGGCGACGCTGGCGCCCACGGCCTTGAGGGCCGCGAAGTGCACGACGGCGTCCGGCCGTTCCGAAGCCATGACACGCGCGACCGCGGCCTCGTCTCGTACGTCGACATCGTGAGACCGCGGCTGCGTGCCCGTGATCGTCGCCAACCTCGCCAACACCTCGGGGGAGCTGTTGGCGAAGTTGTCGACGATAGCTACGGTGTGGCCCGCCTTAGCGAAGCTGAGAACGGTGTGCGATCCGATGTAGCCGGCGCCGCCGGTGACCACGATGTGCATGGCGTCAGTCTAGGAACGCCGTGTCGTCCCTGGCACCGGGGCGGTCCTGTCCGGGTCGTGCCACCTGGGTCGACATGACCTGACGGTCATCGGGGGTCGACGTGCCCAGGAGCCCCTGTACAGCCCGGAGTCGCGGCCGCGGGCTGCAGGGTGCGGGGGGTGCGAATCAGGTGCTGCGAGTTGAGGTGGTCGTCCTACCCCTGCACCCCCGAGAGGATGCCGTCCGCCTATAGTCACGGTGTGAGGATCCTCTGGCTGGCCCCGTGGTTCAGTACCCTGTCCGTAGCCTGGGCAAACGGTCTGAGAAACCTGGGGCACGAGGTGGTCGTCGTCACGACGGATTCACATTTCGATGCCCCCGAGCCTCATGCCCGCGACATCGTCCTGAGTCACAAATGGCGTACCCGCCCGGGGGCCGTCGAATTCATCGGGGCGGCGCGGCAGGTGAGGTCTTTCGCGGCACAGGTTGTCGTGAGCGAGATTGGACGCGATCCGCGCTTTCTCGCTCTCCTTCCACGCCGCGTACCCATCGTCACGACGACACACGACGCGCGACCACACGACACGGCCAACAGAACTCCTCTGATGCGGCGTGTGGCCGCGGCGACTCTTCGGTCCCGCACGGACCTGGAGGTCGTCTTCAGTGAACACGTCAAGCTGGCGCTGGGCAGCCGAGGGCATCCTGTGACAGTCGTACCGTTGACGAGCGAGATGCCGGAGTCTCAGACTCCACATTTCGTGCCGGCCAAGGGAAGGCGTGATTTCCTTGTCGTCGGGCGCCTGTCGCAGTACAAGAATGTGCCGTCGATCCTGACTGCCTTCGAAATGCACCAAAATAGTCCGAGCTACCAAGGTGACCGCCTGGTGTTGTTCGGCGGAGGCGACCCAGGCTGCGAGATCCCTGCCGACGTGGAGTGGGTGCGCGGCCGCTACTCGTTCGCCGACCTGGCGCCTCGTCTGGCTTCGGCAAAGGCGTCCATCTGCCTTTACTCGGCAGGTTCGCAGAGCGGGGTGCAGGTCCTCAGCGCCCAGTGCGGGGTGCGCACCGTTGTGAGTGATGTTGGTGGTCTCGGCGAGTATTTGCCTCACGGCGAAGTTGCGCTCTCACCGCACGACCATGATGCGCTCGCGGACGCCTTCGGCATGCTGGCTGATCCCGTCAGGGCGGCACATGACGGTGCGCTGCACCGTGAGCTCTACGAGTCCACGTTCTCCAACGCGGCCACCGCGAAGGTGTGGGACGCGGCCCTGAGCGCAGTCGCGGCCGTGTAGGGTCGCGGCGCCGACCATGGAACCGATCACGAAGGGCTATCGTCTGGTCAACGACGTGACGCCTCAGCCTCGGTGGAGGAGTATTCGGGCGACCGAGAGGCACGCACCGCGAAGGCCGGCCTCAGTCCCAACCGCAAGGAGAGAACCGCGTGGCTAGTGGAGGAGTTCTAGCCCGTGGCGTCATGACGGTCACGGGCGCCCGCGCGCTCGGGCTGGTGTTCTCGCTGATCCAGGTGAAACTGGCCGTTACCTACCTGGGGCCCACCGGCTACGGCCTGTTGGTCACCGCAACCCTGTTCGTCAACAGCTTCGGCGCGTGGACCGAGCTGGGCATGGGTGGCGTCGTCGTCCGCCGCGTCTCCGGTCGAGGTTTGGACCTGGCACGGCAGGTCGGGCTGTCGATGACGGTGAGCTTGCTCGTCGTCGTCCCTGCGGTGGCGGTTGCCAACATCGCCGGCTACTTCATGTATCAGGACCAGCCCATGGTCCGACTCGGCATCGCCATCCTGTCCACCGGTCTCGTGGCACAGTCCTGGGCGACCTGTTTCAACCCGGTCGCGCAAGTGCACAGCCGGTTCGGTCACTTCGCGGCAGCAGACCTCGTGGGTCGGATCATGAGTCTGATACTCATCGTGTTCGCGATCACGATGAACCTCGGTCTCGTCTGGTTCTTCGTCGCTCAGCTCCTGGTCCCTATTGGGCAGGTCATCGCGATGACCCGGCTCGGGCGCCTTGTGGGTGGATTCCGTCCAGTGTGGCATCCGCGAGAGATGTGGGAACTAGTTCGCGAGACCCTGCCGCTCACGTACATCGCTGCCGTGGGAGTCCTGTATTACACGATCGACGGCGTGATGCTGAGTCAACTGTCCACGACCGAGCAGGTCGGCGCGTACGGTTTGGCCTACAAGATCGTCGGCAACTTCACCATCGTTTCGGCGAGTCTGGCCTCTGTTCTAGCGGCAAAATTTGCCGCAGATGCCGCGGCCACCAGAATCATCTTCTCCGGCACCATCCGAAATGCTCTGCAGGTCGTGCTCCTCATCGCCGCGCCGCTGGGCGTCCTCGTCTGGGGTCTTGCGCCGGATCTCATCGTCTTCATCGGCTCGCGAGAAATGGTGGATATCGCGTCGCGCCCGCTGGCTCTCGTGGCTATCGGTGTCGGTATCGGGATGGTCTCTAGTATCGTTTCAGCTGCCCTTATTGCGGATTATCAGCAAAGAACGCTGACCATCCTTAATACGTTCACCCTGGTGCTCAACATCGTCGGGAACGCCATTCTCATCCCGATGTACGGTGCCGTCGGTGCGGCCATGTCGCTCATCGCCTCGGAACTCTGCGGCCTGGTGGTCTGCTCCGTGCTGATGCTGCGTCGGTACGGGCCGTGCGTGCCGGTCGGCACGATTCTCAAGCTGGTGCCGGCCCTCGGCGTTGGTCTCCTTGTCGAATCGGCCATCCTCGACCTCCACTGGGCCCTCCGGATTGCCACTGTGGGGTTGGTGTACGGTATCGGCCTTCTGGCCTTCCGGGTCGTGCGGTGGTCGGAGGTCAAAGCTGTGTTGCCCGGTCGAGGCAAGGGCTGAGGGCGCCGCAGGTCCTGTCGAGGACCGTCCGGCGGACCAGCACGGCGTCACTCGGTCGACAACCGTCGGTACTCTGCCACCAGCGTCCGGGTTCGGTCCGGTTCGGTCCAGCCTCTCCGGCGCAAAACGCCGTGGATATCGGCCCTCTCGGAGGTCGTGAGTGGCGGGGCTTGGAGAGCATCGTTGACCGCCGCGGCGATAGAGGCGGGGTCATGCCCGGTCAGGACGACAGCGTGGGGCACCTCCTCGGCGAGAGAGCGCAACCCAGGCAGATCGACGGCCACAACCCGTAGACCCGCCGCAAGAGCCTCCTTGACCGCGACCGGCATCCCTTCGCGCTCGCTGGTGAGCAAGCCGACGCGTGCTGTCTCCATCGCACGGGGGATGTCCGCCACGGGATGACGATCAAGGCTGTCCAGCTGACCCGCCTTCGGGAGGAGGTTCATGGCCTCCTCTGCGAGGGGAAAGCGCTTGACGCTGCGGTGCCTGCTCGAGAGGAACAGGACTCCGCTGCGGTCCGTTTGCTCGACGACCTCGGGGAGGCGGACAGCTTGCCCCAACGCGGAGGTCCGCCCCCGCAACCGCTGCGGCAACTGCTGCACCATCGTGTCGTCCTGAACGACGATCTTCGCGGCGCGGGCTGCTCCGACGACGGACAGAAGATACTGAATCCAGTACTTGCTCAGCTGAGGCCGTGGGCCTAGGGCGATATCGGATCCGTGCATGGTCACGACGAGGGGTGTGGAGCCGGAGAAGAGGGCTGCGACGAATCCCGAGGTGCCGTAGTGGGCATGGATGACATCGGCTCGTCCCGCGTGGGCGAGCAGCAGTCTCGCCTGAGTGATGTAGCCCCGCCATCCGGGTCGTTTGGGGATCACGCCTACCGTGAGCCCTGCCGCGCGGAGGGCCTCGACCTCCTTGCGCACGACGACGCCGCGGACGGGGTCGTCGTCACTGGGGTACATGGCGGACACCACCAGAACGTTGAGATCCGTCACGACGTCAGCACCTCATTTCTCACCTGCCGGTAATTCCGGATCATGGCCGTCTCCGAGTAGCGTTCCTCCACCCGGGCGCGTCCGGCGAGGCCCAGCGCTCTAAGGCGCGGGGGATCGGTGAGCAGAGCCTCGAATTGGGCGGCCCAGTTCTCCACCGTATTGGGGTCGACGATGACGCCGGCTCCGTCGGCCAGCATCTCAGGGACCGACGCGACCGCGGAGGAGGCCACGGGCACTCCCGCCGCCATGGCTTCCAGGTTGGCCATAGGTTGCGCCTCGGCACGGCTCGCGGTGCAGAAGAGGTCCGCCGTCGACAGCACTGCGGGGACATCGGAGCACCAGCCGCGGAGACGAATGCGATCCTCCAGCTCTTCGGGGATCGAGGCGGCGATCGTCTCGCGCTCGGGACCGTCGCCCCAGATGTCGAACACCCAGTCGAGGTGCGGCAGCGAGCTCAGGGCCTCGACGAGGAGGGGGACCTGTTTCACCCCGGCCAGGCGCGATACGGAGACGATGGTCCTTGGCCCGGGCCCTGGCTCCGGAGGTCCGGGGGCGAAGCGTGAGACGTCGATCCCGTTGGGGACGATCCAGTACCGTCCGCGGTCCAGCCGTTGATGGGCCGAGTGGTCACGACGGTGGACGTCCGCCAGGTAGAGCATCCCGTCGGACCTCCGCATCATGGCCGCGTCGGGGGCAGTGAACACCGGAGCAAGATCATCGGCCGGGTGGTGGTTCGCGACGACCCAGCGGCCGTGGGGCACGTTGAGCGCCCGCCACGCGGTGCCGTAGGCCAGCTCGATGCGCGTGGTACCGGTGACCAACAGAGTGTGAGGACCGGCGTCACGACGCACGGCCTGCCAGGGGGCCACCTGCACTTCGACGGCCGGTGACACGAACTCGTCGAGGCCGCCGCGCCCCTGCAGGAGACGCAGGACGACACGTTCACCCGCCTCGGCGAGGCCATTGGCCAGAGCGACCCGCTGCCGTTCGGCTCCACCGAAGTCCAGGGTGGGGGAGGTGATGACGTAGTCCGGGGCCTGGCCGCGCCTCTGGCGCCGCTTCGACGGCTGCGCTGCATCGAGAGCTCGCGCCCCGAGCACGAACGCGCCGAGCGACAGAGCGCCATGGTGACTACGGAGGTAGCGGCGACGGTTCTCGTTCAGGAGTATCGTGCTCTTGGAACTGGCTGCAGTCTCGTCACTCACCGTGCCGGCAGCATGGTGAACGATCCCCGGCTCCGGAATGGCGCACAGCTTTCGACCCAGGTGGCGGGCCCGTCGGCACCAGTCGGCTTCCTCTCCGTACAGGAAATACCGTTCGTCGAACTCACCGACGGCTCTCCAGGCGTCCCTCGAGATCATGAGGCCGGCCCCGGTGAGATATCCGGACACCTCCGTCGGCTGCGAGCGGTACGCCATGGACACCCCAGGGCGACGCGCCAGACGATTCTCCCACCCTGCGTACGACACGAGCATCCGGATCGCGGTCGGCTCGCGGTGGGCGTTGTCCCAAGGGCGGTGGCGGCCGTCCTCCATCCACGGAGCCGCGGCGGCAACCTGAGGATCCTCCAGGGCGCGGCGGCACCCTTGCAGATCACCCACGAGTACGGCATCGGGGTTCATGAGAAAGAACGTGGGCGCGGATGACTGCGCGACGAGGCGATTGACCGCGGCCGCAAAACCGATGTTCTCGTCACAGAATGTCCACTCGACGCTCGGCCACGAGTCGGACAGTATTCGGACGTCATCGCTCCCGTCCGATGCGTTGTCCCACACCAGGACGGTGCTGTCGGGGAGGTGTTCGGCGACCGACGTGAGGGCGGCCCGGAGGAGATCCGCGCGGCGATAACTCACGATCAGCACATCAGGGCTGGCGTGCGAACTGTCCATGGTGGCTGGTCGTGCCCTATCTGCTGAGGGGAGCGGTCGTCGCACGAGAGTGCGGGGGGTAATTACGGACGGCGAGTCTCTTCGTTGCCCAAGCCAGAGCGAGGAGGAAATACGTCATGGTCGCGACTTGCCTGAAGCCCAGCGTGTCCAGGACGGTGTTGCTGAGCAGTACCACCGTGAGTGTGCCGACGATGCCGATCGCAAGTTCTCTCAAGGCGAGGGAATCCCCGACCGCTTCTCGGGGGATGCGGCTGGCTGCGCGCACGGCGACGACGACCGCGCTGCCCCACAGGACCACCATCGTGACCACGCCCGCTACACCGGTCTCCACGAGCCGTGCAAGATACTGGTTGTCGAGGACCGGGTTGTAGGGCACCGCGTATCCCGAGTAGCCGATCCCGAAGAACGGATGTCTCAGCCATTGATCGACAGCGTAGGCGCGCCCGAACTCGCGGGAGTACAGCGAGTCGTCGGTGCCGGACGCCGCGAAGACTGAGATAAACGCCAAGAGGACGCCTGGTCGGACCAACACGACGAGTCCTGCGCCGGCGATGCCGGCCGCAACTACGGCGGCCATCCGCCGAGAACCCCAGAAGAGCCCCATGACGGAGAATGCCAGCCCGATGCTGAGGATGGATGCCCTCGAGAGGCTAGTGGCGATGGCCAGAGCGATGAGGGCGGAGCAGCCGGCCCAGAACCATGGTCGCCCGTTGCGCGCCCTGGCCACGAAGATCAGGGCCACGCCGAGGGGGAGCACGGTGGCGAGCAGGACGGCCAGTTCCAGAGGGTGCCCGGCGGCGCCTTGAGCCCGAACCATCCCCTCGCGGAGCAACTCGCCCGACAGGACGGAGCCGCCTGCCCTCGTGAGGGGAGGTCGGATCATGGCGGCGAGGTCGACTCCGGTGAAGACTTCGAGTAGGGCGTACGCGGCGCTGACAGTGATGCCGATGACGATCGCCTGCGCGGTCAATATCGCGGACCGCAGCGATACGAGGTTGCACAGCAGGAACCCGAAGAACAGCAGAACGATGACTTCCTGGAAGATGGCCAGGTCCATGGTCTCCCTGTCGGCCCCCAACGGGATCCCCCTCATGGACGACAAACTCCACGAGAGCAGGGTGACCGAGGTGTTCGCCACGGCGAAGAGCCACGCGCCGTCCCTTGCAGTCGGGTCAGGGTCCCGATAGATCCGGCTCACGACCCACGCCATCCCACACAGGAGCATGAGGACCTGGGTCCAGGTGGACCCCAACGTGGCCGGTAGTGAGGCGTTCTGCCGGAAGGCCAGCAGGAGGACCACTGCGGCGACGGCCACTGTGATCCACCATGATGCGCGTGCCGAGCGATCTGCCCCTACCAGGGGCAGGACGGCCTCATTCTCGCGCCGGGTGAGCGCCGGGCGGATCGCCATGAGGTCAGCTGGCACCGTCGGGTGGGCTGGTGTGCGCGCCCCTCCGCCAGGTGGTGTCGTCGGAATCGGACTGAGCCGACTCGTGAGACTCACGCGTGCGTGTGGCGGAGGAGGGCCTGGCGTCGTGCGACCCCCGCTCGTCGCGCCTTCTCATCAAGAGCGCGTCAGCGAGAAGAACTGCGATTGTCCCGAGGCCCAGGATGCCCACGAACAGGCCACCAGCGGCGCGCATCGCGCTGCGGGAGGAAGAGGCGGAGGCCTGGGGTTCGATGAGGGTGATGATGGCAGCTCGCTGGTCCGTCGGCACACCGATGTCTTCCTGCACGCGGAGGAGCTCGTCGTTCATCGCCTTGACGGACGCTGCGCCGCCCGCGCTAGCGGCCTCCGGTGACTCGGCGCGCGTGGTCACCGTGATCTGAATCCCCGGTGCAGGGGCACTTGTTCGCTCCTGGGTGGTGTTGGTCGCTGTCAGGACCTCGGCTCCTGTCTCGTTCGCCACACGAGCCACCATGGTGGGAGAGGTGGCCACGACAGTGCTCATCGTGGCGAGCTGCGTCGTGGCGAAGCCCACGCGATCGAGGGGGTTCAGGCGGCGGCCATCGAGGTCGACTCCCGCCGGCACCACGAGGCCGACGGTCGTGGCGTCGTAGACGGTGGCGGCCGAGAACCAGCCGGCCACCGCCCCGCCTGCAGCGAGAAGGAAAACCGCGAGAAGCGCGACGACACGGCGACGTGCGGCTTCGAAGATGGTGCTGATGTTCATGACGCGTCTCTGCCCCCTGAGCGACGTCGCGGAAGTGTTGGCGTTGATCCAACCTACAGTCTCGCGTCGGTTCTGTTTCGATGCGGTCGGACTGTCGGGCCGGTCCGCCGAGAGGGCCGATGCTGCCGATCAGGTGGCTAGCGCAGCCGCGAGTCGCATCGACGCGGTCGGTGGCACGTACCCGGTCGTCGAAATGCGATCCAAGCCGAGGGAACTGTGCCGCGGTCGCGGCGCCATCGCCTTGTCCTTGCCGTACTCCTCCGTGCTGATCGGTGTGACATCGGCACGTTCACGCCCGCACAGCTCGAACACATCGGCGGCGATGTCGAACCACGACTGCACCGGGCCGGTGTTGGTGAGGTTGTAGGTGCCGTACTCCGCCCCGGACTCCAGTAGGTGGACGATGCCGGCGGCGATGTCCTCGGTGAAGCTCAACCGGCCGAACTGGTCGTCCACCACCGACGGGCTGACGCCCTTCTCCGCGAGCATGCGCATGGTCGCGACGAAGTTCTTGCCGTCACCGACGACCCAGCTCGTCCGCACGATGTAGTGCTGTCGCCACGTGGCGACGATCGCGTCGCCTGCGGCCTTCGTCTGCCCGTACACGCCGAGCGGGGAGAACGCCTCGTCCTCGCTGTGCTCCTCGGCGGTGCCGTCGAAGACGTAGTCCGACGACACGTGCACCAGCGGCAGGTTGTGGCGCCGGGCGATCTCGGTGAGGTGGGCGACGCCGGTGACGTTGGTCGCCCACGCCTCCTTGCGGCCCTCGTCGGTCTCGGCGGCGTCGACCGCGGTGTAGGCGGCGGCGTTGATGATGGCGTCGACATCACGCCAGTCGATCGCCTCCAACGTCTCGGGGCGCGCAAGGTCGGCCTCCGCGCGGGGGAGGGCCAGTGCCTCGGGGAGCGCCTGGGCGAGCGCCCTTCCCAGCTGCCCGCCTGCGCCGAGGATGAGCGTGCGGCGCGGACGCACCGGCCGCGCCTCGGCGAGCACAGGGTGGGTGCGGTCGGCATCCGACAGCGTCGCCTCACCGAGGGGGATCGGCCATTCGATACCGAGGCCCGGGTCGCCGAGCTGCACGAACGTGTATCGCTCCTTCGCGGCCGGGCTCCAGTGGTCGTTGACGAGGTAGGCGTAGGCCGTGCGCTCCTCGAGCGTTTGGTAGGCGTTACCGACACCGCGCGGCACGAACACCGCCCGCTCCGGGCCCATCTCGACGGTGACGACGCGGCCGTGGCTCTCGCCCTCGCGCAGGTCGACCCAGGCGCCGAAGATGCGGCCCGTCGCCACCGACACGAACTTGTCCCACGGCTCCGCGTGAATGCCGCGCGTCACCCCGACCTCGTCGTTGAACGAGACGTTCTGCTGCACCGGGCCGAAGTCGGGCAAGCCCAGATCGGTCATCTTGGCCCGCTGCCAGTTCTCCTTGAACCAGCCGCGCGCGTCACCGTGGACGGGCAGGTCGACGATCAGCAAGCCGGGGATGTCGGTGGTGCGCACGGCCAGGTCACTCATGGCTGTCCTTCGTGAGACGGGGTGATGTCACTGGCCGGCGGCGGCGTACTTGGCCTCGGTCTCGGCCTTCTGCGGTCGCCACCAGTCCTCGTGGGTGCGGTACCACTCGATGGTGTCGGCGAGGCCGGAGCGGAAGTCGGCGAACGCCGGCTCCCACCCGAGTTCGGTGCGCAGGCGGGTCGCGTCGATGGCGTAGCGCAGGTCGTGGCCGGCTCGGTCGGTGACGTGGTCGTAAGCGTCGCGCGGCTGCCCCAGCAGTTCGAGGACGAGCTCGACGACGTCCTTGTTGTTCTGCTCGCCGTCGGCGCCGATGAGGTAGGTCTCCCCGATCTGCCCGGCCTCGATGATGCGTAGGACGGCGGAGTTGTGGTCATCGACGTGGATCCAGTCGCGGACGTTGGCGCCCGCGCCGTACAGCTTGGGGCGGCCGCCGTCGAGCACGTTGGTGATCTGGCGGGGGATGAACTTCTCGACGTGCTGGTAGGGCCCGTAGTTGTTGGAGCAGTTGCTGATCGTGGCCTGCACCCCGAACGAGCGCACCCAGGCCCGCACGAGAAGGTCCGAGCCGGCCTTCGTCGCCGAGTACGGGCTGGACGGGTTGTAGGGGGTGCTCTCGGTGAAACGCTCCGGGTCGTCGAGTTCGAGGTCGCCGTACACCTCGTCGGTGGAGACGTGGTGGTAGCGGGTCTCGAGCCGACGCACGGCCTCCAGCAGCGTGAAGGTGCCGACGATGTTCGTGTCCACGAATGGCGAGGGGTCGCGCAGGGAGTTGTCGTTGTGTGACTCCGCGGCGAAGTGGACGACGAGATCGTGCTCGGCGACGAGGGAGTCGACAAGGGCCGCGTCGCAGATGTCGCCCTGCACGAGACCGCACCGATTCTCGGGCAGCCCTGCCAGAGTGCGGGCGTCGCCGGCGTAGGTGAGCTTGTCGAGGACTGTCACTCGATGGTCGGTGTGATCGAGGGCGTATCGCACGAAATTGGATCCGATGAAGCCGGCTCCGCCGGTCACGAGGATGCTCGCCATGGCGTGCATCGTACGTGGCCGTGATGGACGGCCGTTCGGCCCTCGCTGGACGTGGCCGCGAGGCCTCCGTTCGGGTGGGCGGTCCCACGCGCACCCTCACGAACGCCGTGGTTGGATCGAGGCTAGGCTGCCCGCAGGCTCCCGTCTGCCGGACAGAGGAGACGCGCGAGGGATGGAGGGTGCAGTGTCTGCTCAGCTTCCGCACGTGGCGAACTTCGTGGCCATGAACCCCAATAAGCGTGGGCCGGTGGAACTCGGACTGGCTAACGTAGGGCGTGAATGGGTCAGCCGCGGAGGAGATTTTTCTCTCTTCTACCTCGAGCCTCCCCCTTCCTGGTATGCGGACATGATGCATGAGGCGGGCATCCGCTATGGGGTGGTGGGGCTAGAGACGTGGCACTCCGATGTGCTGACCACGTGCGCATCCATTTCTGCCGACATCGTGCACCTACACATGGGCCGCCACACCATGGCGCGAGAGCTGCGCCGTCGGGGTGTCAGGACGCTGCGGACCGAACACTCGGACCGCCCACCTCGCGCTGCGGAGCCATTACGTCGGCTCGTGCGGTGGCACCGCCAACGACCTCTCGAGTCTCTGGTCTGCGTCTCAGAATTTCTCGCAGACCAGACGGTGCGCGATTTTCTGGTCCCCCGCAGCCGAACTCAGGTGATCTACAACGGGTGCGATCTTGACCGCTTTCGGCCGCGCCCCACGGAGCGAGACCATCTCCGACGTTCTCTCCTCGACGCCGAGCCGGACGAACTTCTGGTCACGGTCGCGGCTCATCTCATCCCTCGCAAGCAACAACATCTCCTCATCTCTGCGATGCCTGAAGTGCTGCGCCGCAGCCCGCGGGCTCGCCTGGTCATTGCTGGCGATGGGCCTGAGCGCGAAAATCTGATGACCCAGGCCCGAGCTCTGGAGCTGGGTGATCGGGTGACTTTCTGCTTCGGCGACAACGACGTGGCGTTGCTCTACGCCGCATCCGACGTGGGAGCCCTGGTCTCTTCGGCAGAGGGATTGGGCGGTAGCGCGATCGAAGCGCAGGCCTGCGGCCTGCCGTTGATCACTACCGGCGTGGACGGACTGGCCGAAACGTTCCTCCCCGGGCAGACCGGCCTCCGCGTGGACAGTAACGCGCACTCGGCTGCCGAAGCGATGATCCAGCTTCTCACCGACGACGATCTGCGCATCACCATGGGCGAGAGGGCTCTCGAATTCGTGTCCGACCGCTTCAATCCCGACCGTCAGGTGGAGTCGATGTGCCGCCTGTACGACGAAATCGGCCGACGTGCGCGGTGAGGTACTTGTCGGATCGGTCCTTGCGCTGACACTCCTGGCCTCGACCGGCTGCGCCGGGGGGAACCGGACGGCGCGTGACTCACAGGCAGCCTCGACACCGGTCGCGCTCCTCGACTGCCCAGAGGCCATGACCCGCATGGAGATCATGGTCGAAGGCGACGCCGAACCCCCCATGTGCGAGGGGGATACATGGATCTTCATGGCGCCGGGCGTGCGGGACGCCACGAGCCCGCGACGTACTGAGGTGTTTCTCGCGGAGGACGGAAGCCCCGTCCTGGGCCGCGAGGGCAGCGTCGTCGTTCACGACGCCGAGATCACCCTTCAGTTGGGCCCAGCAGGCGCCGGTGATCACGACTGGCACGTCCTCTGGCAGCTTCATGGCCCCACCAACGGAGAATGGCGTCCACCACCCATAGGGCTTCGTGTCCGTGACGGGAAGCTTGCCGTCTCGGGTGGTGCCGGTGCGCCTGGCCACAACTGGAGGTCCGCCAATCACGAATGGGCGCGCACGCTCGCCTCTGTTGAGGACGGTGTTACCTATCGCGTGAAGGTGACCGTTTTTCTCTCGGCGGATCCGGCGAAGGGATGGGTCACCGCCGAGATGGACGGGCAGCGGGTCGTTGACCGGTGGCACCCTGTCTCGCCCGCAGGCTTCAGGACGGGAACCCTCTATCCGGGGCAAGCGGAAGTGGCGAGCCGCGTCGGGCTCTATCGCGGTAGCCAGGGAGCCCCGCCCCCTGAATATACGCAGGTCGTCGCGCAGAAAGTGATTCAGTCCACGGCGCGGTGACCGTCACCCCCCGGGGCCTTGCATCCCAGAACGGACCGGGGGATTTCATCGCCGTTGACGCAGGCCGATGGGAGAGAGCCGCCCCTGTCAAGCGGCGACCGGGCGAGCCCGGTTCTGCCACATGCCACCTGCCACGAAAGCTCTCTCATCATGCCTCTGC
>JAUNTP010000028.1:0-9178 GCA_030538585.1 Mobilicoccus sp.
GGGGCGCGACCGTGCTGCGGTGCGACGGCATCGCCGACTTCCGCGACAAGTACCGGCAGGCGACCGGCATGAGCGGCGTGCGGGTCCTCTACATCGAGACCGACCTCACCGGCCCCAACCCGCCGGCCTCGGCGTACTGGGACGTGCCGGTGCCGGAGGTTTCCGAGTTGGAGAGCACCCGCGCGGCCCGCGAGCAGTACGACGACGAGCTCGCCACCCAGCGGCATTACCTCTGAGCGCGATGGCCCACCTGGGGGTCGACGCCCTCGGGTGGGCCGTCCTCGCGATGGGCGCGTTCCTCGTCGGCGTGGGCAAGACGGCGATCGGCGGGGTCGTGACGATCTCGGTCGTCCTCTTCGCCACGATCCTCCCGACCCGGGAGTCGACGGGGGTGCTGCTCGTGCTGCTTTTGATCGGTGACGCCATCGCCGTCTGGACCTACCGACGCGACGCCCACATGCGGCTGCTCCTCCGGCTCGTGGCGCCGGTGCTCGTGGGGGTTGTCGTGGGGGCGCTGTTTCTCGCGCAAGCCCCGGACGGCTGGATCGCCTCGGCGATCGGCTCCATCGTCGTCGCCATGGCGAGCATCGAGATCGGTCAGCGTCTCGTCCGACAGCCCCGCGGGCAGGATGCCCCCACGATGACCCTCTCGCGGACGGCCGGGCGCGGGTTCGGGTCGCTCGCGGGATTCACGACGATGGTCGCCAACGCGGGCGGCCCCGTCATGAGCCTCTACCTCCTGCGGGAGAACCTCGGCGTGCGCGGCTTCGTCGGCACGTTCGCGTGGTTCTTCGCGGCGGTGAACCTCATGAAGCTTCCGTTCAGCCTCGGCATCGGACTCGTGCGACCTGAACGCCTCCCGCTCCTGCTCACCCTCGCGCCGTGCGTCGTGCTCGGTGCGGTCGTCGGCCGCCTGATCATCGGGCGCATCCGGCGCGACGTCTTCGAATGGCTCATCCTGCTCACCGCCCTCATCTCGGGCGGGGTGCTGATGGTCCGCTGATCCACCACCAGAGAAAGGTCTGACATGAAGATCTCCACCGCGCCGTGCAACTGGAACAACGGCGACATCCCCGACTTTCGCCCCTACACCCCGCACGGGCAGATGATGGACGAGATGGTCGAGGCCGGCTACACCGCGACCGAGTGGGGGCCGGGCATGCCCGATGACCCGGCGCTCGTGCGCGAGGAGATGGCCGCGCGTGGCTTGTCGATGGTCGGCGCGTTCGTGCGCCTCGGCTACCGCGACCGCGAGCGTTGGGACGAGGCCGACGCGGCTGCGCTCGCCGTGGCCGAGCGGGTCAAGGCCGCGGGCGGGTCGATCCTCGTCGCCGCCGAGCTCGGCGACGAGCGTCGTGACGCCGAGGCGGGTCACGTCGATGAGTCCCGCGGCCTCACCGACGAACAGTGGCGCAACCTCGCCGACGGCCTGGCCCACCTGGCCGACCTGCTCGAGCCGATGGGGATGCGGGTCGTCCTGCACAACCACGTCGGCACCTACGTCGAGACCGCTGCCGAGACCAAGCGGTTCCTCGAGGAGACCGACCCGGCCAAGGTCGGCTGGTGCCTGGACGTGGGCCACCTCAAGTACGGCGGCGGCGACGCCCTCGACTTCCTGCCCGAGTACGGCGACCGCGTCGAGCACGTGCACCTCAAGGACGTCGACGCAGATGTGCTGGCGAGGGCTCAGGCGGAGCAGTGGAGCTTCGGGGATGCCCTGCGCGGCATCATCTTTCCCGAGCTCGGTGACGGCCTGGTCCCGATCCCGGAGATCGTCGCCGATCTTGAGCGTCGCGGCTACGACGGCTGGTACGTGCTCGAACAGGACACCACCCGCAAGCACCCCAAGGACGCCGCCGCCATCAACCTGACCTACGTGCAGGGCCTCACGGTCTGAGTCCGGGCAGACAGGCGAGCGGACAGCGTCGGTGTCGTGGGAGCGACACCAACGCTGTCCGTTGAGCTGTCTGCTCACCGATTAGGCTGATCGCCGGGGGTGCGGGCTCCTGCGCACACCTCCATGACGATCGGCTCGGTCACGGCGACGGGGGCGTCGTCGCGGATGAGCCGCGTCAATGTCAGGTCGACGCCGCTGCCGGAGGCTCGATCGAACTCCACCCAGGCCGAGGTGTCGACGAGGATCACGCGAGCTGAGCGGGCGCTGCGTCGTCGGGGATCTCGCCGATGGATCGCGACCCGCGCATCGCGAGAGCCTCGGCGCGTGTCATCGGGTCCCCGGCGAGGTGTCGCAGTGCCAGGTCAACCGCCTCGGTCTTGGTTCGAGCGCCGTAGCGGACCATGATCGCGTCGACATAGTCGTTCTCGATCTCGATGTTGGTCCGCGTCCTCGCCATACACGTACTTTACACATCCCTGGTGACCGGCAGTAGGGCGATTCAGCCCGCCAACCCCCGGTCCCACGACGGTTGGCGCACTGAGGGCGTCACAGAGTGTCGATGAGCACGAGGGAGTTGCGGCCGGCGTCGTAGGTGGCGCGGCGCGCGGGTGGCAGGTCGGCTGCGGTGCCGCGCACGAACCCGTGCTCGATGAACCAGTGCGGGGTCTGGGTCGTGAGCGCCATCAGGCGGGAGTAGCCGCGGGCCCGCGCCTGCTGTCGGGCTCGGCGGAGGAGCACCGTGGCGAGATCACGGCCGCGGTAGTGGGGGTGGACGGCGACGCACGCCATCTCGGCGGCGCTGTGCTCGGGAAACTCGACGAGCGCGCTGCACGCGATGACGGTGCCGTCGCGCACGAGCACGGTGAACGAGCCGATGTCGAGTTCGAGCTGCTCACGGCTGCGCGGCACCAGCGTGCCCGCGCGCTCCAGGGGGCCGATGAGGTCCATGATCCCCGCGATGTCGTCGATCGTGGCCTCGCGGGTCGATTCGTAGTCGTCGTCGGCCGCGATCATCAGGCCGCACCCGTCGCGCGAATACAGTTCGCGTAGGAGCGGACCTGCGCCCTCGGTGCCGATGAGGTGTATGCGGCGCACCCCGGAGCGGGCGGCGGCCAGCGCGGCCCGCACACAGTTGCGGTCTTCCGCCGAGAGGGTGCGTTCGCGCAGTTCCGCCTCCAGCACGGACTCGGCAGCGGTGAGGGACAGCTGCCCTGAGTCGCCGGCGTCGAGCGCCATCCGCCACGTGCCCGGCTCGGATTCGATGATGAAGATGAGCTTGTCGGCGCCGAGCCCGGTCGCCACGGCCTCGGCGACGTCGGCGTTGCGCAGGTTGAAGGTTTCACCCGTCGGCGAGTGGCCGATCGGTGATACGAGCACGATCCGTTCGCCGGTGAGTTGGCGGCGGATCTCGGCGATGTCGACACCCCGCACGAGGCCGGTCAGGAGGTGATCCACTCCACCGCGGATCCCCACGGGCCGCGCCGTCACCCAGTTGCCGCCGGTGACCTTGATGCGCGACCCCGCCATGGGAGTGTTGGCGAGGCTGCGGCTCAGGCGCGCTTCGATGTCCATGCGCAGCACGCCGATCGCGGCTTTGACGGCGTGCATCGACGCGGCGTCCGTGACGCGCAGGTCCCCCTCGAAGCGAGAGGGGATGCCGCGGACCGCGAGCTCGGCTTCGATCTGCGGCCTGGCGCCGTGCACGAGGACGACCCGAACCCCGAGGCTGGACAGCAGCGCGATGTCGGCCATCAACCGGTCGGTGTCCTCGCGCAGACAGATCTCGCCGGGAAAGGCGATGACGAACGTCTTGCCGTGGTGGGCGTGCACGTACGGGGCTGCACTGCGCAGGGCGCGCACGAACTCCGGGCCGCCCACGGGTCCCTGATCAGGGTTGTCGCTCACGACGATCAAGGGTAGTCAGCCAGGCGGCGAGCGCCGAATGACCGGCCCGAACGCAGGCGAGCCTGCGAATGTCTCACACATAATCGAATATCGGCTAGACAGCGCTAGAAGGAACTCGATCCCATGGGTGACGGAGCCCCTCTGAGCGGTTCAGGGTCGAAAGACCCCCGGCCCGTCACGCGACGACGGCCCTGACCGGTTGCCTGGTGACTCGGGAGATGGTGACGAAGTCCCTGTCGTCAGCCAGGAGCGAGAGTCCGTGTCGTTCCGCTGTTGCCGCAATGAGAAGGTCAATGGCTCCAGCGGAGCGATGCCAGCCACGGTCGGTGAGGAGCTGTTGGACCTCAGCGGCACGCATCCAGGCGTCGTCCGGCATCGGGACCCAGGAGAAAAGCTCCCGCACCAACCGTTGCTTGTCCTCGCGATCCGCTCTCGATCGAGCTGAGTACAAGAACTCAAGCTCGACGACGGGGCAGACGGCGATGGTCCCTGCGGCAAGATGGTCGGCCCACGCCGAACGGGTGTCGCGCTGAAGGATGCGGAACACGCCCGAGGTGTCGATCAGGAAGAGCGCGTGCGTCACGGCCGGTAAGCGCTACGGTCGCCCACGAATTCGTCGAAGTCTCCACGGTCGGCCATGCGCCCGAGATCTTCCAGGGCGCGGAGTCGGCGCAATCGGGCAGCCACCTCGCGCAACGCCTCGTTGACCGTGTCCTTCTTGGTGCGTGTGCCGAGCACTTCGGCTGCAGCCGTCAGCGCTTCGTCATCGATGTCGATGGGGACCTTCGCCACAACAGACCTCCCTGAGCCGGTGTCGGATATCCACGTACTCACGTCGGATACCTAGCGTAACAGCGACGAGTCCACACCCCGACGATCGATATGGGCGGGCAGAAGCCCGCGAAACAGACACAGACAAACACATGCATGCCCGTCTCGTTTTGATTGCAGTGCCCGAGGGGCCTAGACTCTTTGTCAGTACATTGATGCGATGACGATGACGTATCGCGTCTTCATCCCAGACGCACGACGGCCGTGTCAGGACTGGCCGTCACCCATGGTCCGTCCTGCCCGTCGTCACGGAAGGACCACCATGAGCACCATCGCCATCACCGACATCCTGTCCCACCGCCACGAGTCCCTGCCCCTCGGCCGCCTCGCGGTATTCGCCCTCGCGCTCATCGCGGTTGCCGCCCTGGTGGCCCTGAACCTGCTCTGGCTGGTCCTGCCGCTCGTCGTGGGTGCCCTGGGCTACCTGGGCGCGAGCATCGCTGAGGCCCGCTTCTCCGGACCCGCCTCGGCTCGCGAGTACCACGCGTCCGCCGAGATCCTCTGACGCAGCGCCGTACTGAGGGCAGCGCCAGATCGTACGGTCCGACGTTTCGTGTTTCACACCCCGTCAGTGTTGTGGGGAGTGATGATGCCGACCGGGGTCGCCCTCGACACCGGCGACCCCGGCACGAGCCCCGCGAGCTGCAGGATCGCCGAGATGGTGCGTCGGGCGTCGATGCGCAGGTCATGGTGCAGAACGGCCGTGAGCCGTCCTGCACGCAGTAGCTCGCGGTTGTCGTCGTCGATGTCGTGGGCGATGAACGCGTCGGGGACGATGCCGCGGTCCTCCAGCGCGGCGAGCAGGCCCCGGTTGCCGCCCCCGACCGAGTACACGGCGATGATCGGCGCCTCCAGCTCGGTGACGGCCTCACCGACCACGGCTGCCATCGTCGCGTCGAGGCCGTCAGAACCGTCGAGAAGAACCGGCGACCAGGCCGGTCGCGTCAGGGCGAGCGCATCGGTGAAGGCGCGGGCCCGCTGGCCTTCTCCGGCGAAGGCAGCTCGGCTGAGCGGGACGAGCACCGATCCGCGTTCGGCGCGTACCGCCAAGTCGAGGAGATAGGCGGCCGTCCGTCCGGCCGACGCGTGATCGAGCCCCACCGAGACGTGGCGCCGCGTCCCCGTGAGGTCGGTCGCCAGCGTGACGACGGGCACGCCCGCCGTCACCAGGTCGTCGACGGCCGATCGCACGACCGCCGTGTCGGGCCCCTTGAGCACCACCCCGTCACTGCCCCGCTCGCGCAGCCGTCGCAGCAGTTCCGCGCATTGCTGGTCGTCGACGGCCTCGTCGAGGTGCGGTCGGATACGGACGACGGCGGGTCGTCTCGTCGCGGCCTCCGCCTCGAGGGCGGCCCTGACCGGTCCCGAGAACCGGTGCGGGGCCTGCATGACAAGGTCGAGGACGAGGTGGCGCCCTGTGAGACGCACCTGCCCGGCTTGGCGGTCGAGGTCGGCGATCGCTCGGTCGACCGCCCGTCGCGCTCGCGCGCTCACGCCGGGCCGGTTGTGCAAGACGCGATCCACCGTGGCTTCCGACAGGTGTGCCTGGTGGGCGATATCCCTGACGCGGTGCCGGTGCGGCATCAGACGGGGACTGCGATCGTCGACCTCATGAGGTGATTTTGAGGGATTCACCCCCTGGTTCGCGCGCCATCGAGCCGGGAGTCTGGAGGGACCCCACGAAGGAGCGCTCGATGCCGTTGCAGAACACGCTGCTGCAGGACAAGGTTGTTCTCGTCGTCGGCGCCACCTCCGGCCTCGGCGCGGGAGTCGCCCGCGCAGCCCGCGCGGCGGGGGCCAAAGTCGTCGTCGGCGGGCGTCGCCGCGACAAGGGCGAGGCGATCGCGGCCGAGGTCGAGGGCTTCTTCGTCCGGGGTGATGTGGCGCGTGCCGACGAGGCTGCGGGGATGGTCACCCAGACCATTGCCCACCACGGCCGTATCGACTGCCTCGTCAACTGCGCGGGCCTGACCACTCGGGGCACGCTGCTCGATACGACACCAGAGCTCTTCGACGCCCACATCGCCGTGAATCTCAAGGGCCCGTTCTTCACGATGCAGGCGGCGGTCGCCGACATGGTGGGTCGGAGCGAGCCCGGCACGATCGTCAACGTCATCTCCATCGACGAACGCGGTGGGCAGCCGTTCCTGACCCCCTACGTCGCGGCGAAGGCCGGTCTCGCCGGACTCACCCGCAACGCGGCCCACGCGCATCGGTGGGACCGCATCCGTATCAACGGCCTCGACATCGGCTGGACCGAGACCGAGGGCGAGGCCGCCACACAGCGTAAGTTCCACGGCGCCGACGTCGACTGGGCCGCTCAGGCTGCCGAGAAGCTCCCCATGGGCAAGCTCGGACAGGTCGATGAGATCGCCGAGTTCATCGTGTTCCTCCTCTCGCCGCGTAGCGGCGTCGTCACCGGCAGCGTCATCGATTGGGACCAGACGGTCCCCGGTGCCTACGGCTGACCCACTCAGCATCACCTCCATCTGCCGCACTCTTTTCCGACTGCTAGAGAGCCCTATCGAAAGGACTCGTCATGACGACGACCCCGACCCGTGTGTCTCACCGCCTGTCCCGCACCGACTGCCGCCTAGAGGACCTGCAGGCGCTGCTCGACGTCCGGACCGACCCTGCCGACGTGCCGCACGCCGGCCGCGTCGAGCAGAGCGTGCCCGTCTACGACGCCGCGTCGATCCCCTCGGTGCGTGACGAACAGGCCCGCGCCGCCTATGAGGCGGAGATCGCCAGTGTGCTCGCCGACGGCGCCGGCATCGTCGTGTTCACCGGCGCGGTCGACCCCGCGGTGATCGACCCGGTCAGCGCGGCCTTCGAGCGCATCATTGCCGCCGAGAAGGAGTCGGGCGCGGTCGCGGGTGACCACTTCGCCAAGCCCGGCGCGAACGACCGCATGTGGAACGCGCTCGAGAAGCTCGCCGTGGAGGCACCCGAGGCGTTCGTCGACTACTACGGCTTCGACGCGCTCGCCGTCGCGGCGACCGCCTGGCTGGGCCCCGGCTACCAGGTGACCTCGCAGGTCAACATCGTCAACCCCGGTGGACAGGGCCAGACGGTGCACCGCGACTACCACCTGGGTTTCCAGAGCCCCGACGTCAGCGAACGCTTTCCCCGCCACGTCCACCTGTTCTCCGGCCAGCTCACGCTGCAGGGTGCGGTGGCCCACGTCGACATGCCGCTGGAGTCCGGCCCGACGCTGTACCTGCCGCACAGCCAGACCTACGAGCTCGGCTACCTCGCGTACTGGCTGCCGGAGTTCCAGGAGTACTTTCAGACCCACCACGTGCAGCTCCCCCTGAGCAAGGGTGACGCGGTGTTCTTCAACCCGGCGCTCATGCACGCCGCGGGCACCAACATCTCCAGTGACGTGCGCCGCATGGCGAACCTGCTGCAGGTGAGTTCACCCTTCGGTCGGGCCATGGAGTCCGTCGATCGTCGCCGCGTCGTCGAGGCGATCTACCCCGCCCTGCTCAGCCGTGCCGAGCTGGGCGTGGACACCGACGTGCTGTCGCGGGTGGTCGCCGCCGCGGCGGAGGGCTACGCCTTCCCGACCAACCTCGACTTCGATCCGCCCGTCGACGGCATGTCGCCGGCGACCCAGGTCGACCACGTGCGGTCGGCGCTGGAGGACCGCACGCCCGCCGATGAGGTCTCGACGCTGCTCGGGACACTGGAGGACCGCCGCCGGACACACTGACATCGTTCGTGCCATCGGAGCGTGACAGCGAGGATGGGGCCGTTGCCCAGCGCCCGTGACGTTCCTGTCGCCTCTGAGGAGAGCATGCTCATGTCCCTGATCGAACCGCTGCGCATCGGCATCCTGGGAGCCGCCCGCATTGCCCCTACCGCCATCGTCGAGCCCGCTCGCGACGTCGGCGCCCGCCTCGTTGTCGTGGCCGCCCGCGACGAGGTACGGGCTCGGCAGTTCGCGGAGGAGCACGGCGTCGAGCGCATCACCGGCGACTACGCCGCCCTCGTCGACGACCCCGAGGTCGATGTCGTGTACAACCCACTGCCGAACGGCCTCCATGCCCCGTGGAACCTGGCCGCCATCCGTGCCGGGAAGCACGTGCTCTCGGAAAAGCCGTTCGCCGCCAATGCGGAGCAGGCGCGGGAGGTCGCGCAAGCCGCGCGTGCGGCAGGGGTGCACGTTCTGGAGGCCTTCCACTACCCGTTCCACCCGGTGTTCCTCCGCTTGTGCGAGATCGTCGAGGAGGGCGCGATCGGCGAGATCCGACACGTCGAGGCCCCGATGCGCATGCCCGCCCCGGGGCCCTATGACCCGCGGTGGCGACTCGACCTCGCAGGCGGATCGACGATGGACTTGGGGTGCTACGCCTTCCACGTCGGTCGGCAGCTCGGGCGTCGCTTTCTCGGCGGTGAACCGCACATCGAGCGCGCTGTCGCCCGTGAACGTGACGGCCTCCCCGGCGTCGACGAGCGCCTGACGGTCGAGGCCCGCTACCCCAGTGGTGCTACGGCGTCACTCGGCAGCGACATGGATGCGGGAGGCGACATGGAGGGCGG
>JAUNTP010000028.1:9188-26712 GCA_030538585.1 Mobilicoccus sp.
TCCACCTCACGGTCACCGGCACCAGCGGATCGATCCGGTGCGGCAACTTCATGCAGCCCCACCTCGACGATTCGCTGGAGATCCGCCGTGACGGGTGCCCGGTGGTCGTCGAGAACGTCGGCACGCGATCGAGCTACACGTATCAGCTCGAGGCGTTCACCGCACTGGTCCGATCGAGCACCGGAGTCGGCTATGACACGCTGGTCGACGCAGTCGATCAGGCGGAGTTCGTCGACGCCGCTTACCGCGCCGCCGGTCTGGGCCCGCGCCCCACGATCAGGACCTAGTTACTCCGCCCGCCGAGACCGTCGGTTCGAACCGACGGTCTCGGCGGGCGGGCGTCAGCTCACCGCGACGGTGGCGCGGGTCGCGAGTGACTCGTTCGCGGCCTCGGCGAGGACGAGGGCGGCGCGGCCGTCCTCGAAGTTCGGCGAGAACGGGGTGTCGTTCTCGATTGCCGACACGAAGTGGTCCATCTCGGCGCGGTAGGCGGGCATGTAGCGATCGAGGAAGAAGTTGAGGTACGGCGGGGCCACCTCGGTGGCGGTGGCACCCGAGAAGCGCACGCTGGTGGGCAACTGGTTGTCCGCAGTGAGCATGCCGAGCTCACCGAAAGCCTCCAGGCGCTGGTCGTACCCGAACGTGCACCGGCGACTGTTGGTGATCGTCGCGACCGCGCCGGTCGACCCACGCAACACCACGACGGCACCGTCGATGTCACCGGCCTCCCCGATCTCCGGAGAGACGAGGTTCGTGCCCGTGGCGCTCACCTCGACGACGTCGCCGAGGAAGAAGCGCGCCATGTCGAAGTCGTGGATCGTCATGTCCTTGAACAGTCCACCGGAGGCCGCGATGTAGGCCGCAGGCGGCGGGGCCGGGTCACGGCTGACGATGATGAGCTGCTCGAGCCCGCCGACCTCACCCGCGACGACGCGGGCCTGGATGTCGGCGAAGGTGGGGTCGAAGCGACGGTTGAACCCGACCATGACCTTGCGCTCTAGATCACCGATGCGAGCGCGGCAGGCGTCGACCCGGTCGAGGTCGAGGTCGATCGGCTTCTCGCACAGCACCCATTTCCCGGCTTCGACGGCGCGGGTGAGCAGGTCGACGTGGGTAGGCGTCGGTGAGGCGATGACGACCGCGTCGATGGCCGGGTCCTCGATGACGTCCTCGACCCGAGTGGTCGCCTCGGTACCGAACTTCTCGGCGATGACCCCCGCGGCTGCCTCGATGGGATCGAAGGCACGGGCCAACCTCGCCCCGGGATGGGTCGTGATCGAGGCAGCGTGGACGGTGCTGATGCGGCCACAGCCCACCAGGCCGATGTTGAGCATGATGACTTCCTCCCCGGCGTCGAGCCTCGTAGCCACCACGTTGTGGCCGACAGCGACACCGATCTAGACCGGTCTAGTAGTACGGTCTAGACTAGGGGTGCGACCCACGTGCGGTCAACGGTTTCCCGTTGCGTGACATCAGCGTGGTCGCCCGTTGGCCACCATGACCGTCGAAGGAGGTGCGCTATGCCGCCCCAGCCCAGCGCCGCACCGACGATGAAGGACGTGGCCCGCGAGGCCGGCGTCTCCAAGGCGCTCGTCTCCATCGTGTTCCGGGGAGCACCGGGCGCGAGCGACGCTACGCGGGCGCGCGTGATCGAGGCGGCGCGCCGGCTCGGCTATCGCCCCAACCGGAGCGCGAGCCTGCTGGCCCGTACGCGCACTCATCAACTCGGCATGGTCCTCGACCTGCGCAACGGCTTTCATGTCGAGGTCGCCGAAGCTGCTCTGACCGCCGCGTCCGACCTCGGCTATCACCTGCTGCTCAGCCCCCTGCCCGCTGATCGTGATGAGGTCGTGGCGCTGACGACGGCCTTGGAGTTCCGGTGCGAAGCAGTCCTCATCGTCGGCAACGCACGCTCCGAGAAGGAACTCGCGCACCACGCCGTCGACGTGCCGCTGGTGTACGTGGGACGGCAGGACGACAGTGACGTCTACGACGTGGTGCGCATGGCCGACGACGTCGGCATGGAACTCGTCGTCGACCACCTCGTTGCGCTCGGCCAACGCCACATCGCGCACATCGACGGGGGTGAAGGAGATATCGCCGCGGCCCGGCGAGCAGGTTTCGAGCGCGCTGTGCGACGGCACCGCATCAAGAGCCGCTGCCTGGTGGCACCCGGCGGACAGACCGAGGACGCCGGACGCGGCGCAGCGCGTTCTCTGCTGGCCCGGAGTACTCCTCCGACGGCCGTAGCCGCGTTCAACGATCGCAGCGCCGTCGGGGTGCTCGAGGTGCTTCATGAGTCGGGACTCCGTGTGCCCGCCGATATGGCCGTCACCGGATACGACGACTCACCGATCGCCCGGCTGTACGCCGTCGACCTCACGAGCGTGCAACAGGACCCCCAGGAACTCGGGCTCAGAGCCGTCCGAGCGGCCGCAACCCGCCTCGACCACGGACCGGGGGCCCCGCGCTGCGAAACCCTCGCACCCGTGCTCCGCATCCGCGGAACGTCGGGGCCACCGAACGAAAGGACATCATGACCTCCACGCTCACCCCCTCCACCGACCTCGGCCGGCACGGCCCTTTTACCCTTGGCGTGTGCGCTGAGATGGTGTTCACGGACATGCCTGTCGACGAGCGTCTACGTCACCTCAGGGACCTGAACTTCGTGGCGGAGATCTGGAACTGGGCCAATCACGATCTCGACGTGCTGGAGTCTGCGCGGGCCGACGGTGTCGTGATCGGGTCGATGACCGGGTATCTCACGGGCACCCTCGCCGACGCGGACGGGGCTACCGAGTTGCTGCGCACGGCGCGGGAGTCCATCGACGTTGCGACGCGCCTCGGGATCCCGCGGCTGAACCTCCACGGCACGGGCCTGGATGGGAACGGGTTGCCGGTGGTCGCCTCCGACGGCGCGACGGGCGCGATGTGGGCGCAGGCCGCGCTCACGTTGGCGCGCCTCGCTGAGCTGGGCGAGCGCCACGGTGTGATGTTCGAGTTGGAGAACCTCAACACGGCCGTCGACCACCCGGGCACTCCGTTCGCCACGGCCGCTGACGTGCTCGCACTGGTGAAGACCGTCGACAGCCCGCACCTGCGCGTCAACCTCGACCTGTACCACGCACAGATCGGCGAGGGGAACCTCGTCGAGCTGTGCCGCCGCGCCCTCCCATGGGTCGGTGAGATCCAGGTCGCCGACGTTCCCGGCCGGTGCGAGCCCGGCACTGGTGAGATCCACTACCCGGCGGTGGCGCGGGCGCTCGCCGACGCCGGGTACACCGGCACGATCGCCATGGAGGCCCACGCGAGTGGTGACTCGAGCGTCGCGGTCGAGGCCTTCCGCACGGCGTTCACGATCTGAATGCCGAGGTCGAAAACGCACGAGGGCCGGTCCACCTCTTCGGAGGTGGACCGGCCCTCGTCTCCGCTCAGTTGTCGGGATTGCCGTCGACGATCTGCATGGCGCCGGTCGGCGGGGAGACGTCCCCATGCTTGACCGTGTGCGGCTCGACCACCTTGCCGGGATCGAGGTCGCCCAACTCGTGCGACAGTTCAGCGAGCTCCTGGCCACCGGCCATCTCAGCGGTGAGCTGGTCGAGCGTCAACTCGTCGCGATGCGCGTCGAGCACTACCCGGCCCAGCTTGAGGATGATGAAGTGGTTGCCCACGAGGTACGCGTGGTGCGGGTTGTGCGTGATGAACACGACCCCGAGGCCGGCGTCACGCATCTTGGCGATGTACTTGAGCACGACACCGGACTGCTTCACTCCGAGCGCCGCGGTCGGCTCGTCGAGGATGACGACCTTGGCGCCGAAGTAGATCGCTCGGGCGATGGCGATGCACTGGCGCTGACCGCCGGACAGGGCTCCGACAGGCCGGTCCAGGTCGGGGATGACGATCCCCATCTTTTGCAGTTCCTCACCGGCGATGCGCTTCATCTCCGGGATGTTCATGCCCAGGCCGCGACGCATCTCGTTGCCGAGGAAGAAGTTGCGCCACACGCTCATCAAGGGCGCCAGCGCCAGATCCTGGTACACGGTGGCGATGCCCTTGTTCTGCGCCTCACGAGGTGAGGAGAACCTGGTCTCCGCCCCGTTGACGCGCATCACGCCTGCGGTGTGGGCATGCAGGCCGGCGATGATCTTGATGAGGGTCGACTTGCCGGCGCCGTTGTCGCCCAGGACGCACGTGACCTCGCCCTGGCGGACGTCCATCGACACACCGCGAAGCGCGTCGACATTGCCGTAGGACTTGCCGACGTCCTCCATGACGAGGAGGGACTCGGCCGCGCCGTGCTCGTCGCGGGGTCGGGTCTCCGTGGCCGTACTCATAGCGACTCAGCCTTCCTCTTGACGAACATGTTGACGAGCACGGCGCCCAGCAGCATGGCCCCGAGGAAGGTGCGCAGCCAGTCGACGTCCCAGCCGGCATAGCTGATGCCCAGCACGGCCATGCCGTAGATGAGCGCCCCCACGGCCGCGCCGACGATCGAGCCGTAGCCACCGGTGAGCAGGCAGCCGCCGATGACGGCCGCGATGATGTAGATGAACTCCTGGCCGACGCCCTGCGCCGACTGCACGTTGTTGTACTGGAACAACGAGTGCATGCCTACGAACCACGCGGCGAAGCCGGTGCCCATGAACAGGCCGATCTTCGTCGCGGTGACGGGCACACCGACGGCTCGCGCCGCCTTCTCATCGCCACCGGAGGCGAGCACCCAGTTGCCGATGCGGGTGCGCAGCAGGACGTAGGACAGCAGTGCCGTGAGGAGCAGCCAATAGACGACGATGATGTTCACGGTGACGGGGCCGACGGTGAAGCTCGTCGCGAAGAACGCCCGCGCGCTGTTCCACCCGTCCATGTTGCTGATGTTGTTCGACGACACACCGCCGGTGACCATGCGGGTCACGGCCAGGTTGACACCCCAGAGGATGAAGTACGTACTCAGGCTCACCAGGAAGCTTGGTAGTCCGGTCTTGATGAGCAGGAAGCCGTTGAAGGCCCCCACCGCCAACGACAGCACCAGGGCCAAGGCGACACCGGCCCACACGTTGAGGCCGAAGTACCAAGAGATGTGCGCGGCAGCAAGGCCGGAGAAGGTGACGGCGACACCCGTCGAGAGGTCGAACTCGCCGCCGATCATGAGCATCGCGACGAAGATCGCCATGATGCCCACGACCGATGAGGCGTACAGGATGGTGCCGATGTTCGCCACGTTGCGGAACGCATCGGCGGATGCGAAGAAGATCGCGGCCAGGACGAGGGCTGCGACGAAGGCGCCGACAGCGGGCATGCTGAAAAACAGGGCGAAGGGCGACCGCGTTCCGACCCGGTCATCACCCGCAGCTGGGGTGGCCGTCTTGGCGGCGGGAGTGGTCTCGGTGCTCATCGTCAGCGCGTCCCGCCTGCGGCGAACTCCGCCACCGCCTCAACGTTGTCGGCGTCGATGAAGGCCGGACCGGTGGCCACCTTGCCGCCGCCACCGAGGGTGTTGCCGTTGGTCTTGTACAGCCAAAGGGCGTCGATCGCCATGTACCCCTGCAGGTACGGCTGCTGGTCGATGGCCCACGCGACGTCGCCGTTCTGGATCGCCGTGACGAGCTCGGCGTTCGTGTCGAAAGTGCCGACCGAGACGTCCCTACCGGAGCCCTCGACAGCCTGGACGGCGTTGAGGGCCCACTGGGCTCCCAGGGTGACGATGTGGTCCACCGACTGGTCCTGAGTGAGCTTGGCCTCGATGGTCGTGGTGACGGCGGCAGGGTCGCGACCGTTCACGTAGATGCGCTCGACATCCGAACCCTGTGCGCCCTCGGCCACGCCTTGGCAGCGATCCTCCAGCTGCTGCTGTCCCTGCTCCTGAATGACGCAGATGGTCTTCTGGGCACCGTCGGCGACCAGACGCTCGCCCACGGCACGGCCGGCGTCCATTTCCTCTTGACCGAAGTAGCCGATAGCCCCGAGCTCCATGGCGTCGGTGCCGCCGGCGTTGAACATCGTCACAGGAATCCCGGCGGCCACGGCGGCACGGATGTTGGGACCGAGCGCACCCGTGTTGGGGCTGGTCACCGCGATGCCGTCGACACCCTTATCGATGGCAGCCTGGATGAGCTGGGCCTGACGCGTGGCGTCGGGGTCGTTGCTGTATTCGAGGTTGACGTTGTCCTTGTTCGCGGCGGTCTCGGCGCCGCGGCGGATGATGTTCCAGAACGCGTCACCGGGGGCCTCGTGCGTGATCATCGCGATCGTGATCTGGGGGGTGTCCGCGACCTGGCCGCCGCCACCCTCACCCCCGGTGGTCTGCCGGCCTCCCTCGGAGGAGCAGGCGGTCAGGGCCAGGGCCGTCGTGGCGGCCAGCGCCACAGCGGCACTGATGCGGCGGCGGTTAGGAGTCATCGTTCATACCTTTCGCAGGTCCCGCGTGAGGGCGGGTGGTGGCGCTCCGGCGTGGTGGAGCCTGTCGGGAGATGGATGAGGCTTCGGCCACGGGCCGAGGCCGCGATGAGTGCGGAGCCATCGTGCGTGATGAAGTGTCGCCGTGGACCAGGGGCGGTGTCGGACGGACGACATAGGCACGACCAGGGTGGTGGTGTGGGGCCGGCCCGGCAGGGGCGAGTGATCCCCCGGGGCCTGGTGACCCGGACTGCTCCGCGATGCGTGATTCTCACGTGAGGTCCTCAGTGTCGACGATGAACACGGCGCTGCGGGTCCGGCGTGCACCAGCACGTCGGCGAGCGGTGCCGTAAGCCTGCACGGTCCCGGTGACGAAGTCAACAGTTTGTCTTGACATTTTCGCCGGACCTATCGGAACCCAGCAGATTGTCAGAACAAGAGGTTGACAGGGTGGCTCTGAGGTGCCTTGAATCGGGCAGACACCTCGAAGGAGCACCCGTGGCCACGCCCCAGTCCCACGACGCCGACCCCCCGTTCACGCGGATGACACCGCCATCCGGTGAGTCGCTCATGGCCACCTGCTGGAGCAGCGCCGGCGACGCCGCATCCGACAGAGATGACCTCCGCAGCCCGCTACCACTACGGCGACGGATCGAAGCCGCCTCGGCGGCGGGGTTCACGGGGTTCGGCCTGCTGTCCGCCGACCTGCCGGCCGCGGTGGACTCGTACGGTCTCCCTGGTATCAGGGCCATGTTGGAGGACAACGGCATCGTCGACCTCGAGTTGGAGGACATACCGCGGTGGTGGGATGAAGGTTCGGCGAGGCGCGAATCCGATCGCGTCAGAGCCCAGCTTCTCGATGCTGCGGATGCCCTCGGTGCGCGACACATCAAGGTCACCCCGGACGGTGAGAACGCGCCGTGGGACCGCGACCGCTGGGCTCGCGAGATGGCCGAACTCGCCGAGCAGGCCGCCGGCGTCGGGGCTCGACTGGGCATCGAGTTCTTTCCCTGGTCCAACATCGACACGCTCCAGGCAGGGCTGGATCTCGTGGAGTCCTCGGGTCACGACAACGCCGGCGTGATCATCGACGCGTGGCACATCGAGCGAGCCGGGACGCCGGTCGGTGATCTTGCCACGGTGCCACCGAACCGGATCGTGGGCGTCGAGCTCAACGACGCGGACGCCGAGGTGATCGGCACCCTCTTCGAGGACACGGTGCACCGGCGGCGCTACTGCGGCGAGGGCAGTTTCGACCTCCCGGGCATGGTCGCGGCGATCCGTCGGGCGGGCTGGACGGGGCCGTGGGGGGTCGAAATCCTCTCCGCCGAGCACCGCGCCGCCCCCGTCGAGGACGCGCTGGAGCGCGCGGCCCGGAGCGCACGCGCCCTCCTCGACGCCTCCTGAGCGACGACGACGCCCCGTCCAGCCAGGCCGGACGGGGCGTCGTCGTCTCACCACCTCAGCGGACCAGCTCCGCCTCGATCCGCTCGCGCATACGCACGTGAATCCCGTCCATGTCTTCTTCCCACCCGAACACGCACACCGACACGGTGCCGTCGTAGCTCGTCTCGCGCAGGTACCCGAACACGTCGTCCCAGGGCACCTCGCCGTTGCCGATCTCGTTGTGCTGGTGCACACGTGCGTCGACGCCGGGCGGGTTGATGATGTAGCGGTTACCGATGTTCGCGGCGTGGTTGAACACGTCGGCCATGTGCACGTGCCGCAGCCGGTCACCGGCGTAGGCCAGCATTGAGCGCACGTCCGTGCTGCCTCCGCCGAGGTGGAACATGTGGGGGCAGCAGAACTCGTAGTTCAGCCAGTCCCGATCGACGCCCCGCACGATTTGCACGGCGCGGTCGTTGGTCTCGACGAAGTCGTACGGGTGCGCCTCGATGGTGCACTCGATGCCGTACTTCTCGAAGTCGGGGATGAGCTCCTCCATCGAGGCGTAGAACTGTCCCTCGCTGAGCTGCGGCTGGTTCGGGTCGCCCGAGAACTCCGTCGCGATGAGCGGCACCTCCAGCTCGTTCGCGATCTGGAGCAACCGGCGGATGCTGCGCACGGCGTGCCGACGCTGCATCTCATCGGGCGAGCTCCAGTTGTAGACGGGGTTGAACGACCAGATCTTCACCCCGCTCTCGGTCATCGCGGCCTTGACTTCCGCGATCTGCGCGCGGTCGACCTTGGGGTAGTGGTGCCACTCGTGAAAGTCGGCACGCGGCGAGAGTTCAATGTAGGAGTAGCCGAGGTCGGCCGCTTTGCGGCACTCGTCGGCCACCGACATCGAGGCGTGGTACATGTGCGGGTCGAGCAGGATCTTCACGGCCATGGGAATCCTCCTAGTGGTTGGTTGAGGAGCGAGCGAAGCGAGCGTCTCGAAACCACTGCGGAGCGGCTTCTCGCGGGATCATCGGTCGTAAGTCGTCGGCCCGTCCACGCGAGGCACGTCGTGCCAGGTGCCGTCGCCGGCCGAGGTCACGGCCGCCTCGTCGCACGCGGCGGCGGCCCACGCGTCGGCAGCGGAGGGGGCGAGCTGGGCGCCGGTGAGGACAGACTCCACGAAGAGCGCCGCCTCGATGGTCTTCATGTCATCGAAGCTCATGAGCTGCCCCGGGCCGGGCTGATAGCGGCCGAAGTGGCCGTGGGTCGCGTCCGACATGACGCGCGTGTACCCGTGGTGGGCGGTGCCGGGGGCGTCGATGAGGACGTCGAGGTGCATCTGGTTCTCGTAGTTCCAGCGCACGCTGCCGCCGGTCCCGTAGATCTCCACCACGTACTCGGCGCGCGGGCCGTGGGCGACGCGGCTGGATTCGAACGTGGCGAGCACGCCGGAGTCGAAGCGGGCGAGCACGGCGGCGTAGTCCTCGTTGCCGACGGGGTAGCGCTCGCTGCTCACCTCGACGGCGCCGTGGCCGATCGCCTGTCCGATGGCCTTGGGGCGGTCGGTGACGAAGATGCCGGACATCGCCGACACCGACGCGATCCGGTCACGCAGCACGAACTGGGCGAGGTCGAACCCGTGCGAGAGCAGATCACCGAACACGCCCGACCCCGCCTGTTCGCGGGAGTACCGCCAGGTCAGCGGGCCATCGGGGGACGCGGCGTAGTCGGCGATGAGCCAGCACCGCACGTTGGTGATGCGGCCCAACGCGCCACTGCGCACGAGGTCGCGGGCGTGAGCGAGCGCCGGGGTGTTGCGGTAGTTGAACCCCACCCCGGTGACCAGCCCCGCGGCCTGGGCGGCGAGCGCGATGTCACGACTCTGCGCCGCGTCGACGCCCATCGGCTTCTCGATCCAGAACGGCTTGCCCGCCTCGATCGCGGCCATCGCCATCTCGTGGTGCAGAAAGTTGGGGCCGCAGATCGACACGACCTCGACGTCCGGGTCAGCGAGCAGCTCGCGGTAGTCGGCGTACGCCCGCTCGAACCCGAGCGAGGACGTCGCCTCGGCGCGGAACGCCTCCACGGGGTCGGCGGCCGCCACGAGGCGCGGCGCCACGTCGAGCTCGGGGTAGCGCTCGCGGATCTGCTTGTAGGAGCGGGTGTGCAGGCGCCCCATCCAGCCGAGACTGATGACGCCGATACCGAGCTCGCGGGGCATGCGCGATCCCTTTCACATTGGAGTTACCGACCGACGGGATAACGCCGTTGGTTGAGGAGGAGCGACGCGACGTCTCGAAACCATCGAGGCTGACGCAGTGACGTCGCCAGTGGTCTCGAGACACTCGCTGCGCTCGCTCCTCGACCAACGAGAATCAAAGGTCGGTGGTTGGTGACGAGACGCTCGCTCGAGGGGGTCAGGCGTAGAAGTCGGGCTTGTCGATCATGTCGACGGTCACCCAGTCTTCGCTTTCGAGGGCCTGGACGCCGGCGTCGCACACGCAGGCGGCGGCGTAGCCGTCCCACGAGCTCGAGCCGGTGTGTTCGCCGTTGGCGACGGCGGTGATCCATTCCTGCACTTCGGTGACGAACGCGCCGAAGAAGCGCTGGTTGTGGTCCATCGTCAATCGGTTGAAGCGCCCCGGCTGGCCCGTCCGCTCGACGAGGTGCTGGTCGGACAGGCGGATCGTGCCGAGTTCGGCGACGGCCTCGCACTGGATGTCGTAGGAGTGCTGGTTGTTGACGAACACTTCGTCGTCCATGTAGATGCCGGATTCGCTGCGCATGATGAACACGAGCGGGTCCTGCAGGTGCTCGAACCGCTTGCTCGTCTTCTTGGGCGTGTCGACGCGCACCTCGACGATCTCTTCGCCGGTGAGCCAGCGCATGGTGTCGATCTCGTGGATGGCGGTGTCGTTGATCGCCATGTCCCACGTGTACCGCTCGGGCACGGTGGGGTTGCGGTGGCGGTTGTGGATGATGAGCGCCTCACCGACCTCGCCGGCGTCGAGGAGGGCCTTCATCTCGCGGTAGCTCGCGTCGAAACGGCGCATGAACCCGACGGTGACGAGCTTGCGGCCCCCCTTCTGCTCGGCCTCCATGACGCGCAGCGAGCCGTCGGCGTCGGGGGTGAGGGGCTTCTCGCAGAACACGGGCTTGCCGGCCTCGATGCACGCGATGACGTCCTCTTCGTGGGCGGGGCCGAAGCTGCAGATCATCACGGCGTCCACCTCGGGGCTCGCGATGAGCTCGGCGCTGCTCGCGAAACCGGTGACGCCGTACTTCTCGCTCACGGTGGCGACGTTGTCGGACGCGATGTCGCTGACGGCCACGACGTCGCCGCCGGCGATGACGCTGCGGATGCGGTCGATGTGGGCCTGCCCCATGCCGCCGGGGCCGATCATGCCGATACGCACGGTCATGTCCTGTGCTCCTTACTTGAGGCCCAGGCCGCACTCGGCCAGGTATTCGCGGGTCGAAATGGCGTTGGGCAGGGGGTAACTCGGGTCGCAGGGGTACATGTCCTGCTCGGTGATGACGTACAGCTCCTTGTCGAGGTCGGCGAGCGCCTCGATGAGCTGCGGCATCTTGGGTTCACCCGCCGGCGGCGCGACCGAGCAGCCCTTGGCGACGGCCTGACCGAACGGCCAGTCGTCGTCGTGCGCCTGCTTGACCAGCGAGGCGTCCATCGCCTTGATGTGCACGTAGTCGATGCGCTCGGGGTAGTCCTTGATGATGTCGATCGGGTCGGACTGGCCGTAGACGATGTGGCCGGTGTCGAGGCAGAAGCCCACGTAGTCGGGGTCGGTGGCGCCGAAGATGCGGTCGATGTCCTCGCGGGTCTCGATGTGGCTGTCACCGTGGGGGTGCAGCACCATCTTGAGGCCGTAGTCGTCCTTCATCATCCGGCCGAGGCGGTCGGCGTTGCTGATGTACAGGTCCCACGCCTCGGGGGAGAGGACGCGGTCGTCGGTGAACTCCCACGTCTTGTCGTCACGGAACAGCGGGGGCAGGTGGACGACGTACTCGGCGCCGACCGCCGCATGGGTCTCACCGATGGCGCGGAACGTCTTCTCGGTGTCGGCCCAGGCCTCTGACCTGTGAAGGATGCCCCAACCGGTGCCCGCGACGACCCGGAACCCGTGGTCGTCCATGACCTTCTTGAGCTCCTTCGGGTCGGTCGGGAAGTAGCCGAACGGCCCCGTCTCCATGATCTCGAAGCCCGCCTGCTGCATCTCGGCGAGCGCGGTCTGCCACGGGATCTGCTTGGGGTCCTCGGGGAACCAGACCCCCCACTGGTCAGGACACACCCCGACCGCGAGTTTGGCGTACCGGGGATCGGTGTTGCGGGACTTGCCGGACATGGACGGATCCTCCTGAGGTCGTCGGCGGTGACGAAGGTCTGTCCCCAACCTAGACCCAGCACATTGTTAAATCAATAGGTCAAACTGTTGTCGTGCGGATCCGCTCATGGGCCCGTGCTCCGGCGCGAGCAGCGATGACACGATGACGGCCATGACCGACGACGAGACCGCCACACGACGCCGCCGGATGGGCATCTTCATCCAGGTCCTGGCCGCGATCTTCGTCGCCGAACTCGCGCTGCGGCAGCTTCCCGACGAGGTCAACACCCGCGGGTGGAGCCCCATGGCATGGACGATGGTGGCCGTCTGCGTCGCCATCACCGGCGCAGTGCTGTGGGCGATGGTGAGGCAGCAACGGTGTGCTTCCGCGGTCGGTTGACGCCGCCATGAACATCGAAGATGCGGAGACGGACCGCCTGGCCCGCAAACGTGCTAGCGCTACGGGGGAGACGATCACGGTGGCCGCGCGATTCTCCGGGGGCGTTGTGGGTGACCAGTTGCTGGCCATCGTCGAGCGAGGGCGGGCACGTGCCCTGCGGGACACCCGCAGCGCGGACGAGATCGTCGACTACGACGAGCACGGTCTGCCCGGATGACAGTCGCGGAACGCGGGCTCAGAGCCGGTCAGCGGTGCTGAGCAGGGTCTTCGCCGCGACGCCGAGGCCGTCGGGGGTGCACATCTCGGCGTCCTCGTGTTCGATGTCGACGACCGTGTCGGGGCGATCTCTTGAGCGCCGTGAGGAGCTGACGTCACAGCCAAGCAATTCGTCGGGCGCCTTGCCGAGCGCGTCACCCGCGGGTGATGCGCTTGATCTCCTTCGAGGTGGCCTTCCACTGGGCCCGGTGAGCCGCCATCGCGGCGGGGTCGACGCGGCGCTGTTGGTAGGCCAGCTCGCGCTGCAAGCGGTGCCAGCTCTCCACCCGCCGCGGTTCGATGACACCGTCGGCGACGGCCGCCTGCACGGCGCACCCCGGCTCGTGGTCGTGAGTGCAATCACCGAACCGGCACCCCTGCGCTGCAGACGCGATCTCGGTGAACGTCTCATCGAGGGCGTCCTCCCCGGCGAGGATGTCGAGGCTGCGAATGCCGGGCAGGTCGAGGAGCACCCCGCCCCCGTCGAGAACGTGCAGGCGCCGGGTCGTCGTCGTGTGCCGCCCCTCACCGTCGCGCCGCACGTGCGCCACCGGTTCGCTGCGCCCGTCGAGGGCGTTGAGCAGGGACGTCTTGCCGGCGCCGCTCGCGCCCAGCATCGTCGTCGTTGTGGCAGGGCCCATGAGTGCTTTCAGCTCGGCCAGCCCCATACCGCTGATCGTGCTCGTCGGGATGACGTCCATGCCGGGCGCCGCGTCCTGGGCCGACGCGACCTCGGCCTCGACGGTGCCGACCAGGTCGCACTTGGTCAGCACGACCACCGGCGTGGCCCCGCTCTCCCAGGCCATCACCGACAGCCGTTCGAGCGCCTTGACGTTGAGCCCGTGGTCGATAGCGAGCACCAGAAAGACCATGTCGATGTTCGCGGCCAACACCTGCACGCCGCCGTCGCGCCCGGGTCGGGTGAGCGCTGTCGAGCGTTCACGCACCTCGACGATCTCGCCCTCCTGCACCCGCACCCAGTCGCCCGCCACCGCAGTGAGGGTGAGCCGTCGCCCGAGGCGCACCGACTGCACATCGCCGCCCGGGCTCATGACCTCGGCGTGGCCACCGTGAACGACGACGACCCGATCGGGAGTGCTGAGAGAGAGATCCACCCCCGCAGTGTGCGAGAGGCGACTCGGCGCTGTCACCTCTTTTGTCACCGCGGGGTGGTGCGCCTCAGACCTGTTCGGCAGCGGCCAGGAGGGTCCGGGCGGCGAACCCGAGCCCGTCGAGGGTGCTCATCTCGGCGTCCTCGTGCTCGATGTTGACGACCATGTCGGGGTCGACCTCCTTGAGCGCGGTGAGGACCTCCACCCAGTAGTCCTCCTGGTGACCGACACCGACGGCGACGAAGCGCCAGGCCGGGTTGTCCGGCCAGGAGTTGCACCAGTAGCCGTACGCCACCGGCACCTTGCCCTCGGCGTCGGCCGGGACCTTGCCGAAGTCGACGTCGAGGACGCCCTTGGTCTTGACGCCGTCGAAGAGCTTGATGTCCTTCGCTGCGGCGAAGAAGATGCGGTCGCCCAGCTCGCGGATGACGGCCGGCACGTCCATCTGCTGCCACATCAGGTGGCTCGTGTCCATCTCGACGCCGACGTTCGTCGCGCCGGTCTCGGCGATGAGCCGCTGGAAGGTCGTCGCATTGAAGACGAGGTTGCGGGGGTGCAGCTCGATGGCGACGCGCACGTCCCACCGGCGGGCGAGCTCGTCGATCTCCTTCCAGAACGGCACCGCGACGCTCCACTGGTAGTCGAGGATCTCCATGTCGATCCCGTTCCACGCGTTGACGACCCACGTCGGGTACTTCGCCGTGGGGTCGGTGCCCGGCAGGCCCGACATCGTGATGACGTGCTTGACGCCGAGCTTGCCGGCCGCCTCGATCGAGCGTCGCAGGTCATCGGCGTGCTTGAGGCCCTCGTTCGGCAGCGGTGAGAGCGGGTTGCCGTTGCAGTTGAGGGCCGTCAGCTCGACCCCGGCCTCCTCGAAGATCGCGAGATAGTCACGGCGAGCCGATTCCGAGGCGAGGATCGCGTCGACCGGGCAGTGCGGAGCGGGGATGAACCCACCCGAGTTCACCTCGGCGGAGGTCAGGCCCATGCCTTTCAGCACGGCGAGGGCCTCGGGCAGGCTGTGGTCGGACAGGCAGGCGGTGTACGCACCGAACTTCATCGTGATCTCCTGACGGATCGTGGTGGAGAAGGGGAAAGGTGACGTGTGATCCGCCGAAACCGTCGATTTCGGCGAATGGGGGGTCAGTTGGTGGGGGTGTCGGTCGTCGCGTTGCCGTGGTCGCCTTCGACGTCGACGACGGCGCCGCCGGCTTCGTCCGAGCGGACGACGGCGTCGACGACCTCAAGGGTGTGCAGGCCGTCGGCCCACGTCGCGCAGGCCGGGACCTCGTCGAGGCCGACGATCTGGTCGAGGAACGCCCGGGCCTGGTAGGCGAACGACTCGGCGTTGCCCGCGCCGTTGGCGGGGGCCTGCATCGGGTAGCCGCCCGCGAAGTAGGGGTCGTTCGGGCCGACGATGACCTGCCGCGGCCCCGTCGGGCTATCGCCCGAGTGACCGTTGAACGTGTACTCGGCGGGGCGGTGCCAGTCGAACGCGGCCGAACCCGTCGTGCCGTGGATGGCGAACGACATGCCGTTGGGCATCCCGAACGCGGTCCGTGAGCACGAGATCGTCGCCGAGACACCGGAGTCGAAGCGGGCGACGAAGAAGGCCGAATCCTCGTTGGTCACCTCGCCGCGCTCGTCACTCACCTCGGCCTTACCGTGCCCGGTGACGACGCCGAGCGGGATGGGGCGAGTCGGGATGGCCTTGCGGAGGCTGCCGCCGCTCACCGAGACGATGCGGGCGTCGAGGACGTTCTCGAGCATGTCGATGAGGTGGGTGCCGATGTCGGCGAGAGCTCCCGACCCGGGTTCGCCGAGGTAGCGCCATGTGAGGGGGCCGTCGGGGTCACAGGAGTAGTCGCACCAGTAGCGGCCGTCGATGACGGACAGGTCGCCGAGCTGCCCGGCCTCGATGCGCTTCTTGATCGCGGCTACGGCGGCCACGCGGCGATAGGTGTACCCGGTGGCGGTGACGAGGTCGGTGCCTCGCTCCAGCTCGGCCATCGCCCTGGCGTCCGCCAGGCTGCCCGCCAGCGGCTTCTCGCACAGCACGTGCTTGCCCGACTCGAGCATGAGCTTGCTGAACGGCAGGTGCAGGTCGTTGCCGACGACGACGCTGACGGCGTCGATCGACTCGTCGTCGGCGAGCTCCTCGACGGAGGAGTAGTGCTTCTCGTACCCGTACCGGCGGGCGGCGTCCTGGCCCAGCTCGGCGTTGGCGTCGACGATCGCGGCGAGGCGGATTTCGGGGAGCGCGTCACCCCACAGGGTGCCGGCGTTGCGGTAGGCGGCGGCGTGGGATCGGCCGGCCATGCCGGCGCCGATGACGGCCACGCTGATCTGGTCGGGCATGGAGACTCCTTCGTCTGTGCCGGAACGTTCCGGTAGGGAAACAGTAGTGGGTGAAGCAATGTCCTGACAAGGGGGCTCGAGTATTGGCCAGGTTCGTCCGAGCATCCGCCCGGGTACCGTGACGACATGCGGAGGAGCGGGACGATCACTGTGGATGAGCGGGGGCGTGTCGTCCTCCCGGTCGAGTTACCTGCCCGGCCCGTCTCGTGACCGGAGCGCAGCAGCGACGCGCCACCATCGTCGACGTCGCGAAGGCTGCGGGGGTGGCGACCTCCACCGCCTCGGTGGCGTTGCGCGGCGAGAAGGGTGTCTCGGAGGCGACGCGCGAGCGGATCATCGCGCACGCGGCCGCGCTCGGCTACCGCGTCGACGATCGCGCGCGACTGCTGCGGGAATCCCGGTCGCGCCCGGTCGGGGTGACGTTCCGACCCGGCCAGGCCTTTCACACCCAGGTCGTCGAAGCGGTGTACGACGCAGCGACGGTCAGGGGGATCGACGTCGTGCTGTCGGCGGTGACCTCGACCCGATCGCCGGGGGCTGCGGTGGAAGCACTGCTCCGCGACCGGTGCTCGGGTCTCCTGCTCATCAGTCCCGAGGTGGAGTCCGACGATCTGCAGGTGTGGTCGACGTCGGTGCCGGTCGTCACGCTCGGATCCCCCCTCTCCGCCCCGGGGGTCGCGTCGGTCGTGATCGACGAGGCCGCGGGCCTCGACCTCGCGGTCGGCCACCTCGCCGAGCGCGGTCACCGCGACATCGTGCACCTCGACGGAGGCGAGGGGGTGATGGCGGGCAGGCGCAGCGCCGGTTACGAGGCCGCCATGGCAGCCCGTGGACTGTCACCGTCGGTGGTGCCGGGCGGGGTGACCGAGGAGGCGGGCGTGACTGCCGCTCAGCGGCTCCTCGCCGATGGGACCCTGCCGAGCGCTGTCGTCGCCTACAACGACATGGCAGCGATCGGGCTGCTGCTGACCTTGCGGGGCGCCGGCGTCGCCGTGCCAGGTCAGGTGGCCGTCGTGGGCTATGACGACACCCGCACCGGCGCCCTCTCGACGATCGGGCTGACGACGATCTCCCAGGAGCCTTCGGCCCTCGCCGACGCCGCCCTGACCTGCCTTGCCGATCTGGATCCCGACGACCGCGAGGGCCACACGGCGGGTCTCGTCACCCTCCCCCCGCGTCTCGTCGTCCGCACGACGACCTGACCAGACTTCCCCGGTCGGTCGAGGAGGAGCGAAGTGACGTGTCGCCAGACCCCGGCGCTCAGCCCGTCACGGGCGCGG
>JAUNTP010000029.1:0-7131 GCA_030538585.1 Mobilicoccus sp.
GGCCCGGCCGGGCTCGAACCGACGACACCCGCGGTGTAAACGCGGTGCTCTACCACCTGAGCTACAGGCCCCTCAGCGGATCTAGCGTGACCCGCAGGCTTCATTGTGACACCCCCCAGCGATCTCTCCGTCGAGGCCGGTAGCGTGCCGCGGGGAGTCGAGGGGGGCACATGAACGGGAACGGCATGGCGAGGGCTGCGAAGCGGTTTCTCGTGGCGCTCACCGTCATCGGCGTCGTCTGCGCGCCGCTGCCGTACATCGACGCCGACGGCCTTCTGCCGCTCGTGCAGGCGACTCTCCCGGTCGTCGGCCTGCTGGGAACACTGGTGGCGCTCGCCGCTCTGGCGACGCGGATGCCGCTGACGGCTCTCGTCGCCGCCCTCGCGGCCGGTGCCCTGCTCGTCCCCGCCCTGCCGCTCACGCCTCGCCCCGCCGTGCCCGAAGCGACCGCGCACGGCAGCGACGTCACTGTCCTCGCGCTCAACGCCGAGTACGGGCAGGCAGACCCCAGCGAGGTCGTCGACGCCGTGCGGTCCCTCGACGTCGACGTTCTCGTGCTCACCGAGGCAACCCCCGACTTCTGGCGCGCGCTCGGGACACACGACATCGCCGCACTCCTGCCCCACGCCACCGGGGTGGCCAACCCCACCGCCTCGGGCACGATCGTCCTCACGCGCGAGGCGGTGACGTGCCTGGATCCCCGGCTCGACTGCGGCGAGGTCGCGCAGGACGTCCGCCCCCTCGACGAGCCCTTCCACCAGGTCGACGTGCGCCTTGGCAACGGGACGGTGCTGCGCGGGGCGCACCCGTTCCCGCCCACGCCCGGTCGGGGGGCACTGTGGCGCGTGTCGATGAACCGCCTGCACACGTTCGTCCATGACACGCACGGCGGGGCACCCCTCATCGTGGCCGGTGACCTCAACGCCGGCCCCGTCCACCCCGTGTTCCGCGGCGTGATGGACGGGCTCGTTCAGGCCCCGCGTCGCTTGCCCTGGCAGCCGACCTGGCCGCGCGAGGCGAGCATCCCTCCGTTCGTCCAGATCGACCACGTCCTCGCGCGCGGCTACGCGGTCGCCGACGAAGGGGTCGTCCACGTCGGGGGCACCGACCACGCGGGAGTGTGGGCGAGGCTGCGGCCCACCGGCTGAGCGCAGCCTCCGGGGCCGAGGCCCCGTCGCAGCTCAGCCGATGAGTTCGGCCAGGCGCGTGTGGAACCCGGAGAAGTCGCGCCGCTCGCCCGGGTCGGTCACCGACGCCCACTCGATCGTTCCGCCGGGGACGACGAGGAACGTGCCGCGACGCGCGAACCCGCCCTCGGCCTCGAACACCCCGTAGTCGCGGGCGGCGGCGCCGTGGGGCCAGAAGTCCGAGAGCAGCGGAAAGAAGAACGCCTCGGCGTCATCCCACGCCCGCAGCGTGAACATGGGGTCGCAACTGATCGCCACCGTCGTGACGTGCTCCCCGGAGAACCGGCCCAGTTCGTCACGGATCTCCTGCAACTCGCCCGTGCAGATCCCCGAGAACGCGAACGGGAAGAACACGAGCAGGACCGCACGCTCACTGATGAGGTCCTCCAGCGAGACGACCTTGCCGAACTGGTTGGACAGGGCGAAGCCGGGGGCGGGGTCACCGACGGACAGCTCACTCATGCCGGCCAGTCTGCCAAAGTCGCGAGTTTCCCTGTCGCGACGCGCGGTTCAGCGGCGCGCGGTCTTGGGGGCCACCAGCCGGGTCGCCGACCACTGCGGCGTGAGGTTGACACTCGCCGAGGCGTGCAGACCCGCGGTCTCGGCCGACTCGGCCACATCGCTGGCGTCGACCTCACCCTCGCGGCCGACCTTGGGCGTCATGAGCACGATGAACCCGTGATCGTCCAATGTGACGAGGGCATCGACCAGCGCGTCGGTGAGGTCACCGTCGTCGGCACGCCACCACAGGATGACGGCGTCGACGACCTCCTCGTACTCCTCGTCCTCGAGGTCACCGTCGATGGCGTCCTCGATCTGGGCGCGAAGTTCGTCATCGACGTCGTCGTCGTAGCCGAGTTCGAGTACCACCAGGTCGTCGGTGAAGCCCAGTTTCGCAACCGAGCCTGCCGGGGACGCCGTGCCAACCACGCGTGTCTACCTCTCTGAAGTGGGCGGCCTCGCCGACCCCATGTACCGTTTCCGTTCTAGTGCATCGTCTCACGGGCCATCTGGCAAGCACGTGAGCCCACGTTCCTCATGACCGGCCTCGCACACCGCGGGTCGCATCGTCTCCCGGAGGCCACCCGCATGGGTCGACGGACCACACGCCTCCCGGCGGAGCGCTGGGAGTTCGGAGCTGACGGGACGCTGACCGCCCGGTCGCGGCCCGACACCGTCGCCGTCGAAGAACCCCTGGAGATCCGCGTCGCCGGCCGCACGCTCACGACGACGATGCGCACGCCCGGTGACGACTTCGACCTCACGCTCGGGTGGCTGCTCAGCGAACGCGCCGTCGAGAAGGCCGACGACGTCGCGACCATGATGCACTGCACCGACGTCGACGAGCAGGGCTCCCCGACGTTCAACGTCGTCGACGCCGCCCTCGCCCCGGGCGTCACCCTGTCGCCCCTGCTGTCGGCGCGCACCACGACGACCACGAGCGCATGCGGCGTGTGCGGCAGCGACTCCATCGACGCGATCCTGCGGCACACCGACCGCGAGGAGATCCCCGCGGGCACACCGATCGACCCGCGCATCCTGCTCGACCTCCCGCCGCGCATGCGCGCTGCGCAACCCGGGTTCGACCGCACCGGCGGCGTGCACGCCGCCGCCCTGTTCGATCGCGAGGGGACCCTGCTGTGCGTGCGGGAAGACGTGGGCCGGCACAACGCCGTCGACAAGGTCATCGGGTGGGCGGCCCGCGCCGGCGACGGCCCCGCGCACGACCGAATCCTGCTGGTCAGCGGGCGCGCCGGCTTCGAACTCGTCCAGAAGTGCGCCCTCGCCAGGGTCCCGGTCATGGCCGCCGTCTCCGCCCCCACCGCGCTCGCCGTCGAGACCGCACGGCGCACCGGACTCACCCTCGTCGGCTTCCTCCGCCCACCGCGGATGACCGTCTACACCGGCGCCCACCGGCTGCAGCCACCACCCACCACACACTGAGCAGGCCCCTCGGATCGCGGGCGGCGCCACGCCGAATAGTCTGTGGTGTGATGTGGGCCGCTTTCCTGCGGCCGACCGTCGGCAGAAAGGACACACACCGTGCGCCTCGACGATGCAGGCCCGATCATCAACGGCCTCGCGAGCAGGTTCCCGGACATCGACCCGGAGGAAACCCAGGAGTGGCGCGAAGCCCTCGATGCGCTCATCGCTGAGCACGGGCAGCAGCGTGCCCGTTACATCATGTTGAGCCTGCTCGAGCATTCGCGCGTGCGGCAGGTCGGGGTGCCATCCCTGACGACGACCGACTACATCAACACCATCCCGCTGGACCAGGAGCCGTGGTTCCCCGGCGACGAGGACATGGAGCGCCAGTTCCGCCGCCTCATCCGCTGGAACGCCGCCGTGCTCGTGCACCGCGCCCAGCGTCCCGGTGTCGGGGTCGGCGGTCACATCTCCACGTACGCCTCGGCCGCGACCCTCTACGAAGTGGGTCTCAACCACTTCTTCCGGGGCAAAGACCACCCCGGTGGCGGTGACCACGTCTACTTCCAAGGCCACGCCTCCCCCGGCATGTACGCCCGCGCGTTCCTCGAGGGCCGCATCCCCGAGCAGCAGATGAACGGGTTCCGGCAGGAGCACAGCCACATCGTCGACGGCAAGCCGTTGGCGCTGCCCAGCTACCCGCACCCGCGCCTCATGCCGGACTTCTGGGAGTTCCCGACCGTGTCGATGGGCCTCGGCCCCATCAACGCGATCTACCAGGCGCAGTTCAACAAGTACCTGCACAACCGCGGCATCAAGGACACGAGCCAGCAGCAGGTGTGGGCCTTCCTCGGTGACGGCGAGATGGACGAGGTCGAGTCGCGCGGCGCCCTGCAGTGGGCCGCGATGGAGGAGCTCGACAACCTCAACTTCGTCATCAACTGCAACCTGCAGCGTCTCGACGGGCCCGTGCGCGGCAACGGCAAGATCATGCAGGAGCTCGAGGCCTTCTTCCGCGGCGCCGGATGGAACGTCATCAAGGTCGTGTGGGGCCGCGGGTGGGACGACCTGCTCGCCGCCGACAGCCAGGGCGCCCTCGTGCACCTCATGAACACCCTGCCCGACGGTGACTACCAGACCTTCCGCGCCAACGACGGCGCCTACATCCGCGAGAACTTCTTCGGTCGCGACCCCCGCACCCGCAAGCTCGTGGAGAACTGGACCGACGACGACATCTGGTGGAAGCTGCGCCGCGGTGGCCACGACTACCACAAGGTGTACGCCGCCTACGACCGCGCCATGCGACACACGGGCCAGCCGACGGTCATCCTCGCGCACACCATCAAGGGCTACACGCTCGGCCAGCACTTCGCGGGCCGCAACGCGACCCACCAGATGAAGAAGCTCGCCATCGACGACCTCAAGTCGCTGCGCGACACCCTGCACATCCCCATCGAGGACGAGCAGCTCGAGAACAACCCCTACGAGCCGCCGTACTACCACCCGGGCAACGACGACGAGCGCATCGAGTACATGCTCGAGCGGCGCACCAAGCTCGGTGGTCCCGTGCCGGAGCGGCGCGTCACCAAGCAGCGCATCCACCTGCCGGAGTCCTCCGCCTACCGGATGCTCAAGAAGGGTTCGGGCAAGCAGCAGGTCGCCAGCACGATGGCGTTCGTGCGTCTGCTCAAGGAGCTCATGCGCGACAAGGAGTTCGGCAAGCGCGTCGTGCCGATCATCCCCGACGAGGCGCGCACGTTCGGGATGGACAGCTTCTTCCCGACGAGCAAGATCTACAACCCGCACGGGCAGAACTACACCTCGGTCGACGCCGAGCTCATGCTCGCCTACAAGGAGTCACCGCAGGGGCAGATGCTGCACCTCGGCATCAACGAGGCCGGGTCGCTCGCGGCGTTCACGGCCGCCGGGTCCTCGTACGCGACGCACGGCGAGCCGATGCTGCCGGTGTACGTCTTCTACTCGATGTTCGGGTTCCAGCGCACCGGCGACGCCGTGTGGGCGGCGGCCGACCAGTTGAGCCGCGGGTTCATGATCGGCGCCACCGCTGGACGCACCACCCTCGCCGGTGAGGGCCTGCAGCACATGGACGGCCACAGCCCGATCCTGGCCCACACCAACCCGGCGGTCGTGCACTACGACCCGGCGTTCGGGTACGAGATCGCGCACATCGTCCAGAGCGGCCTGGAGCGCATGTACGGCGAGGACCCCGAGGACGTCATCTTCTACCTCACCGTCTACAACGAGCCGATGGTGCAGCCGGCCGAGCCGGAGAACCTCGACGTCGACGGCCTGCTCCGCGGCATGTACCTGTTCTCCGAGGGCGACGGCGAGGGGCTCGACAACCCCGACGGTGCGCCGCGGGCCCAGTTGCTCGCCTCCGGTGTGGGTGTGCCGTGGGCGGTGGAGGCCCAGCAGTTGCTCAAGGAGGACTGGGGCGTGATTGCCGACGTGTGGAGCGTGACGAGCTGGGGCGAGCTGCGCCGCGAGGCGCTGGCCTGCGACGAGCAGAAGTTCCTCTACCCGCAGTCCGATGAGCGCGTCCCCTATGTCACGCGCTGCCTGCGTGACCGTCAGGGTCCGGTCGTCGCGACGAGCGACTACGCGAGCGAACTGCACGACTTCATCGCGCCGTGGGTGCCGGGTGACTACGCCTCCCTCGGTGCCGACGGGTTCGGGTTCTCCGACACCCGCCAGGCGGCGCGCCGCTTCTTCCACATCGACGGCCCGTCGATGGTATGCAAGGTGCTGCAGATGCTCGCCGAGCGCGGCGAGGTCGAAGACTCGGTGCCCGTCGCGGCGTTGAAGAAGTACCAGTTGCACGACCCGAGCGCCGGCAGCTCCGGCAACGCGGGCGGCGAGAGCTGAGGCTCACCGACACGACGAAGGGCCCCGGGGACCGTGAGGTTCCCGGGGCCCTCCCGTCTGCCGGGCTCCTGGGCGTCAGCGGCCATGCTCGGCGCGGTAGATGTCGCGGGCGACGACGCCGGTGTCGGGGTTGTCGGTGAAGAGGCCGTCGATGCCGGTGCGCATGTAGATGACCATCTCCTCGATGGCGCGGCCGTAGGCGTTCTGGTCCTCGCCCGTGCGCAGGTTCGTGGCCATGAAGCGGTTCTCGTTGCGGAACGTCCACGGGACGACCTTCAACCCGCGGGCGTGGGCGTCCTTGACGAGCGAGGTCGGCTCGCCGAGGGTGCCGTCGGCCTTGCGGGGGATGACGAACTCCTTCTGCGGCCCGATGCCGTTGGCGAAGGTCGCGATCTCGTCCAGACCGGCCGGGGTGAAGTACTCGGAGTACGTGCGGGTGTCACCGTCGGCGATGCGGTCGTACGGACCGTCGAACTCACCCGTGCCGGTCCAGCCGAGGAACGTCGAGTTGGCCTTGTACCCGAGCGTGCGCACGTACTTGAGGTTGCCCACCTCGAAGGACTGCAGCCACAGCGGCGCGGTCGAGGAGTTGAGGCCGGCCTTCTTCGACAGGTGCACGAACGGCTTCTCGGGGTCGAGGCCCTGATCGTGGAAGTACCGGGAGTGCTTGATCTCGGGGATGACCCCGATGGTGCGGCCGTGCTTCTTCGACAGGTCGGCGCGCAGCTGGAGCACCTCGGCGTACGTCGGCACCTGGTAGAGGCCGTCGTAGATCGTGTTCTGCTGACGCACCTCCGGCAGGCGCTCCTTCGCCCGCAGGGTCTTGAGCTCGGCGAGCGTGAAGTCCTCGGTGAACCACCCGGTGACCTCGGTGCCGTCGAGCATCTTCGTGCGCTTGCGGGAGGCGAACTCGGCACGGTCGGCGACGTCGGTCGTGCCGCCGATCTCGGGCTCGTGGCGGGCGACGAGGACGCCGTCCTTGGTGAGCACGAGGTCGGGCTCGATGTAGTCGGCGCCCATCTGCACGGCGAGCTCGTAGGCGGCCAGGGTGTGCTCGGGACGGTAGCCCGACGCGCCACGGTGGGCAACGATGATCGGCATCTGCATGTTCACCATCTTGGCGCGGTCGCGC
>JAUNTP010000029.1:7141-26688 GCA_030538585.1 Mobilicoccus sp.
TGCCACTGCGCTCGCGCTTGTCACCACGCTCCTGCGAGCGGGAGGTAGCGGAGCGGTCCTTGCCACCGGGGGCGGCGTGAGCGGCGTTGACGGCGAGGGGTGTGAGCGCGAGGGCTGCCGTGGTGGCCACAGCCACGAGGGTACGGTTCATGACTGCGATCCCACACGGCCACACCAACATTCGCGCACATTTGGAGCGACGATCAGGCGTCGCGTTGCCGAACGAGGTGTGTCCGCTCCGATACGCCGGTGTGCGTGCCGGGCCTTCCCCTAGGCTGCCGGGATGAAGGCGCGCAGCTCGGAGGCCACCTTGGCGCGGCTGGAGAAGGCCGTGGGGTCGTTGACGACGGCTGCGGGCGCTCACCTCGAGGCGACGTTGCCCTGGTACCGCGAGCTGACCGCGGTCGACCGTTCGTGGGTCTCGGTCGTGGCGCACAGCGGCATCACGGCGTTTCTGCGCTGGTGCCGAGGGACCGACGATGTCACCGCGCTCACGAGCGCCGTGTTCGATGCGGCCCCGACGGAGCTGACGCGATCCATCACGCTGTCGCAGACCCTGGACCTGGTGCGCGGTGTCGTGGAGGTCGTCGAGCTGCGGGTCGGTGACCTCGCGGCCGACGGCGAGGAGGCCGAGCTCAGCACCCTCGTCCTGCTCTACTCCCGCGAGGTCGCGTTCGCGGCGGCGCAGGTGTACGCCCACGCCGCCGAGCGACGCGGTGCCTGGGATGCGCGGCTGGAGAGCCTCGTCGTCGACGCGCTCCTGCGAGGGGACGGGGACGAGGACGTCGCCCTGCGCGCCAACGCTCTCGGGTGGGCGGACGCAGCACCGGTGCTCGTGGCGGTGGGCCGCTCACCGCAACGCGCCGACCTGGAGATGGACGTGGTGCGCCGCATCGCCGACCGGCACGAGGTGTCGTGCCTGCTCGCCGTGCAGGGACGCACGCTGGTGGCCGTCCTCGGGGGGGCCCGGGCCCGTGACTGTGTCGACGCCTGCGCCTCCCACTTCGGACCCGGGTCGGTCGTCGTCGGCCCGCTCGTGCCCCGCATCTTCGCCGCGGGCCGCTCGGCCCGTGCGGCGATGTCCGGCCTGCACGCCGCCGCCGGGTGGAGCGGGTCACCCCGCATCGTCGAGGCCGACGATCTCCTGCCCGAGCGGGTTCTCCTCGGTGAGCGCCCCGCGCGCGCGTTGCTCGTGGAGCGCACCTACAACCCGTTGCACGCGGCGGGCGGCGAGCTGCTCGTGACGGCCACGGCCTACCTCGAGCAGGGCCGGGCCCTGGAGGCGACCGCCCGGGCGCTGTTCGTCCACGCCAACACCGTGCGCTACCGGCTCGGGCGCATCGCCGAGACGGTCGGACTCGACCTGACCGACCCGCGCGAGGCTCACATCGCCGCCGTCGGCCTCGCGTTGGGACGATTGCAGGACGCCGAGGCCCGCTCCAGGCGCGGCCGGGGCCGGACAGCGTGAGGCAGGAGGGGTTCTGTTTTGGAGGATTCCTCCAAAGAACCCGACGGTAGTTGTAGCCGTCGGAGTGCCCGAGCGGGTCGGGTGTCCGACAGGCTGACTAGGTGCTCGTCATCGTCTGCCCTGGACAGGGCTCTCAGGTTCCCGGTCTCCTCGCCCCGTGGCTGGAGGACCCCGGCCTGGCCGATCTCGTAGGACGCCTCGGCGAGGCCGCAGACACCGACCTGACCACGCACGGCACCACCTCCGATGCGGACACGATCCGCGACACCTCCGTGGCCCAACCGCTCATCGTCGCCGCCGGGCTCGTCAGCCTGGCCGCCACCTTCGAGAGCACCGACGGTTCCCTGCCGCGACCGCCCGCCGGAGCCCTGTCCGGGCACTCCGTCGGCGAGATCACGGCGGCAGCGATCGCGGGCGCGCTCACCCCCGAGCAGGCCATGACCCTCGTCGGCGTCCGCGGTCGTGCGATGGCCGAGGCGAGCCGGGCGCACCCCACCGGCATGAGCGCCGTCCTCGGCGGCACCATGGACGACGTCGTCGCCGCCATCGAACGCCATGGCCTCACCCCCGCCAACGTCAACGGGGCCGGTCAGATCGTGGCCGCTGGAGACCTCGACGCCCTCGCCGCCCTCGGTGAGGACCCGCCGGCCAAGGCGCGGGTGCGACCGCTGCAGGTCGCGGGCGCCTTCCACACCACCTACATGGCCTCCGCCGTCGACGCCCTCGACGAGGCCGCGCGCGGCATGAAGGTCGCCGACCCCGCCATCCCGCTCGTGTCCAACCGCGACGGCGAGATCGTCGCGAGCGGCGCCGACCTCGTCGCGCGCCTCGTGCACCAGGTGAGCAACCCGGTGCGCTGGGACCTGTGCATGGAGCGGTTCGGCGCCATGGGCGTCACCGGCATCCTCGAACTGCTGCCGTCGGGCACCCTCACCGGACTCGCCAAGCGCGGACTCAAGGGTGTGGAGCTGTTCGGGGTCTCCGGCCCGGACGTCCTCGACGACGCCCGCGCCTTCGTCGCCGCCCACGCCGCGGAGCAGTCCGCGTGACCCGCCCCACGCTGCGGCAACACCGAGGAGCGGAGTTCACCGCGATCCTCGGCGTCGGCGACCACCGCCCCGAGCACGTGGTCACCAACGAAGACATCTGCGCGACGATCGACAGCACCCCGGAGTGGATCTACGAACGCTCCGGCATCCGCACCCGCCGTGTCGCCGGCCCCGAGGAGACCGTCGTCGCCATGTCGGCCTCCGCGGGTCGGGCTGCGCTCGAGGCCGCCGGCATCGAGGCGGGGCGCATCGACCTCGTCCTCGTCGCCACCATCACCCACCCGTGGCAGACGCCCGCCGCCGGCCCCATGGTGGCCCACGCCATCGGTGCCGACGGCGCCGCCGCCTACGACCTCGGCGCCGCATGCGCTGGGTTCTGCTACGCCCTCGGTGTCGCCGACGACGCCATCCGCGCCGGATCCGCCGAATACGCCCTCGTCATCGGCGTCGAGAAGTTCTCCGACTTCCGCGACCCCTACGACCGCAGCACCGCGTTCATCTTCGGCGACGGCGCAGCCGCGGCCGTCGTGGGCCCGGCCGACGCACCGGGCATCTCGGCCACGGTCTCCGGCGCCGACGGCTCCGGCGCCATGCAGATCGCCCAGACCCGCGACTGGTCTGCGGTGCGGCGCGACTGGCAGGAGATGGAACGCACCAAAGACCTGCCGGTCGAGCTGTTCCCGTTCCCCTCGATCGGGATGGAGGGCCCGTCGGTGTTCCGGTGGGCCACCACCCACATGGGTCCGGTCGCCGACCAGATCCTCACCGCGGCCGGCGTCACCGCGCACGACCTCGACGTCTTCGTGCCGCACCAGGCGAACATCCGCATCATCGACGCCATGGTCAAGCGCATGAAGCTGCCCGAGCACGTCGTCGTCGCCCGCGACGACATCGCCGACATGGCCAACACCTCGGCCGCGTCGGTACCCCTCGCCCTCACCCGCCTCGTCCGCGAAGGCCAGGCGAAGAGCGGCGACCTCGCACTCCTCATGGGCTTCGGCGCCGGACTCGCGTGGGCGGGTCAGGTCGTCGTCGTCCCCTGAGGGCACGCACCACCCGCCGTCCGACGGGACCTCGGACATCACGACACCGGGTGGCAACCGCCGCACCGGCAGAGCACAAGGAGAACCCCATGGCTGACTCCGAACAGGACATCCTCGCCGGCCTCGCCGAGATCATCAACGAGGAGACCGGCATCGAGACCGACGCCGTCGAGCCCGGCAAGACCCTCCAGGAGGACCTCGACATCGACTCCCTCTCGATGATGACGATCGTCGTCAACGCCGAGGAGAAGTTCGGCGTCAAGATCCCGGACGAGTCCGTCAAGGACCTGCGCACCGTGCAGGACGCCGTCGACTTCATCAAGAACGCCCAGGGCTGACCCCGGCGCGTCGTGCACACGGTTCGGCCCGGGTCGGCTTCGCGCCGCCCGGGCCACCGGCCATCGTCCCCGCCGCCCCGTCTCTCCAGGAGGAGTCCCCATGTCCACCACTCGCATCGTCGTCACCGGCCTCGGCACGACGAGCCCCCTCGGCGGCGACGTGCCCTCGACCTGGGAGGCGCTGCTGGCCGGTACCTCCGGCGCCCGCCCGATCGAGGCCGACTGGGTCGAGCAGTACGACCTGCCGGTGACGTTCGGCGCCACCCTGGCCGTCCCCTCCTCGACCATCCTCAGCAAGGTCGAGCAGCGCCGTCAGGATCCGTGCACCCAGTACGCGCTCATCGCGGCCCGGGAGGCCTGGCAGGACGCCGGCACCCCTGAGGTCGAGCCGGAGCGCCTCGCGGTCGCCGTCGGCTCCGGCATCGGCGGCGTCACCACCCTCATCGAGGCGTGGGAGTCGCTGCGCACCAAGGGGCCGCGGCGCGTGTTCCCGCTCTCGGTGCCGATGCTGCTCGTCAACTCCCCCACCGCGATGGTGTCGCTCGAGTTGAACGCGCGCGCGGGTGGGCACACCCCCGTCAGCGCGTGCGCCTCCGGCGCGGAGGCCATCGGTCAGGCGCTCGACATCCTGCGCAGCGGTCGCGCCGACGTCGTCGTCGCAGGCGGCTCCGAGGCTGCGGTGCACCCGCTGCCCATCGCCGGCTTCGCCGCGATGCAGGCCCTGTCGACCCGTAACGACGATCCGCAGCTCGCCTCGCGCCCCTACGACGAGGGCCGCGACGGGTTCCTCATCGGTGAGGGCGCGGCCATGCTCGTGCTCGAGACCTACGACCACGCGGTGGCTCGCGGCGCGACGATCCACGCCGAGCTCGTCTCGGTCGGCATCAGCACCGACGCCCACCACGTCGCCGCCCCCGAGCCCGAGGGCATCGGCGCGGCAGCCGCCATGCGCCATGCTCTGGAGAGCGGCGACATCGACCCGGCCGACGTCGTGCACCTCAACGCGCACGCCACCTCGACCCCGGCCGGTGACGTCGCCGAGTGCAAGGCCGTCACCTCCGCCTTCGGCGACCACATCGACCACATCGCCGTGAGCGCGACCAAGTCGATGACCGGTCACCTCCTCGGCGCCGCAGGGGCGTTGGAGGCCGTCTTCACGATCAAGGCGCTGAAGGACCGTCTGGCTCCCGCGCAGATCAACCTCGATCAGAAGGACCCGGCGGTCAATCTCGACGTCGTCTCCGAGAAGGCCCGACCGCTGCCCGAGGGCGACATCGTCGCCATCGACAACAGCTTCGGCTTCGGCGGTCACAACGTGGCGCTGGCGTTCCGACGCATCTGACGCGCGCGACGGCGCGGAACGCCGCCACGTCGGCCTCGAACTCCCGTGCACATGACGGCGCGGACCGGCCCCATCCCCATGGGTCGGTCCGCGCCGTGGCGCGCGCACGCAGGAGCGCGCGCGGTCTCAGCTCACTCGGTAGAGCCAGCGCGTCGTGGCGCCGTCGCCGGCGTGACGGAACGGGTCGAGTTCGACGTCCCACGCCGTCCCCAGAGCCCGGTCGAGCTCACGGCGCAAAGAGGTGACGTCGCCCGTGCGCAGAGCAGCCTTGAGGCGGTTCTCGTTGACGACGGCGTCACCGTTGGAGGCGAGCCACGTGTGGTGGATACCGAGGCTCGGGGTGTGGCTCCACCGCGACCCGTCGACACCGGGGCTCGCGTCCTCGGTGACCTCGAAGCGCACGTTCTCCCACCCGCGCATGGCGCTGGCGAGCCGGGCACCCGTGCCGGGCTCACCGCCCCACGCGAACTGGGTGCGCATGAGGGAACGACCGATCGGCTGGGCAGCCCAGTCCAGACGGACCGACTGACCCAGCACCGTTTCGAGCGCCCACCCGATATGCGGGCACAGCGCCACCGGGGATGAGTGCACGAACACCATCCCCGTCGTCATGAGCGTCGAGCTTGCGACAGACATCCTGACCTCCTGCGTGTGAGGGACGTCTTCCCCAACGACCTCGCCTGCAGGATTCAGCTGCCGATCACCGCCCTCGGCGGACATGACAACACGCGTGAAATCTCACCCGTGTGGTTCATTGTGCATCAGCCACCCCGAGGAGACCAACCCTGCACACGGTCAAGATTCGGCCAGATTTTCCGCACGTATCTGGGACGCGAACGGGACACCTGACCTGGACGATCGCCTCATGCATCCCTGGGCGTTATCGATAACTGGACAGGCGATCAAGACGTACGATTCACTACGTCTCGACGGGCACCGCGGAATCGGATCGCGGCCGCTGGGGGGCGGACAGCCCGACGATCGGGGAGGAAGATCTCATGAACGACAACACCACGCCGGCACCGGGGATGCAGAGCGCCATGGCCATCCTGACCGCGCGACTGCAGAGCATGGACGGCGGGTGCACCGTCAACGAGTACGTCGATGTGCTGCGTGACGAGATGGAGGACCAGGACCCCCTGATCCTCACCTCCGCGATGGCGAGCCTCGCGTCGGCGCTGCTGGCCATCGCGTCCGGCGGCACCAAGATCCCGCCGTACGAGCTGCTCTCGACGATCGGCCTCACGCTCGCCGACGCCTGAGCACCCACACCGAGAAACGCCGAAACCGTCGGTTCGACGAACCGACGGTTTCGGCGTTTTCACGTCTGCATCTCACGCAGGGCAGGTGCCCGATCCTGGGTGGAAGGAGACGTGCACGTGGTCCCAGTGGTTCGCGGTGTCGCTGCCGCGGTCGGCCATCGGACGGTAGGCGCGCATGCCGGGGTGCCAGTACCCCTGCTCCCAGATGACGTACTTGACGTTGAGGTCCCGGGCGTTGGCGCGAAACCAGTCGGCGATCTCGGTGCCCTTCTGGCCCCGGATCATGATGTCGAGCGCGTGACCACTGTGGTGGTCGCTCTTGCCGTGACCGGGTCGGTAGCCACCGATGTGGGCGACACCGAACTCGGCGGCGACACGGGCACGGACGGCAGCCGGCCAGGTCTGCAGACCTGAGACGCCGGGACCACCGCTGAGGCGGCAGGCCCAGGCGTCGGCCTCGGCGGTCTGCACGTAGGCGGCGAAACGAGCGCCGGGTGCATTCGCGGGAACGATGGTGGGGGCATGGGCAGTCGCGGTCAGGTTCGTGCCGGACAGCATGGCGGCAGCGCACAGCGCAACCACACCGGTTCGAACGAGACCGCCCAGGGGAAAGCGGCTCATGGGCACGATCATGGGGCCGAGTCACATCCGAGATCGCACCGTGACCGCCTCGTTACCCAAATCTCGTCCCAGTCTTTGCTTCCGCGTTGCCGGAGAGACCCGCACCGTCCCCGGCGACTGCCGTCCGTTTACCTGGACGGTTCCGCACGCGCGTCATGCACAACGTCCCCTCGGCGCCTCGGGCTGTCCACAGGGTGCCCCACGTGACCCCGGCGCGAACGCGCCCACACTCCTAGGTTCGACACATCCGCACCACGAGTGTCCGGGAGGACCCATGAGCAGTAGCAAGTACTCCATCTCCGAGGGTGCCGTCGCACGCCACGCCGGCAACCTGGAGCAGACCCACGAGGCCATGAACACGGCCCTGACCCAGTTCTCCACGGCGCTCGCGGGTCTGCCGAGCGTCTGGCGAGGGGCGTCGTTCGCGTCCTTCGCCGAAGTGCAGGGCCGCTGGCAGACCGCCACCACCGAGCTCAATACCGCCCTCGAAGACATTCGAGGACGGGTGTCGCGCTCGGCCACCATCTATGACGCGGGCGAGGCCGACCAGGCCAGCGTCCTCCGACAGGTGGGTCAGTCCGTCGACTGGTCCGCCGGAAGCTTCAGGGGCTGAACATGATCGTCAGTTACGACTCCGCCGTGGCCCGCGAGGCCGAGTCCTCGCTCAAGGCCACCGCGAACCACCTGCAGAACACCCTCGCCGAGCTCTCTTCCTATGTGGGGCAGGTGTGCTCGGGCTGGGAAGGCGACGAGCAGGTCGTCTACCGCGACATCCAGAACCGGTGGGACCGGGCGGCGAACGAGATCCACCAGATCCTCAATCGGATCACGGTGTCGCTCGGCAACAACACCACCTCCGTCGAGTCGATGCGCGCCCAGGTGCGCAGCGCGCTGCAGAAATGACCGTCCTGCCTCTCGACCCCTCGGCACCCCTCGCGGGTGCCGAGGGGGCGGCGCGTGTCACCGACGTCGAGGTCCTCGACGAGCATCAGCTCCGCCGTCGCCGCCTCGACGTGGCGTTGCGCCGGGGGTCCTCGATGCCCAGCGCCCCGGAACCCACCTGGCGCGTGTTCGTCGCCGCCCTCATCATCCTGCTCATCGCGCTCGGCGGCGCCGTCGTCGGCGGCACGGTGTCCCGACACTTGGCCTCCCGACCTGCGACCACGGCACCCGAGACCCCGGTCGTCTTCGAACCGGGACAGCCCTACGGCCAGGTTCAGAACGCGCCCCAGACGAAGCGGTAGAGGTCGAACACCCCCGCCACCCACAGCGGCACCGTCAACACGGCGACCCGGTCCAGGCGGTCGACCACCCGACGAGCCCGGCTCACCCCCACGGAGCCGGGCTGTCGTCGTGCCCCGCTCACGGCCACCACGAGCACCGCCACCGCCACGACCAGCACCGGTACGGCTCGCGCGTCGTAGGACGCGATCGGCACCATGGCTCCGACCGCCACCGCCAGGGCGCCACCGACCACCAGAGGAACCCCGTGCCTGGGCCGCACCAGCAGGCGCGCTCGGGCGGCGACGACGATCCCCGTGGCCGCGCCGAGGCCCAGACCCGCCGTGCCCAGGGTGCCCGCCCACGCGGCACCGGCGAGCACGGCGAGGGCGGATACCCAGCACAGGGCGGTCAGCTCGGCCGAGGCACGACCGACGAGCGCGTCGGCCACGTCACCGGGCACGAACTCCCCCGCGGCGACGGCGGCGTCCACGGCGCCCAGACCGGAGGTGGCGAGGACGATGCGACTCGCCCACCAGCTCAGCAGCACGGCGCCGACGGCCGGAACGACCGTGGCCCGCGTACCGATGACGGCCCAGGCGACCGCGGTGGCTGCAAGCAGGAGCCCGGCCCCGCCGCACGCCGTCATCACCTGCCGCCAGCGTCCGGCCTCGGTGAGAAACCACGCGATCCCGGCGGCGGCAAAGGCGCCCAGGGTCGCGACGAGCAGCGCGAGGGGAACATCGGAACGCAACCGCCACGTCGCCGTCCCCGCGGCGATGCCGGCGAGGGCCACGAACGCACTGCCCGCCACCGGACCCGTAGCCCGATCGCGCAGCAACCAGGCCAGGGGCACGAGGACACCCAGCCCGATCAGCACGCCCGCGTCCTTCTCCAGCAGGTGGGTGACGACCGCTGCCGCCGGAGCGAGCAGGACGCCGACGGCCACCAGCGCCGTTCCGACGACGTCACCGGGCTGACCGACGAGATGGCGGGTGTGTTCGGCGACGTCGTCGACCGGTGCACGCACGTCGTGCTCCGCGCGAGCACGCAGGTGGATGACGTCGCCGTCCTGCAGGACCGACATCGCCTCGGAGGTGTCGGTGAGATCACCGAGGACGGGGTGGGCGAGCACCCACCCACCGTCGGCCACCGCGGGATCCAGGTCCCCGGTGACGCAGAGTCGCAGGACTTCGGAGGGGTCGGCGTCGTGCGCGACGGTGAGATCGAGCTCGTCGTGAGGCCGGATCACGGTGATCCGGACGAAGCGTCGAAGACTCGGCATCGCGCACTCCTTCGGGTTCGGGCTGGGCACTGTCCACAGGCTGACCGACGACCGTGCCCACACGAGGGCCGTCGCGGGGAGGGTTGGGGACGACGCCACCCACAGCCCGAAGGAGGACGCACATGGCCGTCCCAGCGGTGACCCCGGCCCCGACGCCGCGTGTGCTCACCCTCGACCCGCCTCCCCCGCCGGTCGACCAGCCCCCCGCCGGTGTGGTCGTGCAGGCGGCCCTGCCGGCGCTCGGTGGTCTCGGGATGGTGCTGTTCATGCTCGCCGGCAACAACCGGCTGTTGCTCGTCGCGGGGCTCGTGATGCTCGTCGTCACCCTCGGAGGTGGCCTGGGCGTGGCTCTGTCGACCCGCTCCGGGGCACGTCGACGCTTCATGACGCTGCGCGAGGACTACCTGCTCTCCCTCGATGACGTCCGGGCCGACGTGCGGGCGGTCACGGCGCAGCAGCGTCGGCACGACGACGAGTTGCACCCCGACCTGCCGGCCCTCCTCTCCCGCATCCGCGCCGACCGTGTCCGCGCCCGATCCCGCCGCTCCGGCACCACGACCCTGGCCCGGGTGGGCAGCGGCACCGTCCCGCATCCGGTCGACATCGTCGTCCCCGACGGCCCCGCCGACCCCTCGACCCTGCGCGCCATGACAGCCCTGGCGAACTCCTACCGCGGCATCGCGGGCTCGCCGCTGCTGGTCGACCTCGCGGACGGCCCGATCACCATCCACGGGCCGGCCGAGCAGGGGCGCGCCGTACTGCGCGCCCTCATCCTGCAGATCGCCGCCGGCACGGCCCCCGAGCGGTGCAGCCTCACCATCCGCACCGACCACCCCGACCTGTACCGGTGGGCTCGATGGCTGCCGCACCTGAGCATCCCCACGGACTGGTGCCGCGTCGGGCCGCTCGTCGAACCGCCGCCGACCAGCAGCGTCGGCGGCGGTGAGATCCACTCCGTCCTCGTCGTCGACCTGCACGACACCGCGGAACCCGCCCCGATCCCGGCGGGGACGGGGTGCGTCATCACCCTGACCGAGGCGCCGTTGGAGGACGTCACCGGCACGCTGGTGCACCTCGGCGGTGACATGACGATCCTCACCGCCACCCGGTGCGTCACCGGCCGGCCGGACCTCGCCACCCCCGACCTCGCCGAGACCATCGCCCGAGCGCTCGCGAGCCGGTGGAGCGTGGGCGACGCCGGCGACGACCCCGACCTGCCACCTCCTGCGGCACGCACCCTCGGCGTCGACGACGTCGAACTGTTCGACCCCGAACGCTCGTGGGCGAGAGCGGCCGACCTCGTCGTCAGCGTCGGCCGCGACGTGGAGGGGCGCGACGTCCGCCTCGACATCAAGGAGGCCGCGCGCGGAGGCACCGGTCCCCACGGCCTCCTCGTCGGCGCCACCGGATCGGGTAAGTCGGAGCTGCTGCGCAGCATCGTCCTCGGTCTCGCCGCGACGCATCACCCCGACGACCTCGCCTTCGTTCTCGTCGATTACAAGGGCGGCGCGACCTTCTCCGGCCTGGAGTCACTCCCCCACGTCGCGGGCGTCGTCACCAACCTCGCCGACGACCTCGGTCTCGTCGACCGGGTCCAGGACGCTCTCGTGGGCGAGCTCAACCGGCGTCAGCAGATCCTCCACGACGCCGGGCGCCTCACCGACATCTACGCGCTGCGCGCGGCCCGCGACGACGGGGCACCGTCGATGCCGCATCTCGTGGTCGTCGTCGACGAGTTCGCCGAGCTCCTCACCGCGGCGCCGGAATTGCACGACCTGTTCACCGCCATCGGCCGCATCGGTCGCTCCATCGGCGTGCACCAGCTCCTCGCCTCCCAGCGCCTCGACGACGGCCGGCTGCGGGGTCTCGAGCCCTACCTCTCCTACCGATTCGCGCTGCGCACCTTCACCCCCGAGGAGTCCCGCGCCGTCATCGGCTCCAGCGACGCTGCCGAGCTGCCCTCCATCCCCGGTGTGGGCTATCTGCGTACCGACACCACGGTCCGCTTCCAGGCCGCCTACGTCTCGGGCCCGCCACCGCGACGTCGCACGGTCGGTCCCCGTCGATCCGTCACCGTGTCCCCGTGGTTGCGCCCGGCGGAGGCACCTCAACCGACCCACCAGGAGACGGACTCACCCTCGGTCCTCGACATCGCGGTCGACCGGATGTCCATGGCGGCCGAGCCCACCCGGCGCATCTGGCTGGACCCCCTGCCCGAGCGTCTCGTGCCCCCGGCTCCGGAGGAGTGCGATGACCTCGGCCCGCTCGTGGCCCGGATCGGGGTGGTCGACCTGCCGGCCGAACAGACGATGGAGCCGCTCGACATCGACCTCACGCGCTCGCCGCACCTGGCGGTCCTCGGCGGTCCCGACAGTGGCCGATCGGCCACGCTGCGCACCCTCACCTACGCCCTCGCCACCCACCACTCCCCCGCGGAGCTCGTCGTCCACGGCATCGACCTCGACGGCGACAGCCTGCGACCCCTCGTCGACCTCCCCCAGGTCGGCACGGTCGCGGGGCGACGCGAGGACGACGTCATCCGTCGCGTCGTCCGCGAGGTGCTGCGCACCATCGACCGGCGCGCCGACCGGGCCCTGCGCACGGGCGACGCCGGTGCTCGCGATGCGTCCGAGCCCGCCCTCGTCCTGCTGGTCGACGGCTACGGCACGTTGCGCGGCATGGACGACCTGCACGAACAGGTCGCCGCGATCGCCACCCGGGGCGCCGAACACGACGTCCACCTCATCGTGACCGCCTCCCGGTGGCACGACCTGCGCCCCGCCCTGCAGACGAGCCTTCACGGCCGCATCGAGCTGCGCCTGTCCGAGCCGATGGACACGGTCATCGACCGGCGGCTGGCCGGGCACCTGGGCGGCGCGCCCGCGGGCCGCGCCCTCGTCGCGTCAGGTCGCGTCGCGCAGATCTTCGTGCCCGGCGACGGCGTGGACGAACGGCTGGCCTACCGGCGCGTCGCCGATCGGTACGGCACCCTGCGCGCACCGGACGTGCCGATGCTGCCTCTGGATCTGCGGTGGGACGAGGTCGTCGAGCGCATCGAGCACGACGGTGCCCGCTGGTGGATCGGGCTGGGCGAGGACGACCTCACACCCGTCGGTGTCGGCACCGACGAGCCACACCTGCTCGTGTTCGGCGACCGCCGCAGCGGGCGGACGTCGCTGCTGCGCAGCATCATCCGGCAGAGCCTGCGCGAACCCGACACCGTGCTGGCCGTCATCGACCCGCGCCGCACGATGGGCGAGGAGGTCCCGGCGGAGCGCCTGGCCTCCTACGCCTCCCACGGCCCGGCCGCGGCCGAGCTCATCCGCTCCCTCGTGGCGGAGCTCGCGGCCCGCACCAGCAGATTGGGGCAGTCCGACGCCCTCACCTCCCACATCCTCCTGGTCGTCGACGACGCCGAGCTGTTGTCAGGCCCGACCCCGCCGCTGGCACCCCTCGAGCCGTACCTCACGTCGGGGAGCGACCTGGGGTTCTCGGTCGTCATCGCCCGGCACAGCGGCGGCGCGGCCCGGGCGTTGTACGACCCGGTCTTCCAACGCATCAAGGAGTCCGGCAATCCCGGCGTCCTGCTCTCGGGCGACGCCGAGGAGGGGCCGCTGTGGCCCGGCGCCCCGCTACGCCCGCTGCCGCCGGGACGCGCCCTCCTCGCACGCCGCGGTGAGATGCCGCTCCTCGTCCACCTGGCCCGGCCATGACCCTCTCGACCAACTCGGAGACACGCATGACGACTTTCGCCCCCGCACGGCCGGGCCGGCACGCCGCCCGCCCGAGGATGCGACCGACCGACATCGCGCTCGTCGTGGTCGTGCTCGTCGTGGGACTGCTCGCGGCGTGGTCGTTCCTGCGTCCCGATCCGCATCCCCTCGGCGACCCGGTCGCCTATCCGAACACGCCCCCCGCGGAGTGGAGTCCGGCGGCGACCTGGTCGTCGCCACCCCTGCTGCCGGGAGTGCCGCCGGCAGTTGTCGGTGAGGACCGCGTCGCCATCATCACCGACGACCATTCCCTCCTCCTGATCGAGACCGGGCAGGGGCGCACGGCGTGGTCGACGCCGGTGCCCGACGGCCCGGTGAAGACACCTCCGACGACCACCCGCATCGATGGCGCTGACGTGGTCGCCGCCCACATCGGCGACGCCCTGGTGTGGTGGGACCTCGAGAGTGGCGAGCGTGATCAGCTGGAGCTCGTCCCCGACGGTGCCGTGACCTTTCTCGGAACGTCTCCCCTGGTCACGCTGGGCGAGGGGCAGGTTGCGGCCGTCCTCGACCCGCAGGAGCTGACGCCCCTCACCGTCCCCCCGGGGGCGTGGGCGATCGCCGCCCACGAGGACGGCCAGGTCACCGCCGCGAGCAGCGCCGGGTGGTGGCACCTCGGTCCGAACGGCCCCCAGTCGGGTGCCTGGGAGTCCTCGGGGGCCACCCCGACCGTCGCCGGGTACACCGACGGCGTGCTCCTGCTCCTTCGACCCGGATCACCCGCGGTGCTCGAACTGCATTCGGATCGCTTGAGCGACGTCCGGTTCGTGCTCAGCGCACCCGTGGTCCTCGACACCGAACAGGTGACGTGGAACGCCGCACCCACGGGTGGGTGGGGCATCCTCGGCCGCGCCGTCGTCGACCTTCAGAGCGGGGCGATCACCGACCTCGGCGCGTGGAGCACTCGTTCCGTCCTCGCCGACCGCGCCTACGGCCACGTGGACGGCCAGCCCGTCGTCGTCGGCCCCGACCTCCCCCGCGGCCTCCTCGCACCGGGCGAGGCCATGCCCGCCGCGATCACGTCTTCAGGCGCGCTCGTCTTCGGACCGGCCGCCGGAACCGCCGGCGGCGTCGACCCGCGCCGCGTCGAGAACGTCCTGTACCACCTGCCACCCCGAGAGAGATCCTCATGAACCTGCGCCGACTCACCCCAGCCGTGTTCGCCGGCCTCGCTACGCTGGCCATCGGGTCGAGCGCCCTCGCCGCGCCCTCGCCCGACCCCCAGGTCCAAGTGCTGCTGCCGGTGGTCAACGGTGGCATCACGGTCGTCGTCTCCCCGGGCGTCCCCGGAGAACCGGTCGCCACTGCGCCGCAGCAGCCCGTCGTCACCGTTCCCGACCAGCCCCAGCCACAGCAACCCGTCGTGACCGAGACCCCCGAGCCCCAGCCGGAGGGCACCGTGGCTCCTCCGCCGCAGCAACCCGAACCACCAGGCGGCGCGGCCCCTGCCCCGACGGACCCCGCCGCGCCGACCGCGTGGCCGGACCTGCCGACGGCCCAGCCGACGTACGTGACGACCACCCCCGCGCCCACCGGGGAGAGCGGGCAGGCCCCACCGGCCCCTGGGAGTGCGCCGGGCGACGCGCCGACGACGACCTCGGCGGCCCACGGTGACTTCCTCTTCGGCGTCTTCGGCCACTCCACCGACCGGACGCTGCGGTTTCAGGAGAAGGTGGGACGCCCCGTCGAGGTCATCGGCGTCTTTCCCGCCCGCGGCTCGTGGGACACGATCATGGACCCGTGGTGGTTGGACGTCGCCCCCGAGGGCTTCACCGGGATCCTCGACGTCGGGGTGCCCCTCTGGCAAGAAGACGGCAGCCTCTCGGCCGCGGCGGGCGGCGCCGACGCCGCGCGGTGGGAGGAACTCGGCCGGGTCATCCATGAGCGGTACCCCGGTTCCACCGTGCGCATCGGGTGGGAGTTCAACCTGGGCGGGTGGAGCCACCACGCCACCGACGAGAACGTCGAGGAGTGGAAGCAGGCCTTCCGCCACGCTTCAGCGGCGTTGAAGCGGGGCGGGCCCAGCCTGCTGGTCACCTGGAACCCCAACAAGGGCCGGGGCGACTCCCTGGCCGATGCGAGCAAGGCGTGGCCGGGAGACGACGTCGTCGACATCGTCGCGATCGACGCCTACGACTGGTGGCCCGCCTACAGCGAGTCCACCTGGCCGGAGCATCGCGACGGCGACCAGGGGTGGCGCTATTGGGTCGACTTCGCCCGCTCCCACGGCAAGCAGTTCGCCGTCCCCGAGTGGGGTGTCGCGCCCGGCAACGACCACGGCGGCGGCGACAACCCCTACTACATCGGGGTGGTCATGGACTTCCTCATCGAGGAGCACCGCAAGGACGGCATCATGCACTCGGCCGTCTACTTCGACGAGCCCGACGCCTACATCGCCAACTCCATCGGTGACGGCCAGGTGCCTCGCGCCGGCGAGGCGCTCGCCGAGAAGCTCCGTCTTCTCGGCTCCGGCGGCGGGGTCTCGGGTGGGGCACGACCCGGCGCGCCTCCCGCGCAGCCCGGAACGGGCACAGCCGCGGACCCGGCGCAGCCGGGTGGTGAACCCACCGACCCCGAGCCGCCGCCCACCGAGGAGCAGTCGCAGACCTCCGGCGAGCACGGTGGCGGACAGTCCTGGTCGGCGTCCGACGGTCACGGGCCGGTGCCGCCGGGATGAGCGCCACACTCGCCCTCGCGTTCGCTTGGTCGTGCGGCCTGATCCAGCACGCCGGCGTCCCTGCCGTCACGACAACGCCGCCCGCGCCCGTCGCTCCCGCGCCGGACTCAGGGCACGACACCCGGCCCGACGAGCAGCCCGCTGCGGTGGCCACGCCGAGCGTCGAGGTCCTCGTCCCGGTCGAGCTGGAGCGGGAGGTCACCGTCACCGTCCTGCCCGGTGGAGCCGCCGAGACGGGCGCGCCGCCGTCGACCACCCCGGCCCCGCGTCCGTCCGACCCACCGGCCTCGACGACCGCTCCGCTGCCCACGACGGCGCCCCCTGACCCGGCACCGACCGTGACCGGGACAGCCGGTCCACCACCGGCGACGGCCACCGAGCAGCCAGCGGATGTCCCGACCGGGGATCAGGACGACGCGGCCACGGCGACTGCCACGACGTACACGACCGTCACGGGCACCGCCGCGCCGGAGTCCCCTGCGCCGACCTCGACGGCCGCCCCCACCCAGGCTTCACCCTCGACGGCGTCGACCGGGTCGGGCTCCCCACGGACCGCGGAAGCGACCAGCACCGCTGACCCGACTACCACCGCAGAACCGACCACCGCCCCGACCACTCCGAGCGAGGGGCAAACGACCAGCGTGGGTGAGGCGTCGGCTGCGCCGACCACGGAAGTGGTCACACCCACGCCGGCTCCGACGACGGCCACCTCGACCGAGCCCGCCGGGCCGGCGCCGACGATGCCGGAACGCACGCCCTCCCGGCCCGGTCCGTCCTCGCCCGAGACGGCCGTGCCTCGCATCAGCGGGCCGCGGGTCGAACGACGTCCCCCGCAGGACCAGGCGGGGCAGGAGCCGGTGGGCTTCACGGCGCGCGCGTCGTCCGCAGTGCCGCAGTGGGCTGCCGGTGTACGGGTCGAGGCCCAGGACGTGGCCGCGTCAGACACCGGCCTGGTGTCGGGAAGGGACGTCGTCGAGGTCTCCCTGCCCGGCAGCCGCTGGGACGAGTTGGGCGAGGGCAACGCCGCGTTCGGTCTGCTCGCCGACTCCGGCAAGGATGTCGTGTGGAGCGTGCCCCTTGACGTGCAGAACACGCCGCTGGAGGAGATCGCGGGCGGCTCGTACGACCAGCGGTGGGCCACGCTCGGTCGGCTCGTCGCGCGCCCCGACAGCCAGGTGGTGGTGCGTCCGGTCGTGCCCGCCGACGCGGACCCGGCGCAGGCCAAGGCCGCTTTCCGTCGCGCGGCTGCGGCGCTGCAGTCCGCGGGTGTGCTCGTCGAATGGAGCGCCGCCCCGGGCTTCGACATGACCCGGCTCCCCGAGGCGTGGCCCGGTCCGGACGTCGTCGACGTCGTGGGTGTCGAGATCGGGGTCGAGGCGTTCCCTCGTCAGGTCGGCGGGCCTGGTGGGCTCGCCGACTGGCGGACGTGGGCGACCTCCCACCGCAAACGTCTCGCGGTGCACTGGGATCTCGAGAATGCCGACCCGCTGTACGTCCAGCAGATGGCGTCGTGGTTGGACGTCGCAGCCCGCTCCTCGGTCCTCGCCTACGACACGGTGGACGCCACCGACGGGGTCGACGCCCGGTCCCTGCGCATCTATCGGGGGCTCTGGCCCCAGTAGTCCGATCAAGTCGAATGTGTTTCGGTCGACTGGGATTACGTGATCCGACACGAACATGATGTGCCCTACGGCGACGGTGCCGTGCGCGTCCGCGAGTACGAGGGGTCGGGCCCGGCCGTCTTCCTGGTGCACGGCGCGGGTTTTTGCGCCCTGTGCTGGGACCAGCTGGTGCCACTGTTCGAGGGCCGCCTGCACCCGTTCGCCATCGACCTGCCCGGGCACGGGGCCTCACGGGCGCGCATGCGGCGCCCCTCGGATGCCTGGCAGAGCATCATCGCCGCGACGAAGCACTTGGAGCTGGCGTCGCCGCTGCTCGTCGGTCTCAATGCCGGTGGGCAGGCGTGTCTGTTCGCGGCGGCGGAGCACCGTGACGCCTACGCCGGTGTCGTGACGTTGGGCGGCGCCTGCGTCCGCAGCCGCACGAGCGCTGAGGACGACGTCGCGTTCTACACCTCGGAGTCCTTCAAGGAGGTGCTGCGCCAGCGGTTCTTCTTCGGGTCGACCGGCACCGATCAGCGCGACATCGAGCATCTCGTCGACAAGATGTCGGCGAGGCTGCCGAGTGATTGGCGCGTCCAAGGGTGTACGGGCTTGTTGGAGGAGGTGCGTTACAGCATTCGGCCGCGTCGGGACGGCGAGGACGGGTGGGTGCATCTGCCGCTCCCCGACACGATCACGACGATGTTGACGGCGGCCCCGACCGACCGGCTGTACCCCGACGAGAGCATCTACCGGCGCATCGACGTGCCTGTCCGCATCGTTCAGCTCACCGAGGGTCTGGACCAGGGGTACGCCGAACGCGAGCGGGAGATGGCGGCACGCAACCCCCGCGTGAGCATCCGCACGCTCGACACCGGCGACTACCCGCACTACACGCGCCCTGAGGAGACCGCCGCGATCCTGCTGGAGACGTGCGGGGTGGCACCTCAGTGGGACGTGCAGCCGGTCCATGACTGACCCCCCGTCGCTGACCTTCACCCCTGAGCGGTGACGCTCCGTCATCCACAACCTCTCGGCAGTTCGACGTGCGTGACCTGATCCTGTGGATGACGGGCCCCACAGGTGGATTCGGCGGTCTTACGGTCCTGGCATCCCCCGCGGTTCGGCGGCGACGCCGTGTCGCGTCCCCGTGCAGTCAGGAGCCAGCGCCATGTCCACCTCTCCTCTTCTTCGCCGTCTGTCCCAGTGCGCCGCGGCCTGCGCCCTCGCCGGTGCGGGGCTCATCGGCATCGGCCAGGCGGCGTCCGCGGCCGACGGGTCGTGCGAGACGTACGTGCAGGCGGTGACGGCGCCCGGTGAGTGGCAGATCGCCTGCGCCGACGACGTATCCGAGTGGCCGGAGACCCTCCGCGGATACGCCGACCCCCGGGGTCGGCAGATCATGGTCCGTGCCGAACAGGGCGACGCTGATCTCTTGCACACGATCGGCCATGAGCTGTGGCACGCCTACGACTTCGAGTATCTGACCGCCGAGGGGCGGCAGGTGCTGCTGGAGGCCTTGGGTCAAGCCTCATGGATCGGCGAGGACTACTGGAGCAGCCCGGCCGAGGTCTTCGCCGACAACGGCTCGCGCTGCGCCGGATGGCACGACGGCGGTGGCGGCTTCACCGAGGTCGGCTGCGAGGTCATCAGGGACTCCGTCATCCGCAGTTGGGAGACGACCCCCGGCCGCCACGTCGTCCAGGACGCGATCGACGACCAGGCCGCCGTGGAGGCGCCTGACGAGCTGCAGGAGTACTCCGACACGGTCGACACCGAGCGGGGCGACGAGAGCTGACCCCGGCGCGCAGTGGTGGGCCTGGTCGGGCTTGAACCGACGACCGACGGATTATGAGTCCGCTGCTCT
>JAUNTP010000030.1 GCA_030538585.1 Mobilicoccus sp.
GTGCTCGGCGACCTGCGCTACCGCAACCTCGACGACCACCCCGCGTTCGAGGGGCAGATCTCCACGACCGAGGTCGTCGCCCGCCATGTCGCCCGCGAGCTCGCGGCGCGTATCACCGACGAGGAGCTACTCAGCCTGGAGGTCGTGCTGCGCGAGCACCCCGACGCGTGGGCGTCCTACACGCTCGACCTGCAGTGAGGCGGTTCGTCGCACCGCAAGCGAGCGTCAGCGGCGGGCACGTCTACAACCGACAGGTGCTCGCCGCCTGGCCCGGCGAGCCCCCCACGCTCATGGCCCTGCCCGGGGCGTGGCCCGACGGCCCGGGCACGGGCGCCGCCCTCGCCGACGCCCTGGTCGGCGCCACGCACGCCGTCGTCGATGGTCTCTGCGGCGCGGCCCACCCCCACGTGCTCGCCGAGGCGCAGGCGGCCGGGTGCGCGATCACACTCCTCGTCCACCTGCCGCTCGCCGACGAGACCGGACTCACCGAGGAGCGCCGCCACCACCTCGAAGCGCAGGAACGCATGGCCGTGCAGGAGTGCACCCGCGTCGTCGCCACGAGTCGGTACGCAGGCGCTGACATCGCCCGTCGTCACGGCCGCGCCGACATCGACGTGGCCCCGCCGGGGGTTCACCCGGCGCCCCTCGCGGCGGGCAGTACCCCGCCGCAGATCCTCTGCTTGGCCGCGCTCACGCCCCGCAAGAACCACGTGGGTCTCGTGCGCGCCCTGGCCCGGCTCGACGGCCCGTGGTCGGCGGTCTTCGCCGGCCCTGGCACGCCGGAGGAGCGCGAGACGCTGCTCGCCGAGATCGCGTCTTACGTGCTCACCGGTCGTATCGAGCTGCCCGGGCCCGTCGAAGGCACCGCGTTGGAGGCTCTCTGGGCAGCGACCGACCTGCTCGTCCTGCCCTCCCTCGCGGAGACCTACGGGCTCGTGGTCACCGAGGCGTTCGCGCGCGGCATCCCCGTCGTCGTCCCAGCCGGCACCGGCGCTGTCGAAGCCCTCAGCGATGGTGACGGCCCCGACCCGGGGCTCGCCGTCGACACGACCGACCCACGCACGCTCGCCCACGCGATCGGCACCGTCCTGCGCGAGGAGACCTGGCGGGTCACGGCGCAGGCGCGGCGCGCTAGTCTCCGCTCATGGACGACGACCGCCGCGGCCCTCGCCCACGACGGGAGCTCCGATGAGCGCTGACGATCAGCAACACCCAGCCCCGACCCGTCCCATCGCCGCCGACTGGTTGACGCTGCGCCGCCCCGCCGACGAGGCAGCCCGCGAGGGCACTCAGCGCCTCATCGCCCGGTTGTGGCGCCACCTGCAGGCCGCCGGACACAGCCAGGACACCGTGCATCTGCTCGACCTCGGCGCCGGGACGGGCGCCAACCAGGCGTGGCTCGCACCGCGCCTGCCGTTCGGCGTGCGGTGGACCCTCCTCGATCACGACGCCGACCTGCTGCATCACCCCATGTCCGGCCGAGGCGACCGGGTCCACGGCGGGCTCGACGAAGTCCCGAAGCTGCTCGACTCCCCCGGGCCGCACGTGCTCACCTGCTCGGCGCTGCTGGACCTGCTCACCTACGCCGAGCTGGACGACCTCGTCGACCTGCTCGTGCGCACCTCCACGCCGGCGTTGTTCTCCCTCAGCGTCGACGGCACCGTTACGCTCGTTCCCCCGCACGAGGACGACGACCTCGTCGCCCGAGCCTTCGATGCCCACCAGCGCCGTGACGACATCGCGGGGGCGTCGGGAGCGCCGCATCTCGCCCAGCGGGCGCAGGAGGCAGGTGCCGAGGTCGTCGTCGCCGCCACCCCCTGGCGGCTGACGGGGGCGCAGACCCCGCTCATGGTGCGCTACCTCACCGACCGGGTCGACGCCGCCGTCGAGCATGACCCTGCCATCGCCGAGCGTGCCCACGCCTGGCTGAAGCAGCGCGTCGCTCAGAGCGAGGCCGGCACCCTCGCCGTCGTGGTCGGCCACGTCGACCTCCTCGTCCTGCCCCAGTGAAACTCCTCGCGTGGCGGGTGACGCAGGTCGTCCTCGTGCTCGTCATGCTCGGCCTGCTCGTCCGCCTCTTCGGCACCTCGGCCGTCACCGAGGCCGGTGCGGTGCTCGCCTGGTGGACCGTGCCGGCCGCCATCGTGCTCGGCCTGTTGGGCGGGGTCGTGCAGGGGTTGCGGTGGCAGGCCGTGGCCGCCGGTCTCGGCGACGAGATGCCGCGGCGGCACGCCGTCGCCCGCTGCTTCGAGGCCGCGTTCCTCAACGCCGTGTTGCCGGGTGGTCTCGCCGGGGACGCGGTACGGGCCGTGCAACGCCGACGCGCCGGCACGGGCTGGGGTGCCGGGGTCGGGTCCGTGGTGGGAGAACGACTCGTGGGTACGGCGGTCGTCACGCTCGCCGCGACCGTGGCCGCCGCGGTGGTGGGTCACCTCGAGATCGCGGTCGGTCTCGGCGTCATCACGCTCGTCGTCGCAGGGGTGGCGGCCCCGTCGTTGCGGCGTCTGCCGGCGAGCACGATCGGGTGGTGCGTGGCGTGGTCGGTGCTCGGGTGGCTGGCCTACCTCGGCCTGTTCCTCCTGGCGGCGACGCAGTTGGCGCGCGCCGGTGTCACCCCCGCTGTTGGCCACCTCGCCCCGTGGCTGGGCTCGCTCACCCTGGCCGGCATGTCGGTGCCCGTCAACGTCGCCGGCTGGGGGCCCCGTGAGGGTGCGGCATCGCTCGCGTACGACCTCGTCGGGCTCGGCGGGGCCGCCGGGTTCACCACGTCGATCGGCTACGGCCTGCTTGCCCTCGTCTCGGTGACACCCGGACTGGTCGTCCTCGTCACCGGCCTCGTCTCGACAGGTCGAACTCGACGCACACGTCGTCGCCCAGAATGAGGCGCCGCGTCGGTGGGCGCAGGGCCTCGGCGAGCACGTCCTGGCCGGTGAAACGCAAGCCCGGGACACCGTCGCCGATGAGCAGCGGCGCCGTCGTCACGTAGAGACGGTCGAGCACACCGGCCTCGATGCAGGCCGACACGAGACGACCGCCGCCTTCGATGAGCACGCGCTTCAACCCCCGCTCGGCGAGCGCATCGACGACCCACTTGGGGTCGCGGATGCTTGCCTCCGAGAGGGGGAGCACGTCGACGTGTGACGCCACGGTCTCGTCCCTGGCCGCGGCCTCGCTGTCCTCCCCCACGACCCACAGTGTGGGGGCCTGTCCGTCGGTGAGGAGCGTAGCCGTGAGGGGCAGCGTTCCGCGGGGGTCGATGACGACCCGGGTGGGTTGCCGCTCACGCAGGGGCGCGTGGCGCACGGTCAGGCGCGGGTCGTCGGCGACAACCGTGGCGGCCCCGACGACGACGGCGTCGACGAGCGAGCGCAGCACGTGCAGGTGACGGTGATCCTCCGGGCCGGTGACGAACTCCGCGTCACCGGTGCGGGAGGCGATGAACCCGTCGATGCTCTGCCCCATCTGCGCCAGGACGAGCGCGTCCGGCGCGACGAGGGGGCGGTAGAAGTCGTCGAGGTCGCTCACGTGAGCACCGTAGCGAGCCTCGACGGGCTCGGCATCGTGAGCTACCCCGAGCACGACGACACCGCCGGGAGGCGGTCTCTCCGGCGGTGTCGGTGGCAGGTGCTCCGGTCAGGCGTAGGTGTTGACGTTGCGTCCCAGGCTTCCCTCGGTCGCCAGCGGCAGCGACATCGTTTCGAGGAGCTTCGTCGCGGCGGCCTCCTGCGTGTCCATGGTCTTCTTCAAGATCGAGACCTGGGCATCGGAGTACGTGGCCGCGGTGCGGCTGCTCAGAATCGTCTGAGCGAGAGCGGCGACATCCATGTCATCCCTTTCTCTGTCCGGTTGAGGCCTCGGCAGCGACCTCGCGCTTCTCATCGACGTAGAGGTGGGATGTCTGAGCAGGGAGCTGCGAACCTTCCATCGCCGCGTCGAGACGCTTCAGGCCCTTGCGCGCGGGTGATGTTGCGCCCCGGCTGTTTCCGTGCCGGGTCGACCGCCGAGGACGTTCCCGGACGCTTGACCCACCGTCTCACCTAGCGAGATTCAGGCGGTGGTGGCGGCGTCGAGAGCAAGCCGCAGGCCGACCTCGCGGGCGTCCTTGCCGAAACGGCGGGCGTCCCAATCTTCGCCCGCGAGGGTGTCGGCGGTGTAGAGGATCTGCGCGAACGACACCCCGCGGAACTGGGCGCACGCGGCGAGGGAGGCGCATTCCATCTCGACGACCTGGCAGCCCTGCGCGAGGCGCGCCTCCAGGGTGGCGCGGGTCTCGCGGTAGAACGCGTCGGTGGTCCAGGTGGGTACCTCTACCGCGTGGAGTCCGGCGTCGGCGACGGCGCGGGCGCACGCGTCCCGCAGGCCGGCGTCGGTGTCGACCCAGTCCGCGGCGGGCAGGTAGTGGTACGAGGTGCCTTCGGCGCGCAGCGCTTTCGTGGGGAGGACGAACGCGCCCTCGTCGAAGTGGACGAGCCCGCCGCAGGAGCCGACCGCGACGGCGGAGCGGACCCCGCTCATGATGGCGTGCTCGAACAGGATGGTGGCGGCGGGGCCGCCGAGGGGGATCTCGATGAGGGCGACGTCGACGCCCCGGTGCTGCCCGATCATGATCGGGTGGCGCCGGATGATGGTCTCGACCTCGTCGACGACCTCGAACCCGCGCTCGGCGGCGTACGGCGGCACGACGTCACCCAGCAGGGTGAGGACGGCCCGCTCCGGCAACGCCACCCGAGACTGCGCCCGCTGAGCAGCAGAGATGAGGTCATCGGGGTCGTCGTCGTGATCGAGGATGGGAACATCACCAGGCGTGCGCACCCGCCCACGGTAACGGCCGGTACCACCACCGTTGGTCCAACCGGGGTGGGTTGTGGGCCCTCTTGCTCCTCGGCCAACGGGGCCGGGCGTCAGCTGGTCTTCTTCGTGCTCTTCTTCGTCGCCTTCTTGCGGGTCGTCGGGCCCTTGGCTCGCTTCTCCGCGAGGAGTTCGTAGCCGCGTTCAGGGCTGATCTTCTCGGGGTCGTCGTCGCGGCGCAGGGTCGCGTTCGTCTCCCCATCCGTCACGTAGGGGCCGAAGCGGCCGTCCTTGACCACGACCGGGCGCCCACTCACCGGGTCCTCCCCCAGCTCCGCCAACGGCGGCTTGGCCGCCGCGCGGCCCCGCTGCTTGGGCTGGGCATAGATCGCCAGAGCCTCCTCGACCGTAATGTCGAAGATCTGCGCCTCACTCGTCAACGAGCGCGAGTCCGTGCCCTTCTTGAGGTACGGCCCGTACCGCCCGTTCTGCGCGGTGATCTCGACACCCTCGGCGTCGGTACCCACCACGCGCGGCAGCGACAGCAGCTTGAGCGCCGTGTCGAGTTCGATCGTCGCGAGGTCCATGTCCTTGAACAGCGACCCCGTCTTCGGCTTCGGCTTGTTCTTGCCCTTGAGCTCGGACTCCGCGTCGGTGAGCACCTCGGTGACGTACGGCCCGTACCGGCCAGCCTTCGCCACGACCTCGCGGCCACTCTCCGGGTTCGTGCCGAGCGATCGTCCGTCATCGGAGGCCTGTTCCAGCAGTTCACGCGCCTTGGCCGGGGTCATCTCGTCGGGGGCGATGTCGTCGGTGATCGACGCCCGCTTCTCCTTGGCGGGCGCCTCGCCCGTCACCTCACCGGTGGCAGGGTCGACCCCAGCAGGAACCTCTTCCTGCACGTACGGCCCGTACCGGCCGACACGCACCACCATGTTGTCGCCGAGGCGCACCGTCGAGATCTCGCGGGCGTCGATCTCCCCGAGGTCATCGACCAGGGCGCGCAGGCCCTCGGCGTTCGTCGCGTCGTCACCGAAGTAGAAGCGTTGCAGCCAGTCGACCCGGCGCGCGTCGCCGCGGGCGATGGCGTCGAGGTCGGCCTCCATCGAGGCGGTGAACCGGTAGTCGACGAGGTTGGAGAAGTGCTCCTCCAGCAGCCGCGTCACGGCGAACGCCAGCCACGTGGGCACCAGGGCCGTGCCCCTCGTGCCGACATACCCGCGGTCCTGGATCGTCGCGACCGTCGCCGCGTACGTCGACGGTCGACCGATGCCCATCTCCTCCATGGCCTTGACCAGCGTCGCCTCGGTGTAGCGGGCGGGCGGGTTGGTCTCGTGGCCGTCGGCGTCGGCCTGCGTCACGGCGACGTCGGCACCCTCACGCAGCTTCGGCAGACGCCGTTCCTGCTCACGCTCGGCCGCGGCGGCGCGCTCGTCCTCGTCGCGCCCCTCCTCATACGCCGCGAGAAAACCCCGGAACGTGATGACCGTGCCGCTGACGCTGAACTCCGCCGTGCGCGTCGCCGCGCCAGCCACCTGCGCACCCGAGGTCGGGGCCTGCAGACGCACCGTCGCGGTCGAGCCCTTCGCGTCGGCCATCTGCGAGGCGATCGTGCGCTTCCAGATGAGCTCGTACAGGGCGAAGTCCTCGCCGCGCAGCTCACCGGCCACCTGCGCCGGGGTGCGGAAGCGGTCACCGGCCGGGCGGATCGCCTCGTGCGCCTCCTGCGCGTTGGCCGACTTCTTCTCGTACCGGCGCGGGCTGCCCGGCACGTACTCCTCGCCGTACATGTCGCGGGCCTGGCTGCGGGCCGCGGTGATGGCCGACTCACTCAGCGTGGTGGAGTCGGTACGCATATAGGTGATGTAGCCGTTCTCGTACAGCCGCTGCGCCACGCGCATGGCGTTGCGGCTGCTCAGGCGCAGTTTGCGGCTCGCCTCCTGCTGGAGCGTCGAGGTCGTGAACGGCGCCGACGGGCGACGCGAATACGGCTTCTCGCTGACCTCGCTGACCGTCGCGGTAGCACCGCTGACGGCCTCGGCCACGGCGCGGGCACCCGCCTCGTCGAGGTGGGTGACGGCGCTCTTGAGCGTGCCGTCGTCGGCGAAATCACGCCCGGCGGCGATGCGGGTGCCGTCGAGGGAGTGCAGCTTGGCGGTGAAGACGTCGGTCGTCCCCTCGGCCTGGCCGCGCGTGTCGAACGTGGCCGTGACATCCCAGTAGGACGCCGACCGGAACGCCATGCGCTCCCGCTCCCGCTCGACCACCATGCGGGTCGCCACCGACTGCACACGCCCCGCCGACAACCCTTGACGCACCTTGCGCCAGAGCACCGGCGACACTTCATAGCCGTACAGGCGGTCGAGGATGCGGCGCGTCTCTTGCGCGTCGACGAGGTCGGTGTCCAGGTCGCGGGTCTCGTTGGCGGCGCGCTGGATGGCCTCTTTGGTGATCTCGTGGAACACCATGCGCTTGACCGGCACCTTGGGCTTGAGCACCTCGAGCAGGTGCCACGCGATGGCCTCGCCCTCGCGGTCCTCATCGGTGGCGAGCAGCAGCTCGTCGGCCTCCTTGAGCGCACGCTTGAGCTCGGTGACCTTCTTCTTCTTGTCGGCATCGACGACGTAGTAGGGGTCGAACCCGTTGTCGACGTCGACGGCGAAGCGGCCGTAGGGCCCCTTCTTCATGTCGGTGGGCAATTCGCTGGGGTTGGGCAGGTCACGAATGTGACCGACGGACGCCTCGACCTCGTAGGAATCCCCCAGGTACCCGGCGATGGTCTTGGCTTTGGCCGGCGACTCGACGATGACGAGGCGCCGCGGTTCAGTTGTGCTCACAGGTCCGCCGGCTTCCTTCCCGGCAGCGGATTCGTCGCTGCCACGTGCCCATGTCCCCCTCCACCTGCGGGGGCGTGGAGGCCACCGTAACGCGACTTCTGCCCGCTCAGGAATCGGGGAGCATCTCGTGGACGTCGCCGACGTCGGGCGCGGAGGCCTCGGTAAGGAGTCCATCCGCCACCAGTTCGCGTAGGGGCCCCACGATCCGGCCGCGCACGTCCCCGGCGGGTTCGTCGAGCAGGGCCGCGATCGCTGTCACCGCCACCCCGGCCGGGAGGTCGCCGTCGCAGACACTGACGAACGCGGCGAGGGCCGTGTCGGCGCGCACGGCCCGCCGCAGACCTCCGCCTTGTCGCACGAGGATGACGCTCGGGTGGTCGCTGCCCGGGCGGGTGTGCCGCTCTTCGGTGACGTCGGGCGCCACCTGCCACCGGCGAGCGAGGAGGGCGTCGTCGTCCAGGCCGGCGAGCAGGGTGCGCGCCTCCATGCCGCGGGCCACGTGCGGGCCCATGGGGGCGTCGACGGGGCCTGTCGCCTCGGTGAGGTCGATCCACCGAGGCCCCTCGCCGCGGCGCCGCACGACGAGCACCCCGAACCAGATCGCGTCCACGCCGCGACCTGCGAAGTCCTCGAGCCACGCCTCGACCCAGCGGTCGTAGTCGTCGGTGCCGGGCCGCTCGCCGGAGTCCCGCGCCCAGGTCTCGGCGTATTCGGCGACGTCCTGCCGTTCCCGTGCGATGACCCAGGCGTCGAGGTCGGCGCAGCCGGGCTCCGCCAACAGGGCGTGCCAGCGGTCGCGCCACGTCTCACCGTGGGCCACCTCCCAGTTGACGAGAAGCACGCCCGTGCCGCCGTCGCGCAGGTGCGCCCCGACGTCCCGCACGACGCTCGCCACCAGTTCGTCGCCGGCCCGGCCTCCGTCGCGGTACTCGTACAACGGCAGGTCAGCTCCGCGCGGGCTGATGACGAAAGGCGGGTTGCTCACCACGAGGTCGAACCGCTCGCCCGTCACGGGAGCGAAGAGGTCACCGGCCCGCAGATCCCAGCGTTCCCCCGACAGCGCGGCGTTGAACGCGGCGTAGGCCAGCGCGCGCTCGGACAGGTCCGTGGCGACGACGTGCTCGGCGTGCCCGGCGGCGTGCAGGGCCTGGATGCCGCATCCGGTGCCGAGGTCGAGCACGGACCCGACCGGCGTGCGCGGCGTCCACGACGCTAGGGTCAGCGATGCGCCACCGACCCCGAGCACGTGGTCGGCACGCAAGGTGGTGCCGGTCGCGACCTCGCCGAGGTCGGAGGCCACCCACCAGGTGTGATCCTCGTCCCCGTAAGGGCGCAGGTCGCACGCCGCGCGGACCCCGCCGGGGGCGTCGATCACCAGCCCGATGCGTCGCAGGCCGTCGATCCCGGTGCTTGGCATCGCCGCGTCGAGGCCGTCGCTGGAGACCACGTCACCGAGGGCGAAGAGGCGGAGCAGCGTCGGCAGGGCACCGGTGGACGCGCCGAGGGCACGGCGGGCAGCGTGGACGTGGTCGCGGATCAACGCGCGGGACGCGACCGGCCCGAGGGTCTCGTTGACGTTCTCGACCGTGTATCCGGCGGCGTGCAGGTCGGCTCGCAGGGCCCCGGTGAGGTCGTCGGTGAGGACCGGCGGCGCGGGTGTCATGCCCACACTGTAAAGAGCGCGGCGAGCCGCGGCGGACGTGCCGCAGGGATCAGCGCGTGGCGCCCGCGGCGAGGTCCCCCGCGGCCTGCGCCAGCCGGTCGAGCAGGTCGTGAGCCTGCGCGTAGCTCGTGATACCGAGCACGCCCGCGCCGCGTACGAGCGCGGGATGCCACGTGACGGGGTCGGAGTTGGCGAGGCTGCCGCCGGTGAAGGCGTCCAGACCGCCTGCGTAGTCGCTCGCCATCATCGCCAGGTCGGCGTCGGCGAGGACGGAGAGCACGTTCTCGAGCCGTTCGTCGACGTGGTCCCGGCCGTCGACGGGCTCGACGAACCGCGCCCCTGCCGCCGTGTACAGCCGGCCGATCGGCGACAGCGGGCCGTACGCGGTGATGCGCTCGGTGTCCCAGGCGCGCAGGACCACCACGCGAGCGCGGGCCCACGTGTCGGCATACTCCGCCGCGATGGCACGGGCGTGCGCGTCGAGCACCTCGGGCAACTCCCCGACGGGGCGACCCAGGACGTCGGCCAGCCGGGCGACCCGCTCCTGCCACGGCAGCTCGTCGGGGACGACGACGACGGGAACGGCGGCGCTCACCTCGGCCACGAGCGCGGGGTCGGTGCCCTCCACCGCCAGCACGAGGTCCGGCCCGTGCTCGACGACGTCGGCCGCGGTGATCTCGTCCCCGTCCCTGCCGCGGCCGAGGGTGGGCAACGCCCGCACCACGTCCTGCCGCTGCGGGGGCACGGTCACCGCGGCGATCCCGGAGGTCGCCACCACCGGAGCCGCGAGATCGAGGACGGGCGCCAGCACACCGTCGCCGAGGGTGACGACGCGCGCGGCCCGGGTGGGGATCGTGAGGTCTTGGCCCTCCCAGGTCAGCCGTCGCATCTCGGCGTTGCCATCGACGGGGGTCGTCGCGGGCGCCTCGGGGCGATCACGGGCCACGCATCCGGACAGGCTCAGCGCCGCCAGCCCGAGCACCACGGCTCGACGCGTCGGGCGACCCGGATTCACCTGAGCCCCCTCGACGTTCGACGACTACGACCACGCGGCCCGAGGGCCGGAGTCAGTATGCGGCGACCTGCTCGGGGCTGTCGAGCACATCGCGCAGGCCGGCGAGGATCTTGGTGAGCAGGCGCGAGACCTGCATCTGGCTCACCCCGATCTCGTGTCCGATCTGTTCCTGAGTCAACCCGCGCACGAAGCGCAGCAACAGGATCTCCCGGTCGCGTGGGCTCAGTGTCGCGAGGGCCGGGCGCAGCATCTCGACGTTCTCGATCTGCCCGAACTCGTCCTGGTCGGCCACCAACATGTCGGAGAGGGAAGGAGAGCCCTCCTCGCGCACCGGGGCGTCGAGCGAGAGGGCGTTGAAACCGCCGCGGGCCTGCTCGGCCTCGGCGAGTTCGTCGACGCTCACGCCCAGATCGGCGGCCAGCTCGGTCTTGGTGGGCGGTCGGCCCCATGCCTGTTCGAGGTCGGCCGACGAGGTCGCCGCGGCGCTGCGCAGCTCCTGGAGCCGTCGCGGGGGTCGCACCATCCAGCTGTAGTCGCGAAAGTAGCGTTTGATCTCACCGGAGATGGTGGGCACCGCATACGCCAGAAAGCCGGGACCCTCACCGACGTTGTATCCCTGGACGGCCTTGATGAGGCCCAGGTAAGCGACCTGCACGAGGTCCTCGGGGTCGGCGCCCCGTTGGGCGTACCGGTTGGCCAGGGCCTCAGCCACCCGCGCGTTGAGCAGGACGATCTCATCGAGACACGCCTGCTGCTCGGCGACATCGGTGAGCGTAGCGGCGTGGCGGAACAACCCTTCGGTGCGTGCTTCTCTATCCGTACCTTCTGCAGGGGTACCGCCCATCGAGGGTGACGCCGCCTCTCCCGTACACGCCCCGATCGGGGGCGCTCGTCATCAGACTGCGGGCACGTGTCTCGGCCACCCTTCGACCGTATCGGTGCCTGATGAACAGGGCAAGGCTCACCGCGACATCTGAGCTCAAAGTTCATCCGGCGGCGAGCCGGGTCACGCTGTCGCGGGTCTGTCGTGGCCGGTCAGCGCGTCGGCGCCCCCGCTTCACCGTCTCGGGCGGCCAGGGCCTCATCAGGGGTGTCGAACACGGTGAAGACCTGATCGAGACCGGTGATCGTGAAGACCCGAAGGACACGGGGATTCGCGCAGACGACGCGGATGTCGCCGCCGTGGCGCTTGACGGTGCGCAGGGCACCCACGAGCACCCCCAGCCCTGTGGAGTCGATGAAGGGAACGCGACTCAGGTCCATGACCAGGTGGATCCGCTCGTCTCGGAACAGCCGCTCGAAACTCGCCCGCAACACCGGGGCCGAGATGAGATCGATATCACCGTCAGCTTCGACGAGGGTGAATGCCCCCGCGTCACGGCTGGTCATCGACAATTCGCTCACACGCCACCTCCCTCGGTCGCGTTCACTCTAGTGGTCGTCCAACCTACTGACGAGTCGGCTGGGACGAATGGGACATCTCGGGGTGTCGGTGGGAGCACGTACGGTGGCGATGATGTCCGCGTTCGACCCCGCCGCGCTCCTCGCGTCCCTCCCCGGGCCGCGGGTCGCCGCGGTGCGCACGCTGCCGGCACGTGAGGCGCAGGTGACGTCGTGGCCCACCTGGACCCCACCGGCCGTGCGCGAGGCGTGGCAGGCGCGCGGGATCAGCGCGCCCTACGTCCACCAGGCCCGTGCCGCACACCTGCTCCATGACGGCCGCGACTGCGTCATCTCGACCGGGACGGCCTCCGGAAAATCGTTGGCCTACCTACTGCCCGCCCTCACCGCCATCCTCGACCGCGGCGGGCTGCGCCCCGCGACCCTGCTCTACATCGCCCCGACCAAGGCGCTCGCCGCCGACCAGCTCGCGCACCTCGAGTCCCTCGGCATCGAGGGGGTCCGGGCCGCGGCGCTCGACGGCGACACCCCGCCTCACGAACGCGGCTGGATCGCCCGGCACGCCAACGTCGTCCTCACCAACCCCGACATGCTGCACCACTCGATCCTGCCCGGGCACGGCCGACTCGCCGCGTTGCTGCGGGGACTCAGCTATGTCGTCGTCGACGAATGCCACGCCTACCGGGGCGTGTTCGGGACCCACGTCTCGGCGGTCCTGCGCCGGTTACGCCGGGTGGCCGCACACCACGGCGCGAACCCCACCTTCGCGTTCGCCTCGGCCACCGTGGCACGCCCCGCCGAGCACGCGACCGCCCTGCTCGGACGACCCGTCGACGCCGTCACCGACGACACCTCCCCCGCCGCCGAGCGCACGGTCGCGCTCTGCGACACCTCCGCCCCACCGGGAGAAGAACGACTCTCCGTCCTCACCCATGCCGGTGGCGCCCTCGCCCACCTCGTCTCCGCCGACGTCCGCTCCCTCGTCTTCACCCGTTCGCGGGCGGGCGCCGAGATCGTCGCCGACGTAGCGCGAGCGCGCCTCGCCGACGGGACGCCCGAGCCGTCGGGTACGCAACCGGGGGCTGTCGGGGGCGTGGAGCCCGGCTCCCTCGTCGCCGCCTACCGGGGCGGCTACCTGCCCGAGGAGCGCCGCGAGCTGGAACGCCGCCTGCGCAGCGGCGACCTGCGCGGCCTCGCCACCACGAGCGCGCTCGAGCTGGGCATCGACGTGGCCGGGCTCGACGCCGTCGTCCTCGCCGGGTGGCCGGGCACCACGGCCGCCTGGTGGCAGCGGGCCGGTCGCGCAGGACGGGCGGGGCAGCGGAGCCTCGTGCTCTTCCTCGCCGCGGACGACCCGCTCGACGCCTATCTCGTCGCCCACCCCGACGCGCTCTTCGATCGCGCCCTGGAGGCGTGCGTCATCTCACCGGACAACCCCCACATCCTCGGGCCACACCTGCTGGCCGCGGCCTTCGAGGTGCCGCTACGCCCCGAGGAGACCGACGCCACGTTCGGTCCCGGGGCCCTCGCCCTGGTCGACCGGTTGACCGACGCCGGGCTGCTGCGACGCCGACCGACGGGGTGGTTCTGGACCCGCGACGAGCGGCCCACCGACGACCTGCCGCTGCGGGGCACCGGACGCCAGGTGAGCATCGTCGACGACCTCACCGGCCGCATCGTCGGCACGGTCGACGCCGCCAGGTCCGAATCGAGCGTCCACACCGGCGCCGTCCACCTCCATCAGGGCACGACCTACGTCGTGCGCGACCTCGACCAGGAGGCGGCGGTGGCCCACGTCGTCGCCGGCGACCCGGGGTGGACGACGACCGCCCGCAGCCGCAGCGCCTTCGTCATCCTGGACGTCGCCGAGTCCCGGGCGACCGCCCACCATGGCGGCATCGTCACGACGAGTACGGGCGCGGTGTCGGTCCGCTCTCAGGTCACCGCGTTCCTGCGGCGGTTACCGGGCGGCGAAGTGCTCGGCGAACACCCGCTCGACTTCGCGGAACGGGCCATGACGACCCGGGCCGTGTGGTGGACCGTGCCGGAGCACCTGCTCGCCGCCGCCGGAGTCGCCGAGGAGGACGTCCCCGGTGCGCTGCACGCCGCCGAACACGCCGCGATCGGGTTGCTGCCTCTGCTGGTCGCGGCCGACCGGTGGGACATCGGTGGGGTGTCGACCGCCCTTCACCCCGACACGGGGCTGCCGACGGTGATGATCTACGACGGCCATCCCGGGGGCGCGGGGTTCACCACCGAGGGCTACCACCGGGCGCACGAGTGGCTGACGCGCACACGCGACGCGGTGCGCGCCTGCCGCTGCAGCCACGGATGTCCCTCGTGCATCCAGTCGCCCAAGTGCGGCAACGGCAACGAGCCGCTCCACAAGGCGGGCGCGATCGCCGTTCTCGACCTCCTCGTGTCGGTCGAATCCGCCTCCGGCCTCGCTGCGGGGATGGAGGCGCTTGTGACGAATCCCGGTGTGTCCGAAGGTTGACAGGTCGCCCGCCCTGGACCATCGTCCTGATAGGAAGGGACTCCCCTGCACCCTTCGCCACCCCGCCCCCTCGCGACACCAGGACTGCTCCCGTGCCCAGCACCGCCTCCCCCTCCGGCGACCGCGTCGATTCCCCCGTGACCACCGACGAGGCCACTCCTGCCGCCCACACACCCACCGAGCAGGTGGGTGCGCCCGAGACGACCTCCGACGCGAGCGCTCCCGAGCAGCGCCGCGTGGACTGGACGCCGCCGATGATCCGTCAGCGCGAGCGTCGTCCCCGCACGGGGTGGCGCAGCGTCGCCTACAACGCCTCGGGTGGTCGGTGGAATCCGGGCCTGTCCGCGAAAGAGGCGCGCATCCGCGACCGTGAGGCCCGCATCGCCACGCAGCTGCGCGGTCGGCACGTCACGGCGTTCTTCTGCCTCAAGGGCGGCATCAGCAAGACGTCGACCACCGCGGCCACCTCGATCGCGCTGTCGAACCTGCGCCCCGACCCGGTGTTCGCCATCGACGCCAACCCGGACGCCGGTGACCTCGCCGAGCGGCTCGTGGGTGACCGCCTCGCGGGCATCACCCGGCTGGCGCACGACATCGACAAAGTGACCAGCCTCGATGAGCTGGCGCGGTACACCGCGACCAGTGGCCGCCTCACGGTGCTGCCGGGCGAGCCGAACCCGACTCTCGGCAACTCGTTGTCCTCGCGCGATTTCGAGAACGTCATGCACGTCGTGCAGCGGTACTACTCCTTCGTGCAGGTCGACTGCGGCACCGGCGTCACCCACCCGCTCATGGCGGGCATCCTCAAGTTCGCGAATACGGTCGTCATCCCGGCGGCCTGGTCGATCACGGGCGCCAAGCGGGCCGCGGAGTCGATCGAGTGGCTCGAGGAGCACGGCTTCGAGGATCTGGCGCGCACCTCCATCGTGGTGCTCACCGCCAAGGACATCGTCAGCCGCTCGGTCGACAAGGAGGCGGTCACCCAGCACTTGTGGAAGGCCGGGGACCTCATCGTCGTGCCCGCCGACCCGCACGTCGCAGACGGCGCCCGCCTCGACTGGGACCAGTTGCGCCCCGCCACGCGCGAGGCCTACCTCGACATCGCGTCGGCCATCACGGGCCGCTTCGCCCGCCCGAACCACCGCTGAGCCGCCCCCGGTTGGTCGAGGAGCGACGCGTCGCGAGACCACCTGGCCAGGTCGATGCGTCAGTCGCGATGGTTTCGAGACGTCGCTGCGCTCCTCCTCAACCAACGAGACCCGAGACGTCGCTGCGCTCCTCCTCCACCAACGGGTGGCCCGTGACCGCCCTAGGGGGCGGGTCCGGCTCGGGCTCGGCCGATCGCGGGGCCGAGGTGCCCCACGCCCGGGCTGACACGGGTCTCGATCTCGATGAAGGCCCCGTCGACCGTGCACGCGGCCAGGTGCGCGCCGTGCCGACGGACGATGCGGTCGGCCTCGGCGCACGAGGGTGGGACGGCCATGGCTCCGGCGAGCGCGCCGAGGTCGGCCGCGGTGCGGGCGCGGTGGGAGGCGACCACGGCGGCGCTGAGGGTCATGGCTGCCACGAGCAGGATGCAGGCGAGGCCGACCAGACCCAGCGCCAACACGGTCCCGCTCCCCTGCTCCGTACCGCCGGGACGTAAGAACCGGACTGTGGCGCCGCCCGTGCGACAGCGAGGGCCGTTCACGCGTCACCCGCCTTCTTGCACGGCGAACGCCTCCGCCCGGGCCGCGGGCCACGACACCCCAGGCACGCTGCGGCGCGGTGCGGTGACGACGACCGCGATGTCCCGCCCGGATCGGGTCCAGCTGACGTCGGCACCCGTGGGGGCAGCGCGGAGCCCGCGCTCCCGCGCTGCCCCCTCGTCGTCACCCCGGGCCAGGGCCCGTGCCGTCGTGCGTGCCGCATCGAGGCACCGCACCTCGTCGAGGGCCAGCCCGACACCCCCGACCAGCAGTGCGAGGACGAGGACGATCGCCGGCAGGCTGATCGCGAACTCTGCCGTGACCATCCCCTCCTCGCGCCCTCGCCCCCGCATCACTCAGCCGCCGATCGCGAGGGCCGAGGTGATGAGGTTGGTCAACGCCGAACTCACCGAGCCCGAACGGACGACACCCATGAGGACGGCGGCGAACGCGCAGGCGGCGAGCGTCCCCACGGCGTACTCCGCGGTCGACATGCCGGCGTCGGGAGCGGCTCGAAGGTCGGTCCATCGGGTGGTGAGGTGAGTGGTGAGGCGGTCGATGAGCGTCATCGCAGGTCCTTTCGATCGAGTGGGACCTCCAGCGTCCTGCGCGGGCGCCGACCGCGGGAGCAGGCCCGCGCAGGCTGGGGATCACCCGCACCGGGACGGCGGGGTTGTGGATGCCGCCGCGCGAGGACCGGCCGGTGGTCTCATCCGGCGAGGATGCTGCCGGCGAGGGCACCGACGACGGGCACGACCGTCGTGGCGACGAACGCGGGAAGGAACGTCGCCCCCAGCGGAAGGACCAGGCGCACCCCGAGGCGCTCGCTCTCGACCTCGAGCCGGTGCTCCTCGGCCCGACGGATGTCGTGCGCGGCCGAGGCCAACGTCGTCGAGGGCGGCAACCCCGCCGCACCGGCGAGGAGGAAGGCCCGCGCGACGGGCTCCCAGGCGGGGTCGACGAGGGCCCACGCCTGCTCGTCGGTCATCCCCCATCCGTGCGCCGCGACGACGGTGGCGAGGTCGGCCCCGAGCCGTCCGCCCACCCGTTCGGCGACGGCGGCGATCGCGTCCGTGGTGCCCCGCCCAGAGCGCAGGGCGAGCGCGAGAAGGGTGGCGACGTCGGCGATCTCGACTGCGGGGGTCGGCGGATCGATGCTCGCATGGAGGACCTGACGTCGTGGCGCCGCGATGAGGACGAGGACGGCGAGCGCGGTGAGGACCCCCGCGAGGACGGTCATCGCGCCGCCAGGACGGGACCGGTGACCGCCGACCGGACGAGCGAGGCCACCCAGCGTCGGCCGACCAGGACGAGGACGACCCCGCCGACGAGACAGGCCCACGCGGTCGGGGAGGCGTAGGCACCCGCGGGGTCGACGCCCACCGCCAAGGCGAGGACCGGGCCACCCAGCGGGAGCGCGGTGAGGATGCGGATGGTGGCGCGGGCCCCGGCCGACGCGCTTTCGACATGTCTCGCGCGATCCTGATGGGCGCGCACCACCCCGGCCGCGGCGTCCATGGCGTCGGCCAGCGGCGCACCGGTCCGGGCCGACAGCGCCCAGGCGTGCGCGACCATGCGCCACCGCGGATCGGTGCGGGCGCTCGCGCCGAGGGCCGCGCCGAGATCCTCGCCCCGGTCCACCGCCGCGCGCAGGCGGGCGACCGGTTCCCCGTCGACGACGTCGCAGGCGAGGCGGGCGGCCTCGGGAGGGGTCCGCCCGGCCCGCAGACCCGAGGCGAGGATTTCGAGGAACGCCGCCACGTCGTCGTCCTCGTCCTTGCCCGCCGGTCGGGGTGGGGCGGCCGATCGGCCCCGAACGATCGCCCCGAGGTGTCGACGTCGCGGCCGGGCGGGCTCACCCGAGCCGACCATCGCACCGCGGAGGCGAGGACCGGGACCCCTCAGGAGAAGCCAGACCAACAGACCTGCCGTCAGGCCCGCCCCGAGCGCCGTCACGGCTCCTCGCCGAGCACGTCGCGCAGGGCCTCGCGTCCCTCGTCGGCATCGCCCGGCACGAGGTCCTGCCCGTCGTGCACGAGGACGGGCACGACCCGCAGCTCCGCGGGGTCGCCCTGCAGGACGCCGACGGCATCGACGACCCGGCGCGCGCCGTGCCGTTTCATGTGGATGACGAGGCTGATGGCGCTGCGCAACTGGCTGCGGGTCGCGAACGGGGTCATCCCGGCGAGCGCACCCAGCGCCTCCACCCGCGCGACGAGGTCGGCAGGTGCGTTGGCGTGGACCGTGCCGCAGCCGCCCTCGTGCCCGGTGTTGAGGGCGGTGAGCATGTCGCGGATCTCGGCGCCCCGCACCTCCCCGACGACGACCCGGTCGGGGCGCATCCGGAGCGACTGCCGCACGAGGGCCGACAGGTCGACAGCCCCCTGTCCCTCGACGTTCGCCGGCCGCGCCTGCAAGGCGACGACGTGGCCGTGGGCGATCGCCAGTTCGCGCACGTCCTCCACGAGCACGATGCGTTCGTCCGGGGCCACCTCGGTGAGCAAGGCCGCGAGCATCGTCGACTTTCCGCTGCCGGTGCCACCGGTGACGAGAAACGAACACCGCCGCGTGACGATACGGCGCAGGACGGCCGCCGTTCGCGTCGCCGCGCCCGTGAGGTCGTCGATCGTCGGCGTCCGACGACGCGGGACCCGCAGGCTGATGTGCGCTCCGCCGTCGACCAGCGGCGGCAGGACGGCGTGCAGGCGCACTCCGCCGGGCAGCAGACCGTCGACGTAGGGGCTGGCGTCGTCGAGCCGCCGTCCCGCCGTCTCGGCCAGACGCACCGCGAGGCGCCGCACGGTCTCGTGGTCGCCGACGGGTCCGGACACCTGGTGCAGACCGGTGCCGCGGTCGGCCCACACACCGGCCACCCCGTTGACGAGGACGTCGGTGACGTCGGGGTCCTCGACGAGGTCGGCGAGCGGACCCGCCCCGAGCAGGGCCTCGCCGATGCGGCCGGCGCGCCGAGCGGCGCCCTCGCCGAGCAGGGCCGCGTCGCGGCCGACGGCGTGGGCGACCCGGCCGTGGGTGGGCGGGCGACCGTGGCGGATGTGGTCCCACACCGCGGCGGTGCTCATGCCGCCCGCCGCACGGGCCGCAGGCCTGCCAGGAGCGCGTCGACCGCGCGCGTGTACGCACCCCGCGCGGGCGGGGGGCGCCCGTCGGCCAGGGCGGCCGACACCTTGGAGTCCGTGGGCAGGGCACCGAGCAGAGGCAGCCCCAACACCTGGGTGAGGGTGTGCGGCAGGTCGCTCTGGCCGCGGTCGGTGCGGCAGGCCAGCCACACCCCGTCGTGGAGCAGATCGAGGTGGGCCAGGGACGCGCCCGCACTCGCGAGCGCCGTGACGCTCGTCCCGGTCAGGGCGATCACCTCGTCGCTGAGGTCGGCCAATTCCTCCTCCCACGGCTCCCCGGCTCGCGGGGCGTCGACGACGACGAGGTCGGCGAGGTGGCCGAGGGCGCCGAGGACGGCCTCCAACGCCTCCCGGGGCGGCAGGAGGGGCGGGTCCCGGTCGAACGAGACGACCCCGCACCGCGCGGCGAGGGGCAGGCGCCGGAACAGTTCGGTGCCGTCGATGTTGCCCGAGCACTCGGCGAGGTCCCGCCACCGCACGCCTGGCTGTTCGTCGAGGCCGAACGGGACGTCGAGGCCACCGCCGTAGGGGCGGGCGTCGAGCGCCACGACCGACGCGCCGTGATGCGCTGCGCGCACGGCGAGCGCAGTGGCGAGGGTGGAGGCACCGACGCCTCCGGCGGTGCCGACGACCGAGATGACGCGAGACATGCTCGCAGGCTGCGGCGTGATCGGGCGGACGTGGGTCGGGCGGCGGCCCTCGCTGTGGACGACGACCGGGCACCGGGCGCGCCTGTGGACGGACGGGTGGGCCGCGTGGAGAGCCGGAGACATGGGGCGGCCCCCGTTGGGGGGACAACGGGGGCCGCCAAACGCGCCGAGCCCCGGGGGGGAGGAGCTGGTGCGCCGCGCTCGACCCGAAGGGAGCGCTGTCTCCATTGTGCGTCTTGGACGACCGATTGGCAATTCCGTGGGGACACAATTCTCGACGTGTCGCGGGTGGCCCGCCCGGGCCTCTTCCGCTCTCCGCCGGCCGGTTCGGGACAGCTCGTGGGGCGCCTGTGCGGCGGGGAGAAATGCGAAGAGTGTCCGGACATGGGTGATGGCACCCGCTGGGGGTGTCATCACCGATGGTGAACAGGCCCGGCATCTCAGACACGCCATGCCTGTCCGTGTGGTCGAACCACCGGAGGCGTCCGTCAGAGGACCGTCTGCGCGTGGGTGACCGGGCCGTTCACCGAGTCGAGGGAACCGGTTGGTGCGTTCCTTCGACACCTCTTGTGTACCTCGCGGGCAACGCCCCCGACAAGGGATTGGGGGTGTGAGCGTGGTCCTAGCGCGATACCCTCATGGTGGAGATGTTCGGGCCACGGCCCGCCCGTCTGGCCCTCCGCCTCCTGAGCTCGGTCCAGGCGACCCGCGCTCAGTCGAGACGACCGGCACGGACGGCGTCGGCGATCCGCTCCCCCTCCGCAGCACCGTCCACGACGGCTGCGCACACGTGCCGCACCCACACCTCGATCCCGTTGCGGCTGCCGCCGGCATAGGCCGTGAGCGCCCCCAGATACGGGGCGCCGGCCCGGCGCAGGTGGCCCACCTCCGGGACACTCACCCCGGTGGGATCCACCCCGTGCGCGTGCAGGAGAGCTCGCTCGAGGGCCCGCGCCACGAGCCCGTTGCCGCGGACGAACGGGCGGACGACGGCGATCTCGGCGTGCGCGATGGCGGCGATGAGCACCACCGGAGCACCCGGCGAGGACACCTCGCTCAACAGGTCGACCAGGCCGGTGAGCCGAGGCTCCACCGGGGGCGCGGCACCGAGGTCGGTGAACTCCGCACACTCGGCGACACCGCGGGGACGCCCGAGGTCGTCCGCGCCGACCAGCGGCTCGGCGGCGGCGGTGTGCAGGCGGGCCAGCACCTGGCGCGGCGCCGTCCGCACCAGAGCGCCGACGTGTTCGGCCTCCACCGTGGCCTGGATCGCGCCCCTCAGCACCGACAGCGTCGGGTCGAGTCGCTCGGGCCACGCCGTGACACCGATGAGCAGATCGCGCACGACGGCGTCCTCCGACCGAGCGCCGTCGACCTCGGCTGAAGCGCGGGCCCCCCGCACCCGGGACTCGGCGGCGGACTCCGGCGCCCGCCGACGGAGGCCCTCGTGCCAGCGCAGCCGGGTGCAGGCCTCCCGCGCCTCGGTGAGGCCCTCGGCGACGGCCGGCCAGGCTGCGAGGGTGCGAAGAGCGTCTGCGGCAGCGGTCATCCCCCCAGCCTAGGTGTGCGGAGGCGACCCCTCGTCGCGCGGTGAGCGCCGCCGGACCGGACCGATGTACCGCTGCCCCGCCCGGCGCGCCGCCCATCGCCGGCTCACCTGCCGCCCGAGCCCCGAGCGGCCTACAGTGCGAGCGTGTCCCCCACCCTCGCCCCCGCGAGTCCCGCGTCGGCGCCCCTGACCGACGATCCGGTCGTGCTGGGCGTCCTGCTCACGGTGGCGATGGTGCTGGTGCTGGTGCTCATCTGGACGGGCTTGCGCTCCCGAGCCCGGATCGCCTCCCCCGAGAACACGGCCACCTACCGCACACTCCACGCGGCCTCCACGGCGGCGCGGCACCTGCGCGACGGCCTCACGCCCGAGGCCGCCTCCCGCACGGCCCGCGACCTGCGCCCGCTGCTCGGGGTCGCGGCCGTCGGCATGTCCGACGCCGGTGGGGTGCTCGCCTGGGAGGGCGACGCCGATCACCACGCCGAGGACTTCGAGGAGCACGGGCGGCTCGTGCTCGCCGGTGGACGCACGATGCGCCTGGACGAGCGTCAGGTGTCGTGCGACGACCCCGACTGCCTCATCAACGCCGCGATCCTCGCCCCCGTCGTGTGCGAGGACCGGGTCGTGGCCGTTCTCGCCTCGTACAACCGGACCTCCTCCAGCGACCTGGTGCGCGCCACCGAGGCCGTCGCCTCCTGGGTCGCGACCCAGATCGACCTCGCCGAGCTGAGCCGCGAGCGGGGCCGCACGATGGAGGCCGAGCTGCGGGCGCTGCGGGCCCAGATCAGCCCCCACTTCGTCTACAACTCCCTCGCCGCGATCGCGAGCTTCGTGCGCACCGACCCCGACCGTGCGCGCGAACTCATCCTCGAGTTCGCCGATTTCACGCGCTACAGCTTTCGGCGCACCGGCCCTCTCACCCCCCTCACCGACGAGCTCACCAACATCGAGCGCTACCTCGCGCTCGAAGAGGCCCGCTTCGGGGACCGCATGCAGGTGAGCCTGCGCGTCGCCCCCGAGGTGTTGGGGGTCAACGTGCCGTCGTTCGCGATCCAGCCGCTCGTGGAGAACGCCGTTCAGCACGGCATCGAGAACGAGAGCGGCGTCGGCATCATCAAGATCGAGGCACACGACGTCGGCACCGAGGCGGAGATCGTCATCGAGGACAACGGCGCGGGCGCCGACCCCGAACGCATCCGCGCCGTCCTCGCCGGTGACGACGAGGGCGACCACATCGGGATGGCCAACGTCGACGCCCGGCTGCGGCAGACGTTCGGCGCCGGGTACGGCCTCACCGTCGAGACCGCCGTCGGGGCGGGCACCCGGGTCAGCTTCCGCGTGCCGAAGTACCAGCCGCGCTCCGTATCGTGACGCAGCGGACCTTTCATCTACGGATTTCGACCGCTCACCGCTAGGATTCGGCACATGAGTGCGGAGACGACGGCGGGCACCTCCCCTTTGCGCGCCCTGGTCGTCGACGACGAACTCCCCACGCGCAACGAATTGACCTGGCTCCTGGAGCAGGACGAGCGCATCGGTGAGGTGCGCACGGCGGCCAACGGCGCCGACGCGCTGCGCGCCCTCGATCAGGCACCGGCCGACGTCATCTTCTGCGACATCCGCATGCCGGGGCTCGACGGGATGGAGTTGGCCCGTGTCCTCGCCCGGTTCGCCGAACGGCCTCAGATCGTCTTCGTCACCGCCTACGAGCAGCACGCGGTCGATGCGTTCGACCTGTCCGCCACGGATTACATCGTCAAGCCGGTCCGGGCCGCCCGCCTCGCTGAGGCGGTGCGCCGGGTCGTGGCCGCCCGAGGTGGCACCGTCATGGCCTCCGCGCCGAGCGCGCCCGCCGCACCCGATGAGACCATCCCGGTCGAGCTCGGCGGCGTCACCTCCTTCGTCCAGCGCTCCGACGTCCTGTACGTCCAGGCCCAGGGCGACTACGCCCGCCTGCACACCGCCGACGGGTCCCACCTGCTGCGCGTCTCCCTCACGCTGCTGGAGGAGCGCTGGGCCGAGGCCGGGTTCGCCCGCATCCACCGCAGCACCCTGGTCTCGCTGCCCGCCATCAGCCAGGTCCGCACCGAGGCCGGTCGCAGCGTCGTCGTCGTCGGTGACGGCATCGAACTGCAGGTGAGCCGGCGTCACACCCGCGACCTGCGCGACCGCCTCATCCGCCTCCCCCGCCGGGGCTCGTGAGCCACCCCGGCCGCGGCGGGGCCCCGCGACGAGTACGGGTCACCTCCGCCCGAGCGTCGGCCTCCCGGTACCAACGCTCCTCCCGCTTCCGCGAACTCGAGGAGCAGACCAGCCTCGGTGAGGTGTACGTCGATTCCCTGCTCACCACTCAGCGCCGCCTGTCCTTGGCGCTGGTCACGGGGGTGGCGCTCGCGCTCGTCGTCGTTCCCGTCGTCCTGCTCACCGTGTCCGGCGCCCACGAAAGAACCGTCATGGGCATCCCGTTGCCGTGGCTGGGGCTCGGCGTCCTCGTCTACCCCTTCGCCCTGCTCATCACCTTCTGGTACGTGCGCGCCGCCGAACGGGTGGAGAACGAGTTCGTCGAGTTCATGGAGCGTCCGTGAGCTCGACCCCGGTGGTCGTCGCGATCGCGATCACCTGCATCGCCACCCTGCTCGGCGGCATCCACGGCGTCCGCCTCTCCCGCACCACCTCCGACTTCTACGTCGCGGGCCGCGCCGTGGGCCCCCTGCGCAACGCCTCCGCCATCGGCGGGGAGTACCTGTCGGCCGCCTCCTTCCTCGGCATCGCCGGCCTCGTGTACACCTCGGGCGTCTCGATGCTGTGGTTCCCCGTCGGGTACACCCTCGGCTACGTCGTCCTCGCCGCGCTCATCGCCGCACCCATGCGCCGCTCGGGCGCCTACACGATCCCGGACTTCGCCGACCTGCGGCTCCGCAGCCACCGGTTGCGCATCCTCACCTCGCTGTTCGTCCTCGCCATCGGGTGGCTCTACCTCCTGCCGCAGCTGCAGGGCGCCGGGCTCGCCGTCGGAGCCCTCACCGGTGGGCCGCCGTGGGTGGGCAGCGCTCTCGTCGCGCTCGTCGTCACCGTCAACGTCGTCTCGGGCGGCATGCGGTCGGTGACCGACCTCCAGGCCGTCCAATACTGGGTCAAGCTCGTCGCCATCGCGCTCCCCGCGCTCGTGCTCGCCGGGATCTGGTACCGCTCGGGGGCGCCGGCCCCCGTCATGCCGACGCCGATCCCGGACTCGATCGCCCTCGAGACCTACACGACGTATTCACTGCTACTGGCGCTCTGCCTGGGCACCATGGGGCTTCCCCACGTCGTCGTCCGCTTCTACACCAACGCCGACGGGCGGGCGGCCCGCCGCACGATCCTGCCGGTCGTGGCCCTCCTCGGCCTCTTCTACCTCTTCCCGCCGGTGTACGCCGTCCTGGGCCGGGCCTACCTGCCGCACCTGCCGCCGGGGACGAACGCCGACGAGATCGTCCTCACGCTGCCCGGCATCATCGCGCCCGGGCCCGTCGGCCACACCCTCGTCGTCATCCTCGCGGTCGGGGCCTTCGCCGCGTTCCTCTCGACCTCCTCCGGCGTCGCCATCGCGCTCACCGGCGTCATCGACCAAGACCTCGTGCGGCCCCGCCTGCGACGATGGACCGGTGGCGACGTCGACGGCGTCGTCAGCTTTCGGCTCTCCGCGTTGCTCGCGATCAGCATTCCCTGGGCGTTCTCCCTGGCCGTCGGACATGTGGGCCTCGCCACCACGGTCGGCCTCGCCTTCGCCGTCGCCGCCTCGACGCTCTGCCCGCTGCTCGTGCTGGGGGTGTGGTGGCGGGGGCTCACCGCGCGCGGCATCGCGGTGGGGATGATCCTGGGCGCGACCGGATCGATCACCGCCGCAGTGCTCACGCTGTCCCGGGTGACCCTGCCCGAGCCCTGGACCCACCTCATGGCGCAGCCCGCCGCCTGGACGGTGCCCCTGGCGTTCGTCTCGGCCGTGCTCGCCTCGCTGGCGATGCCCCACCGTGTGCCTCGCAACACCGTCCGCACGATGATCCGCCTCCACGCCCCCGAGGGCGTCAGCGACCGCGACTGAGCCGCGAGCCCGACACGCACACCGCGACACCTGGACACCTGGACACCGCCCGTTCGGCGCACCGCTCACCCGCACACCTCGCCGCTCACCGAGGGGTGCGACACCGCCGATCGCAGGTCGCCACCGTCGAACCTTCTGCGCGAAGCAGCCCCTGCCGCAGCGGTATCCGCCGGGTGAAGAGTGATCCAGACATTACGTAGGTCACCTCCGCCCGCGCGGTGGTGCCGACCGCCAGGAGGTGCTCAGTGACGCAACCCGACCACGCCCAGTCCTACCGGGACGTGCAGGCGAGCGAAGACTTCCAGGATCTGCGCAAGCGGTTCCGGGGCTTCGTCTTTCCCTGCACGATCTTCTTCCTCGTCTGGTACTTCGTGTACGTGCTCCTCGCGGCGTACATGCCGGAGTTCATGTCGACGGTCGTGTTCTGGAACATCAACGTCGGCCTGCTCATGGGCCTCGGGCAGTTCGTCACGACGTTCGCCATCACCATCGCCTACGTGCGGTGGGCCGACAAGGTGTTCGACCCCAAGGCCGACGCCATCAAGGAGAAGATGATGGGCTCGGGTGATCTGACATGACCCTCTCCACGATCATGGTCGCCCCCATGGAGGCCGACGCCATCGACGTCGGCAACCCGATCCTCAACCTGACGGTCTTCGTCCTCTTCGTCGTGGTCACCCTGACGGTCGTCATCAAGGTCGCGGCCGGCAAGAAGTCCGCCGCCGAGTACTACACCGGTGGCGCCGCGTTCTCGGGTCGCCAGAACGGTCTCGCGATCGCCGGTGACTACCTCTCGGCCGCCTCGTTCCTCGGTATCGCGGGCGCCATCGCCCTGCAGGGCTACGACGGCTTCCTCTACTCCATCGGCTTCCTCGTCGCCTGGCTCGTGGCGCTCCTGCTCGTCGCCGAGCTCATGCGGAACACCGGCCGCTTCACGATGGCCGACGTGCTCTCGTTCCGTCTGCGTCAGCGCCCGATCCGCATGGCCGCCGCGACGAGCTCGCTCGCCGTGTCGTTCTTCTACCTGCTCGCCCAGATGGCCGGTGCCGGCGCGCTCGTGTCGCTGCTGCTCGGCCTCACCGCCCCCACCGCGATCCGCCTCGTCATCGCCGTCGTCGGCGCCGTCATGATCGGCTACGTCATGATCGGCGGCATGAAGGGCACCACCTGGGTGCAGATCATCAAGGCCGTCCTGCTCATCGCCGCCGCGTTCGTCATGTCGGTGTGGGTGCTCGCCCTGCACGGCATGAGCTTCCCGCAGGTGCTCATGGCCGCCGCCGACGCCTCGCCCCACGGGCAGGCGCTGCTCGACCCGGGTCTGCGCTACGGCGCCTCCGACCTCACCAAGCTCGACTTCATCTCC
>JAUNTP010000249.1 GCA_030538585.1 Mobilicoccus sp.
GTTCGGACAGCATCGCGTCTTCACTCAAGCCCGCGAATGTTTCGGCCGGGAGCGCGTCCCCGAATCCCCATTCGGCAGGGGGTTGCAAGACGGGCACGAGGTGCTCGACGCGCTGATCGATCATGGCCTGCCCCCCTTTCGAATGACTGCTCCTATTCTATCCTCGAGGTCGCGATAGCGCTACTGCTCAGAGAAGCTTTTCTCGTTTTTTTGTTCGATTGTGGACCGGCCCGGGCTGTCGCGGTGGTGTGGGGTGGTCTCCCGTCAACTCACCATGGTTTCGAGACACTCGCTGCGCTCGCTCCTCAACCAACCGGGGGTGGTTGCGACGCTCTCCCGTGAGGTCGCGCCCCCCGGACACGGCGAAGGGGCCGGTGAGGTGATCACCGGCCCCTTCGTCTGTGTCCGACAGACGTGCGTCAGGACTGACGCGACGCCTTACGGCTGACGAGCACCTCGTCGATGAGGCCGTAGTCCTTGGCCTCGGCGGCGGAGAGGAACTTGTCGCGCTCGATGTCCTCGTTCACCTGCTCGGGGGTGCGGCCCGAGTGCTCGGCGAGGGTCTCCTCCAGCCAGGTGCGCATGCGGAAGACCTCGTTGGCCTGGATCTCGATGTCGCTGGCCTGACCGTAGTCGCTGCCACCGAGAGCGGGCTGGTGGATGAGCACGCGGCTGTTCGGCAGGGCGTAGCGCTTGCCCGGCGCACCCGCGGCGAGCAGCACCGCCGCGGCGCTGGCCGCCTGACCCACGACGAAGGTCTGGATGTCGGGGCGGATGAACTGCATCGTGTCGTAGATGGCCGTCATGGCCGTGAACGAGCCGCCCGGGCTGTTGATGTACATGATGATGTCGCGGTCGGGGTCCTGGCTCTCCAGCACGATGAGCTGGGCGATCAGGTCGTCGGCCGACGCGTCGTCCACCTGGGCGCCGAGGAAGATGATGCGGTCCTCGAACATCTTAGTGTACGGGTCGGTGCGCTTCATGCCGTAGGCGGTGCGCTCCTCGAACTGCGGCAGGATGTAGCGGCTGCTCGGGGACATCGGACGGGCCGGAGCGCCAGCGTTCGACGGCGTCGCGAGGCGGGGGTCGATGATCATGCGATGCTCCAAAGTCTCTCAGGCCTGCGTGCCGCCGCCACCGGGCGTCTGGCTGGCGCGGGTGAACACGTGGTCGACGAAGCCGTACTCCTTGGCCTCCTCGGCGCCGAACCAGCGGTCGCGGTCGGAGTCCTTGGTGATCTGCTCCACGGTCTGTCCGGTGTGCTCGGCGATGAGCTCGGCCATCTGACGCTTGATGAACAGCATCTGCTCGGCCTGGATCTTGATGTCGGTCGCCGTGCCGCCGATGCCGCCGAGCGGCTGGTGCATGAGGATGCGGCTGTGCGGGGTCGCGTACCGCTTGCCCTTGGCGCCGGCGGACAGCAGGAACTGGCCCATGCTCGCCGCCATACCCATGGCGACGGTGCACACGTCGTTGGGGACCCAGTTCATCGTGTCGTAGATCGCCATACCGGCCGAGATCGAACCGCCGGGGCTGTTGATGTACAGCCAGATGTCACGCTCGGGGTCCTCGGCCGAAAGCAGAAGCAGCTGGGCGCAGATGGCGTTCGCGTTGTCGTCGCGCACGTCCGACCCGAGGAAGATGATCCGCTCCTTGAGGAGGCGGTTGTAGATGTGGTCGTCGAGCCCACCCTTGGGCCCGGCGTCGGCGGCGACGATATCGCTGCGGTCACTCACGTTCGTTCTCTCCCTTGGTCGTGGCTGCCCGGGTGCGGCCGGGCGATGCACTGTCTTCGAGGCTAACGCCGGGCACCCCCGGCACCTTCCCCGCCCCTGTATCTGTTCGCCGTGAGCGGATAATCCCGGCCGGCACAGCCCGCGTGGAACGCCGACGGCGCCGCCCTGCCCCGGTGGGCGGGCGGCGCCGTCGTGACGCTCACTTGGTCTCGGTGGCCTCGTCGTCGGCCTCGTCGGCGTCGGACGCCTTCGCGGCGTCGGCCTCAGCGTCGGCGGCGGGAGCGTCGGCGTCAGCCGTGGCGTCGCTCTCGTCGCTCTCGTCGTCTTCACCGGTCTCGATCGTGGCGGAGAGGTCGACGACCTCGCCGTTGCTGTCGGTGACCTTGGCCTCTTCCATGACGGCGGCCAGCGACTTGCGGCGGGCGACCTCGGCGGCCATCGCGCCGGCCTGCTGCTGGTCGTCCATGGCCTGCGCGAGCTGCGCCGGCTCCATGCCGTACTGCTGCGCGGTCATGATGAGGTACTCGATGAGCTCCTGCTGGCTGACGCTCACCTCGGTCTTCTCGGCGATCGCGTCGAGGAGGAGCTGCGTGCGCAGGGCCTTCTCGGTGTTCTCGCGCACCTCGGTGCGGTGCTCCTCGTTGTCGGCCTCGCCCTCGTGGCTGCCGGGCGCGAAGTGGGACTCGACCTCGGCGTCGACGACCGACTCCGGAACGGGGATCTCCATGGTGTCGAGCAGGTGCTCGAGGATCTTGTCGCGCGCCTGGAGACCCTGGTTGAACAGCTGGGCCTGCTGCGCCTGGCCCTTGAGGTCCTCGCGGAGCTCCTCAAGGGTGTCGAACTCCGACGCCATCTGCGCGAAGTCGTCGTCGAGCTCGGGCAGCTCGCGCACCTTGGCGGAGCGAAGGGTGACCGTGATGTCTGCGTCCTCGCCCTCGTGGTCGCCGCCCGCGAGGGGGGCCTGGAAGTTTTTCTCCTCGTCGACGGTCATGCCGACGAGCGCGTCGTCGAGGCCGTTGATCATCGTGCGGGAGCCGATCTCGTAGGAGACGCCCTCGACGGCGTCGATCTGCTCGCCGCCGATCTCGCCGCGCAGGTCGATGGTGACGAAGTCGCCCTCCTCGGCGGCGCGGTCGACACCCACGAGGGTGCCGAAGCGGGCCCGCAGCTCCTCGACGCGCTTGTCGAGCTCGGTCTCGACGGCCTCGTCGGTGATGGCGTCGACCTCGACCGCGATGTCGGAGAACGCCGGCAGGTCGATCGTCGGGCGCACATCGAGCTCGGCGGTGAACACGAGCTGGTCGCCGTCGTTCATGGGGACCTCGGTGAGGTCGACCTCGGGCTGGCCCATCGGGCGGATGTCGTTCTCTTCGATGGCCTGGCCGTACAGCTGCGGGAGGGCCTCGTTGATGGCCTCCTGCATGACGGCGCCCTTGCCGACGCGCTGCTCGATGATGCGGGTGGGCACCTTGCCGGGGCGGAACCCGGGGATGGCGATCTGGGCGCCGATGGCCTTGTACGCCGCGTCGAGGCTCGGCTTGAGCTCCTCGTACGGGACCTCGACGGTCAGCTTGACCCGGGTCTGAGAGAGGGTCTCGACGGAACTCAACACTTCGGGCACTCCAGCATCGATCGGTGACGGGTGAACGGGGTGCGGCGAATCTTCTCGCCACATGGCGCGATCCTGCGCCCGAGGGCACGCGGATGCGAGTCGATCCATGCTAACGGGAACGACCTACTCACGCCGAAACCGCCACCTGCGCGGCGGTGTCGACGACGAGTCGGGCTGACAGGATTCGAACCTGCGACATCGTGCTCCCAAAGCACGCGCGCTACCAAGCTGCGCCACAGCCCGTGACCGTGCAACCTTACCCGCTGGGCTGTCGCGGGCTGTGCGGGCAGGTGTGCGTCGACGCGTCGATCCCGTCGATTCGAGAACGAATCACGGCCTCGGGTATGCTGCCGGACGCACCGAGAAGGTGTATGCGGGTGTAGCTCAATGGTAGAGCCCCAGTCTTCCAAACTGGCTACGCGGGTTCG
>JAUNTP010000031.1:0-21272 GCA_030538585.1 Mobilicoccus sp.
TTCGTCGGCGCCGGTGTCATGGGTGGAGCCGTCCTGCGCGGCATGGTGGCCGCCGGCATGCCCACCGACCGGCTCGTCGTCAGCGTCAGCTCGGAGAAGTCCGCGCAGGCGTGGCGCGAGGAGGGCATCGAGGTCGCGGGCAACGCCGAGGCTGCCCGCGGCGCCGACATCGTCGTCGTCGGGGTCAAGCCGTACGCGATGGCCGACGTCGTCGCAGAGGTGGCAGGCGAGATCGACGGCGTCGTGGTGTCGCTGGCCGCAGGGGTGCGGCTGGAGACCCTCGCCGAGGCCGCCGGAGCCGGTGTCGCCGTCATGCGGGTCATGCCCAACACCCCGGCCCTGGTGGGTGAAGGCGTCTTCACCCTCACGCCCGGGGAGCACTGCACGGACGCGCAGATCGAGGCGGTGACGGCGCTGCTGTCCTCCTGCGGGCTCGTCGAGCGAGTGCCGGAGTCCCTCCAGGACGCCACCTCGGCCCTGTCCGGTTCGGGACCTGCCTACCTCTTTTACGTCGCCGACGCCCTCGTCGAGGGAGGCGTGTTCGAGGGCATTCCGCGCCCGCTCGCGACCCGCCTCGCCGTACAGACCCTCCTCGGTGCCGCCACCATGTTGAGCGAGGGTGACGTGCCGGCCGCCGCCCTGCGTGAGCAGGTGACGAGCCCCGGCGGCAGCACCGCACGGGCGCTGCGCGCCCTCGATGAGGGCGCCGTGCGGCATCACCTGTCCCGTGCTGTGAGCGCCGCCGCGGCCCACGCCGCCCGTATGGGAGGCTGAGGACGATCCCTGCTCGGCAACGGCATTGCCCTGTCGAGCCCGAACCTGGCCGTCACCGGCCGCTGTTACTGTGTTGGCGACCGCGCGGCGGGGGCCGCTGGTGAGACGAAAGGAACCTCATGTCGGAGATCTCCGTCCGTGTGCTCGGTGAGGACGAGTGGGAGCAGTACAAGGAATTTCGTCTGCGCGCGCTCCGCGAGTCACCCGAGGCGTTCGTGGCCGACGTCGCCACCGAGGAGGACTACGACGAGGAGCTGTGGCGGGCCCGCATGAACCGGTCGACCCGCCTCATGATCCACGACGACAAGGAGCCCGTCGGCATCGTCTCGGTGCGCAGCAACGAGAGCCTGTTCGACAACGCGGCGGAGCTGTTCGGTCTCTGGGTCGTGCCGGACCTGCGGGGTCACGGCATCGCCGCCAAGCTCGTCGTGGAGGCCAGTGAGGTGGCCGAGAAGTCGGGAGCCTCCCAGCTCGTCTACTGGGTGGGCACCGACAACGCCCGCGGTGTGGCCTTCGCGAGCAGCTACGGCTTCCGCCCCACCGAACACCGCCGTGAGCCGCGCACCGACGAAGCGCGCGACGCTGGCATCGAAGAAGAGATCGCGATGGTGCTCGCGCTGCGTCGCTGACGCCGCACCCCCTACCCGCAGCCGGAGGCCACGCAGATCACGTGGCCTCTTCGGCTGTCCGGGCACTCGTGGGCCGATAGCGTGAGCTCATGGCACAGGCGCGCATCGTCTGGGACGACTCGTTCACCGGGTACGACTTCGGTGAAGGCCATCCCATGAACCCCATTCGGCTCGACCTCACGGCGAGGCTCTGCAGTGCATTGGGGCTGTTCGATTCCGAGGCCGACATCATCGTCCCTGACGCCCCGGGGGATGAGTTGCTGCACCGGGTGCACAGCCCCGAGTACGTGCAGGCGGTGCGCCGGGCCTCCGAGCACCCCGAGACCGCCGAGGTGCGGTACGGCCTCGGCACCGAGGACGACCCGGCCTTCCACGGGGTCCACGACGTCAGCGCCCGCATCGCCGAGGGCACCCGCGCGGTGACCGAGGGCGTCTGGCGGGGCGAGGTGCCGCACGGCGTCAACTTCACGGGCGGCCTGCACCACGCGATGCCCGACCACGCCGCCGGCTTCTGCGTCTACAACGACGCGGCCGTGGCGATCGACTGGCTGCTCGAGAACGGTGCCGAGCGGGTCGCCTACATCGATGTCGACGCCCATCACGGCGACGGCGTGGAGCGCATGTTCTGGAACGAGCCCCGGGTGCTGACGATCTCCATGCACGAGACGGGCACGGTGCTCTTTCCCGGTACCGGGTTCCCCGGTGACGTGGGCGGCGCGGACGCGCTGGGGTCGGCGGTCAACGTCGCCCTGCCCCCGGGCGTGGGTGACGCGCCGTGGCTGCGCACCCTGCACGCCGTCGTGCCGACCGTCCTGCGCGCGTTCCGGCCGCAGATCATCATCAGCCAGCATGGCGCCGACTCCCACTTCAGCGACCCGCTCGCGCACCTGTCGGTCTCGGTCGACGCGCAACGCATCGCGGTCGAGTCCATCCACGACCTCGCGCACGAGCTGTGCGGCGGCAAGTGGGTCGCGCTCGGCGGGGGCGGGTACGAGGTCGTCCGGGTGGTTCCGCGCTCGTGGACCCACCTCGTCGCCACGGCGATGCACCGGCCCATCGCGGTGGAGACACCGGTGCCGCAGGCCTGGATCGACCACGTCACCGACACCATGGGCGAGGAGGTGCCGCCGACCATGGGCGACGGCACCTCCGAGCGGGGTCGCATCTGGTGGCGCTCCTGGGAGGTGGGCTACGACCCGGAGGACCCCGTGGATCGTGCCGTGATGAAGACCCGCGAGACGGTGTTCCCCCACCACGGCCTCGACCACTGGTTCGACTGAGAGCGCCGACACCGTCGGTTCGAAGCGACGGTCTCGGCGGATGCGCGGGGTGAGCGCACCGTCTGGGCCGACGGCGGCTTTTCGCTGACCGCCTCTGCACGGTAAGGTTGGGCGGAGCAGTCCGTTTCTTGGCGACCCTCACTGGGGGTCGCCGGGAGCGGGCCAGAAGCGTGCCGAGCGTGACCACCCGATCGACGAGGGGGGTCGAGCACCGCCGTTTCCGATCGGGCAGGGCGCCTCGTCGTCCAGCCGTACCACCCCAGTCACCGGCACAGCAGTCCGGTGCGACCGTGAGGACACCTATGGGTTCTGTCATCAAGAAGCGCCGCAAGCGGATGGCCAAGAAGAAGCACCGCAAGCTGCTGCGCAAGACGCGTCACCAGCGTCGCAACAAGAAGTAAGGACGCCCCGCGTCCGCGCGCGGGCTGCCACCGAGACTTGTCGGAGGCAGCCCGCCGTCGTCATGCGCGCCCGACCTGTGCGGCGCGCGACTGACCTAGGATCGACCCATCGACGCGGCGCGACCAAGACGCGCGGCGATGGCGAAGGGGGACCCATGGCGGCCACGGTCCTCGTCACCGGTGTCTCGACCTACCTCGGGGCCTGTGTCGCGGCCGATCTCGCCGCTCGTGACGATGTCGAGCGTGTCGTCGGGGTCGACGTCCGTCCCCCGGCGCGAGCCCTCGGCGCCGCCGAGTTCCTCCGCGCCGACGTGCGCAACCCCCTGCTACGCCGGGTGATCGCCGGGGTCGACACCGTCGTGCACTTCGGCGCCGTGCCCGTGACGGGATCACGATCGGCGCGGGTCTCGGCCAAGGAGACCGCCGTCATCGGCACGATGCACCTCGTCGGGGTCTGCCAGGCGCAGCGCGACCTGCGGCACGTCGTCCTCGTCTCGACGGGGTCGGTGTACGGGGCGTCGGCATCCGCGCCCGCGATCGTCACCGAGGACCACGGAGTGCAGTCGGCGCCGCGCGCGGGGCACGTGCAGGAGGCCATCGAGGTCGAGTCGTACGTGCAGGCCCTCGGGCGCCGCCGCCCCGACGTCGGCGTGAGCATCCTGCGTCTCACCCACGTGTTCGGTGGCCACACCCGCAGCGCGATGTCGAACTACCTGCGGGCACCCGTCGTGCCCGTCCCGTTCGGGTTCGACGCCCGGATGCAGGCGCTGGGCGAGGAGGATGCCGTGGGGGCGATCGTCGCCGCGGCCGCGGGGGAGCCCGTGGGGATCGTCAACGTCGCCGGCCAGGGGGTCATCACCGTGCGTCAGGCCCTGCGCATCGCGCGCCGCCCCACGGTGCCGGTGTTCACCACCACCGGGCGGGCCGTCGGCACCGTGAGCCGCTGGGCCGGCATCCCCGGTGTCGACGCCGACCACATGGACTACATCATGTACGGCCGCTGCCTCGACACCACAAGGATGCGCGAGGTCCTCGGGTTCACCCCGCGCCTGTCCACCCGCGCGGCGTTCGAGGCGTTCGCCCGGCAGGTGTGGGGGACCCCGGCGCCGCCGTCGACCACCGGAGGTGCCCAGTGAACGCCACCGGAGGTGACCTGTGAGCGCTGCGAGCGACCCGGTCCGCGCCCTGATCTCCCTCATCCCGCCGGACGTCGACCCGGGGGAGGCCGTCGGCGTCATCGCCTCGCTGCTGCGGTGGGCCGCCCGCCAGGCGGGCGCCTCACCCGAGGAGACCGAGGAGGCGGTGGCCGCCACCCTCGCGTTCCTGCGACGCCGGCTCGAAGGCGATTACGTCGTCGACGAGTTCGGGTTCGACCGCGAGTTCACCGAGCGGGTGTATCTGCCGGTGCTGCGACCGCTGTACCGCCGCTGGTTCCGCGTGGAGGTGCGCGGGGTGGAGAACATCCCGAGCGAGGGTGGTGCGCTCGTGGTGTCCAACCACGGCGGCACCATCGCCATCGACACGGTGATGACGACGGTGGCCGTCCACGACGCCCACCCCGCCCATCGGTTCCTGCGGCCGCTCGCCGCCGACCTCGTCTTCGCCTCCCCGCTCGTGGGTGACACCGCTCGCCGCACCGGGGCGGCGGTCGCCGGCCCCGCCGACGCCGCCCGCCTCCTCGAGGCCGGTGAGGTGGTCGGCGTGTGGCCCGAGGGGTTCAAGGGGGTCGGCAAACGGTTCGCCGACCGCTACCGCCTCCAGCGCTTCGGCCGGGGCGGGTTCGTCGCCACGGCCCTGCGCGCCGGGGTGCCGATCATCCCGTGCTCCGTCGTGGGGGCCGAGGAGGCGTACCCGATGGTGGCCGACCTCGCCCCCCTCGCCAAGCTGCTCGGCCTGCCGTACTTCCCGGTGACCCCGACGTTCCCGCACCTCGGTCTGCTCGGCCTCGTGCCGCTGCCGACCAAGTGGATCATCGACTTCGGGCCCCCGGTCGACACCGGAGGTCTCGGGCCCGAGGCGGCCGACGACCCCCTCGCGGTGTTCGAGCTCACCGACCACGTGCGCGAGACGATCCAACGGACCCTCCACACGTTGCTGGCCCAACGCGGGGCGCCGTTCTCCTGACATCGCATTGCCGTTGGTCGAGGAGCGAAGCGTCTCGAGACCGCTGCCCACGTCATCACCTCAACTCTCGATGGTTTCGAGACGTCGCTTCGCTCCTCCTCAACCAGCCGGGGGGCGGGACGTCAGTGTGATCCTCCTCGGCGTCGTCGGGGCGGGCTCGGTCGGTCGAGGGGGCCTGTCGACATCGTGGATGTCACCGATCATGGACGGTCGTCATACAGTGGGTTTCATGCAGAGCACCACGGCCCCCACGGTCACGCTCATCACGAAGCCCGGCTGCCACCTGTGCACCCTCGCCCGCGACGTGGTGAATCGCGTCACAAGCGACCTCGGGGTCGCCTTCGAGGAGCAGTCGCTCGCCGAGATCAGCGACCCGGATCCGCTGTGGTGGGAGCAGATCCCCGTCACCTTGATCGACGGGGAGATTCACGATTACTGGCGGGTGAGCGAGCGCCGACTGCGCAGCGAACTTGCCGACAGGTTGGGTGCGGCGCGCTCCGCGTGAGCTCGTCCGAGGGCACATCTCGCCCACCGGCTGCAGGCCCTTCGGCATTTGTTCCGGAGGATGGGTGGCCATAAGGTGAACGGGAAACCGGACCTCGTCGCCCACCATTCGAGACCAGTCAGGAGTCGGAGACACCTTGACCGTTCATGCCGCACCGGCCACGGACGGGCGACGCCGCCATCGTAGTGCGCGCCTTCTGCGCGCGACACGGGGGGTGGGCCGATGAGCCTCATCGTCATGGGGATCTCCCATCGCAGCGCACCGATGTCGCTCCTGGAGCGCCTCTCGCTGGAGTCCGCGGACGCCGACGCGCTCACCCGCACGCTCATGGGCAGCGACGACATCGACGAGGTGGCGCTGCTCGCCACGTGCAACCGCATCGAGATCTACGCTGACGTCAGCACCTTCCACGGCGCCGTCGCCCACGTGGCGACGTCGCTGGCGGAGGCCACCGGCGTCGAGCGCGACGAACTCAACGAGGCGTTCTACGTCCACTACGAGGACCGGGCCATCTCGCACGTGTTCACCGTCGCGTGCGGCCTGGAGGCCATGGCCGTCGGTGAGGCCCAGATTCTCGGCCAGATGCGCGGCGCTCTCGCCCGGGGGCAGGCCCTCGGCGAGGTGGGCTCGCAGCTCAACCTCCTGCTCCAGTACGCGCTGCGGGTCGGTAAGCGGGCGCACTCCGACACCGAGCTCGACCGGTACGGCTCCTCCCTCGTCGAGGTCGGCTTCGACCGGGCCGAGCAGCACGTGGGCGACCTCGGGTCCGCGTCGGTGCTCGTCGTCGGCGCAGGGGCGATGAGCTCGCTGGTCGCGACCACCGCCTCGCGGAGGGGCGTGGGCGAGCTGCGCATCGTCAACCGCACCCCCGAGCGCTCCATGCGGCTCGCCTCCGCGACCGGCGCGCATGCGCTCGACTGGACCAGCCTGGAGGAAGCGCTCGCAACGGCCGACGTCGTCGTGTCGTGCACCGGCGCCATCGGGCACGTCATCGACACCGACCTCCTCGAACGGGCGCGGGCCTCGCGCACCGAGCCGCTCGCCCTCGTCGACCTGGCGCTGCCGCGCGACGTCGACCCTGACGTGGCGGAGCTGCCCGACACCCTGCTGCTCGCCCTCGAAGACCTGGGGGAGGAGCTCGCCACCGTCACCATCGGCGGCGAGGCGCTGCGTCAGGTCGAGGAGCTCGTCGTGGCCGAGGTGTCGGCGTTCCTCACCGCACGGCGCCAGGAGTCGGTGGGTCCGGCGGTCGCGGCGCTGCGTCGACACGCCGCCTCCGTCGTGAGCGCAGAGATGACGCGCTTGGAGGGCCGCCTGCCCGACATGGACGACGTCACCCGGGGTGAGGTCAAGCGGACCGTCCACCGCGTCGTCGAGAAGCTGCTGCACACCCCCACCGTACGGGTCAAGGAGCTCACCGCGAACGGCAACTCCGCCTCCCACGGCGACTACGCCCAGGCGTTGCGTGAGCTGTTCGACCTCGACCACGTCGACGTGTCCAGCGTGGCGCGGGCCCCGCGGATGACCGGACGGGAGGACCTCGCATGAGCAGGTCCGTCCTGCGGCTCGGCACACGACGCAGCACGCTCGCCACCACCCAGTCGGGGTGGGTGGCCGACCTGTTGCGGGCACGCGGGCACGAGGTGGAGCTCGTCGAGATCGTCACCGAGGGCGACGTGAACCACGCGCCCCTCACGCAGATCGGCGGGACGGGGGTGTTCGCCTCGGCGCTCCGGGGGGCGCTGCACTCCGGTGAGGTCGACTTCGCCGTGCACTCGCTCAAGGATCTGCCGACGCAGCCCGAGCCGGGCCTCGTCGTCGCCGGCATTCCCGAGCGTGAGGACGTGCGTGACGTCCTCGTCGCCGACGGCCACACGCTGTCGACCCTGCCGCAGGGAGCCCGTGTCGGTACCGGGTCGCCGCGCCGCGCCGCGCAGCTCATGTGCCATCGCCCCGACCTGGCCGTGCGCGCCATCCGCGGCAACGTCGAACGCCGCATCTCCTTCGTCCGTAGCGGCGAGCTCGACGCCGTCGTCCTCGCGGGAGCCGGCATCCGTCGCCTCGGCCGCACCAGCGACGTCGCCGAGTTCATCGACCCCGCGATCATGCTGCCTGCACCCGGCCAGGGGGCGCTCGCCATCGAATGCCGCGCCGACGCCGAGGTCGCCGAGGCCATCGCGGAGCTCGACGACGCCGTCACCCGCGCCTGCGTCACCGCCGAACGTGCCCTGCTGCGGGCGCTGGAAGCCGGGTGCACCGCACCGATCGGCGCCCTCGCCACTCTCGAGGGGGACGAGCTCGTCCTGGAGGGGTTCGCGGGCAGCGACGACGGAACCATCGCGCTGCGCCGCAGTGCCCGCGGTGCCCTCGCGGAGCCCGAGGCCCTCGGGGCCGCCCTCGCCACCGATCTTCTCGATGCCGGAGCCGACGGCATCGCTGCGAGCGTGCTGGCTCGCAGCCACGAACGCCATGCGCCGCCGGTCGCCGGCGGCACGAACCACGACGGCCCCACCGCGGCCGTGAAGGAGCAGAAGCCGTGAGCACCAACAGCCGTGGGGCGCTCGCCCCGGGACCGACGGCCCGCGTCGCCTTCGTGGGTGCAGGGCCCGGCGACGTCGCCCTCCTCACCGTTCGGGCGACCGAGCTGCTGGCCGCCGCCGACGCCGTCGTCGTCGACTCGCCGGCCGCCGAGGACATCGTGCGTCGCTACGCCCCCGAGGGCGTCACGCTCATCGAGATGATGCACGGCGACCGCTGCAGCCCGCTGTCGCACGCGTCCTGGGCCAAGCACGTCGCCCGCGCCGCGACGCAGGTCGCGAAGGCGCCCGAGTCCAACGACACCGCCGTCACCGCCGGTGAGTCCGGCCTGTTGGTGCGCCTCATGACCGGTGACCCCACCGCGTTCCAGGGGCTCGCGGCCGAGCTGGCCGCCTGCCACAAGGCGGGGCACTCCACCGAGATCGTGCCCGGCGTGAGCACCTCCGCCGGGGTCGCCGCCTACGCGGGCATCCCGCTGACCTCGCGGGACTCGGCCTCGGTGCACATCGTCGACTCCGCCGCCGACGACGCCGACTGGAGCGGGGGCATCGCCGCCACGACCACGGTCGTCGTGCTCGGCGACGACGCGGGCCGCCTCGCGAACGGCCTGGAGAACCTCATGGCCGCCGGTCGGTCGAGCGAGACCCCGGTGGCGCTCACCGAGCACGGGACGACCGTCGAGCAGCGCACGACGACGACGACGCTCGGCGAGGCCGCCGAGCTGCTCCGATCGGGCGGCATCGTGCCCGAGGTCGCGCTGGTGGGGGCCACCGTGCCGCTGCGCGACGAGATGTCCTGGTACGAGACCAAGCCGCTGTTCGGGTGGCGCGTCCTCGTGCCGCGCACGAAGGATCAGGCCGGACCCACGGTCGACCGGCTGGCCGAGTTCGGCGCCCGCGGGGAGACCGTCCCGACGATCAGCGTCGAGGCGCCGCGCACCCCGCAGCAGATGCAGCGCGCCATCAAGGGCCTCGTCACCGGTCGGTACGAATGGGTCGGGTTCACCTCCGTGAACGCGGTGCGCGCGGTGCGCGAGAAGCTCGAGGAGATCGGCCTCGACGTCCGCGCCTTCGCCGGTCTCAAGATCGCCGCGGTCGGCGGGGCGACGGCCGACGCGATCCGCGAGATGGGTCTCGAGCCCGACCTGCTGCCCACGGGCGAGCAGTCGGCCAAGGGCCTGCTCGAGGTGTGGCCGCCGTACGACGACGTGCTCGACCCCATCAACGGGGTGTTCCTGCCCCGCGCCGACATCGCGACCGACACCCTCGTGGCCGGTCTGCAGGAGATGGGCTGGGAGGTCGACGACGTCACCGCCTACCGCACCGTGCGCGCCGCGCCGCCCGCCGTCGAGATCCGCGACGCCATCAAGCAGGGCAGCTACGACGCGGTCGTCTTCACGTCCTCCTCGACGGTCCGCAACCTCGTCGGCATCGCGGGCAAGCCGCACCCGAGCACCGTCGTCGCCTGCATCGGCCCGGCCACGGCCAAGACCGCCGAGGAGCACGGGCTCGTCGTCTCCGTCCTCGCCGCCGAGGCGACCGGGGAGGCGCTGGTCGACGGCCTCGCCGACTACGGGCGCAGGCTCCGGACCGCGGCGGTCGAGGCCGGGGAAGACGTGCAACGTCCGAGCCTCAAGCGCCCCGCGGGGCGACGCAAGGCGCGTTGATGACAGGCCGTATCCGCCCGCGCCGGTTGCGCACGACGCCGGCGATCCGTCGCCTCGTCGCCCAGACCCGCCTCCACCCGGCCGAGCTCATCTGGCCGGTGTTCGTCAAGGAGGGGGCGAGCGAACCCGCGCCCATCGGGTCGATGCCGGGCGTCGTCCAGCACACGCCCGACTCCCTGCTGCACGCGGCCCGCGACGCGGTGGCGGCCGGGCTGGGCGGGCTCATGATCTTCGGCGTCCCGCAGACCCGGGACGCCACCGGCACCGGCGCCGACGACCCCGACGGGGTCCTCAACGTCGCGCTCGCGGCGGTGCGCGACGAGGTGGGAGACGACCTGCTCGTCATGGCCGACCTGTGCCTCGACGAGTTCACCGACCACGGCCACTGCGGCGTCCTGTCGAGCGGTCCGCGCGGCGAGGTCGTCGTCGACAACGACGCCACCCTGGACCGGTACGCCTCGATGGCGCTCGCGCAGGCGAAGGCGGGCGCTCACGTCGTGGGTCTCTCGGGAATGATGGACGGCCAGGTGGGCGTCGTCCGCGACACCCTCGATCGGGCCGGGTACACCGACGTCGTCATCCTCGCCTACGCCGCGAAGTACGCCTCGGGTTTCTACGGGCCGTTCCGCGAGGCGGTGGAGTCGACCCTGGAGGGCGACCGATCCACCTATCAGCAGGACCCGGCCAACCTGAACGAGTCCCTGCGCGAGGTGCGCCTCGACATCGAGCAGGGTGCCGACATCGTCATGGTCAAGCCCGCGCTGCCCTATCTCGACGTCCTCACCCGCGTGTCCGACCTCGCGGCCGAGCATGGTGTGCCCACGAGCGCCTACCAGGTGTCGGGGGAGTACGCGCAGATCGAGGCCGCCGCGGAGCGGGGCTGGATCGACCGCGACCGAGTGGTGCTCGAGTCGCTCACCGCGATCCGCCGCGCCGGGGCCGGATCGATCCTCACGTACTACGCCCTCGAGGTGGCCCGGCGGCTGCAGGCCTGAGGAGAGCACATGAGCATTCGCGACGACGCGGACACCGCACCCGAGCCTGCCCTGGAGACCGGGGCGCTCGCGGCCGAGGGCGGTGCGGACTCGGGCCGCTGGCTCTCCACCGAGGAGCAGCAGGCCTGGCGGTCCTATCTGCGCGCGAGCCGGTTGCTCGACGACGCCCTCGACGACGACCTGCAGGAGCACGGGCTCCAGCTCACCGAGTACGAGATCCTCGCGATGCTGTCGGAGGCCGAGGGCCGCCACATGCGCATGTCCTCCCTCGCCGAGCAGGTCGTGCAGTCGCGGAGTCGTCTCACGCACACGGCCGGCCGCCTCGAACAGCGGGGCCTCGTGCTGCGCCGGCCCGCGCGCCACGACGGGCGCGGGGTCGATCTGTGGCTCACCTCCCGGGGCGTCGACCTGCTGCGCGAGGTGGCTCCCATCCACGTGGAGAGCGTGCGCCGGCACCTCATCGACCCGCTGGGGTCGCAGCGCTTCGCCGAACTCGGGGCCGCGATGGCGACGATCCGGCGCCACGTGCTCGGCCTGGACCCCGACAACTCCGACACCGTTCGTTGACGACAGGATGGAGCCCATGACCACCTCGCACTCCGACGACGCTGCCGTCGCCACGGCCTCGCAGGCCTGGCTCGACCGCGCCATGGCCGTCACCCCCGGCGGTGTCAACAGCCCCGTCCGTGCCTTTCGCGCCGTCGGCGGCACCCCCCGGTTCATCCGGGAGGCGCGCGGTCCGTGGCTGACCGACGTCGACGGCAACCGCTACGTCGACCTCGTCGCCTCGTGGGGGCCGATGATCCTCGGCCACGCCCACCCCGACGTCATGGCGGCTGTGCAGGACGCCGCCTCGCGAGGGTTCAGCTTCGGCACCCCGAGCGAGAACGAGGTGCTCCTCGCCGAGGAGATCGTCTCGCGCGTCGAGCCGGTCGAGCAGGTGCGCCTCGTCAGCAGCGGCACCGAGGCGACGATGAGCGCGGTGCGCCTGGCGCGCGGGTTCACCGGGCGCAGCAAGATCGTCAAATTCGCGGGCTGCTACCACGGCCACGTCGACGCCCTCCTCGCGCACGCGGGCAGCGGGGTGGCGACGTTCGCGCTGCCCGACTCGGCCGGGGTGCCGAGCTCTGCCGCGGGCGAGACGATCGTGCTGCCCTACAACGACGTCGAGGCCCTGCGTGCCGCGTTCGAGCAGCACGGTGACGAGATCGCCTGCCTCATCACCGAGGCCAGCCCCGGCAACATGGGCGTCGTCCCGCCGGTCGACGGTTTCACCGAGGAGATGCGCCGCATCACGGCTGCGCACGGGGCGCTGCTCATCTCCGACGAGGTCATGACCGGGTTCCGGTGCAGCCCGTCGGGGTGGTATGGCCTCGAAGGGCCCTACGAAGGCGGCGCGCCCGACCTGTTCACGTTCGGCAAGGTCATGGGCGGCGGGTTCCCCGCCGCGGCGTTCGGTGGCCGCGCCGACATCATGGCTCACCTCGCCCCGCTCGGCCCCGTCTACCAGGCGGGCACCCTGTCGGGAAACCCGGTCGCCACGGCGGCGGGTCTCGTGACGCTGCGCGGCACCACCCCCGACGTGTACGAGCACCTGTCGCGGACCGCGACGACCATCGCCGACGCCGCGTCCGCCGCGCTCACCGCCGAGGGCGTCGAGCACGTCGTTCAGTGGGCGGGCAGCATGTTCAGCATCTTCTTCGTCGCCGAGGGCTCGCGCGGCGCCCGCGAGGGGGTCGTGCGCGACTACGACGACGCCCGCGCCCAGGACCTGCCGGCGTTCGCGGCGTTCTTCCACGCGATGCTCGAGGGCGGGGTGCACCTGCCGCCGAGCGCGTTCGAATCCTGGTTCGTCACGGCCTCGCACGACGACGAGGCGGTCGAGACGATCCTGCGCGCCCTGCCGGGCGCTGCCAGGAAAGCATCAGCGAGCAGTGGAAGGATCGCCGGATGACCCGCACGATCGTCCACCTCGTCCGTCACGGCGAGGTCGAGAACCCCGAGCGCGTCCTCTACGGGCGGATGCCCGACTACCACCTCTCCGCCCGGGGGCGGCGCATGGCCGATCGGTTGGGGGAGCATTTCGCGGGTCACGACCTCGCGGCCGTCGTCGCCTCCTCCCTGGACCGGGCGCAGGAGACCGCGGCGCCCATCGCGGCGGCCCACGACACCGACGTGCGCACCGACGACCGCCTCATCGAGGCCGGCAACCACTTCGAGGGCTCCACGATCGGCTCCAAGCCCATCGGGCTGCTCGACCCGCGCCGGTGGCACCTGCTGTACAACCCGCTCCGCCCGTCCTGGGGGGAGTCCTACGCCTCCATCGCCGCCCGCATGGAGGAGGCCGTCGACGCGGCCCGCGTGTTCGCCCGCGGCCGCGAGATCGTGCTCGTCTCCCACCAGCTGTGCGTGTGGACCGCGCGCCGCCACTACGAGGGCTCGCGCCTGTGGCACGACCCGCGCCACCGCGAATGCGAACTGGCCTCCGTCACCTCGCTCACCTACCATGGTGACTCCCTGACCTCCGTCTCCTACACCGAGCCCTGCGCTGATCTATGACTTCTCGCTCCTCCCTCTCGAAGGCGGTGGCCGCGCTGGCCACCACCCTGGTGCTCGCGGCGTGCACGGCCGGCGGCGGTGGCAACACCGTCGGCGACCAGGCGCGTCAGGTTCCCGACCGCAGCTACATCAGCGGTGACGGACGGGTCGAGACCCTGGGCGTCGAGCAGCGTGGCGAACCGGTCGAGCTGACCGGCACCACCTTGGACGGGCAGCAGTGGTCGAGTGTCGACCAGCGCGGCGACCTCGTCGTCGTCAACGTGTGGGGCTCATGGTGCCCACCGTGCGTGGAGGAGATGCCGGAGCTCGAGTCCGCCTACGAGACGCTCACCGAGCGCGACGTGCCCGTGCACTTCATGGGCGTCAACGTCAACGAGTCGGCCGTCAACGCGCGCGCCTTCATCGAGCGTGTGGGCACGAGCTACCCCTCGCTCGAGGACGACGGCGGCACGTCCCTCATCGCCCTGCAGGAGAAGGCGTCGACCCCGCCCACCACGCTCGTGCTCGATCGGGAGGGCCGTATCGCGGCCCGCGTCGCCGGACAGGTGGACGCGAGCACCCTCGTCGGGCTCGTCGACGACGTCGCAGCGAGCTGACGCGTGGGTGTCACCGAGATCGTCGCCGACGGCAACCTGATCCTCGCGCTGGCCGTCGCGCTGGCCGCGGGGTTCGTGTCGTTCGCCTCGCCGTGCGTGCTGCCGCTCGTGCCGGGATTCCTCGGGTTCGTCACCGGGGCCACCGAGCGGCCGCTGGAGGATCAGCCGCGCTCGCGGGTCGTCGTCGGCACGCTGCTGTTCGTGCTCGGGTTCAGCATCGTGTTCATGGTGGGCACGTTGCTTGCCGCCTTCGCCGGGTCGTTCCTGCGCGCCCACAGCGATCTGCTCATGCGACTGGGTGGACTCGTCGTGGTGCTCATGGCGCTGGTGTTCCTCGGCATGGGATCGCAGCGCTCGTGGACCCCGTCGTGGCGGCCGCGGGCCGGCCTCGCCGGGGCGCCGCTGCTCGGTGTCGTCTTCGGGTTGGGCTGGGCTCCGTGCATGGGGCCGACGTACGCGGTCATCTACGCCCTCGCCACCAACCTCGCCGGGGACGAGCACCTCATCGCCCGCGGCGCGGCCCTCGGCCTGGCCTACTGCCTCGGTCTCGGCGTGCCGTTCCTGCTCATCGCGGCCGGGTGGTCGAAGGCCGCGACGACCTCGGCGTTCCTCCGCCGACACCACCGTGCCGTGCAGATCATCGGCGGGGTGCTGCTGCTCGCCGTCGGCCTCTTGCTGCTCACCGGCGCCTGGACCGCCATCGTGGCCTGGATGCAGTCCGGCCTCGTCGCCCGATTCGAGACGATCCTGTGAGCGCCACGACCCCCACCCTGGACTCCAAGGACGAGCGCGGCGAGGAGCTGCGCGGTCCGTCGTTGGGCGCGCGCGGCTGGGCGCGGTTCGTGTGGCGTCAGCTCACGAGCATGCGCACCGCGCTCATGCTGCTGCTGCTCGTGGCCGTGGCCGCGATCCCCGGCTCGGTGTGGCCGCAGCGCAGCATCGACGCCGGTGCCGTCGCCACCTACATCGAGGAGAACCCCACCACCGGGCCGATCCTCGACACGCTGCAGATGTTCGACGTCTACACCTCGGTGTGGTTCTCCGCGGCCTACCTGCTGCTGCTCATCTCCCTCATCGGGTGCATCGTGCCGCGCACCTGGCGCTACTGGGCGACGCTGACCGCGCCCCCGCCGGCTGTCCCTCGCCGCCCCGAACGGCTGGGCGCGAGCCTCACCCTCGCCGTGCCGCTCACCCCCGCGGACACCGAAGAGCGGGTGCGTCGGGCGCTGAAGCGCCGCCGCTACCGGCTGCGCGGTCCCGAGAAGACCGGCGAGGTCGCCGCCGAGACCGGGTACCTGCGCGAGTTCGGCAACATCTGCTTCCACTACGGCATCGTCGTCGTCACCGTCGCCCTCGCCGCCGGGTACCTGGTGGGGTGGAAGGCCGACCGGATCGTGCCGATCGGCGAGAGCTTCGCCAACACCCGCGCCGCCTACCACACGTTCACCGGGGGCCCGCTGGTCGACGACACCGACCTCCAGCCGTTCGTCGTCACCCTCGACTCGATGTCGGTCCGCTTCGAGGACCGGGTCGGCACCGGACAGCTCGGCGCCCCGCGCGACTTCCGGATCGAGACGACGATCCGGGACACGCCCACCAGCGAGCCGCGCCACGACGTCCTCGCCGTCAACGATCCCCTGCACTTCCGGGGCGCTGAGGTGTACCTGCTCGGCAACGGCTACGCCCCCGTCATCACGGTGCGCGACGCCGCCGGTGAGGTGATCTACAGTCAGGCCACCCCGTTCCTGCCGCACGACGACAACTACCGCTCCACCGGCGCGATCAAGGTGCCCGCGGCCGCGCCCGAGCACCTCGGGTTCGCCGGGGTGTTCGTGCCCACGGCGGTCGAAGTGGGCGATCAGGGGCAGGCCACCGACGTCCCCGGCGACACGATGGGCGACCTGCAGTCGGGGTTCCCCGACCTGCACGACCCGCTCCTGGTGCTGACGGTGCACACGGGTCAGCTCTTCCCGGACGCCTCCCCGCAGTCGGTGTACGAGCTCGACACCAGCGGCATGACGGACGTCGTCGGGGCCGACGGGGCGCCGCTGCGTCTGCAGATGCGCCCCGGTGACGTCGTCGATCTTCCGAACGGGCTCGGGTCGGTCGAGTTCGAGCAGGTCGACCGGTGGGCGGGCATTTCGACCCGCTACGACCCGGTCAAGAACGTGGCCCTGTGGTCCTCGATCGTCATGCTGCTGGGGCTGCTCGCCTCGCTCGTCATCCCGCGGCGGCGTGTGTTCGCCCGCGCGGTGGCGGATGACGAGGGCGGCAGCCGACTCCTCCTCGCGGGGCTCGCGCAGCGGGAGGACACCCGACTCGGCGAGCTCCTCGAGAGCCTCGCCGACGACCTCGCCGAGGCCGTGCCCGGCACCACTATCATCGAGAAGACCGAGCGGACGGATCGATCATGACCTCTCCTGAGATGGCCCTGTTGGCCAACTACGCCCTCTACGTGGGTATGGGCGTGCTCGCGCTGGCGATGCTCGCATTCACGGTGTACCTCGCGCGCCTCGCTCCCTCGCGTGCCGAGGCGGGCGCGCGCCGCAAGCAGGAGCGCGAGTTGGTGTCTGCGGGCCGGTCAGGCGCGACGGCCGCTCACCCCGAACACTCCGACGACACGCCCGCGAACGCCACCTCTACCGGGGGTGCGAGCGGCGGCATCGGGATGTCGTTGTCGTGGCTGGCGCTGCTGTTCCTCATCGTCTCGATCGCGCTGCGGGGCCTGTCGGTGTCGCGTCCGCCGGTGGCCAACCTCTTCGAGTTCACGGTCGCCGGTGCCACGGCGACGTTGCTGGTGTATCTCGTGTTGGCGCAGCGTCGCCCGCTGCGCTGGCTGGGCCTGTTCGTCGTCGTGCCGGTGCTGAGCGCGCTCGGGGTAGCGCTCGTGTCGTGGTATGTGCCGGCGGCCGAGCTGGCTCCCGCGCTGCAGAGCTACTGGATCGCCATCCACGTCCCCATCGCGATCCTCGCCATCGGCATGTTCACGGTCGCGTTCAGCGTGCTCGTCATCCAGTTGATCGTCGAGCGCTCCGAGAAGCGCCGTGCGGCCCAGGGGCCGGACGCGCCGCTGCCCTCGGGGGTGCTCGCACTGTTCCCGACGGCGGCCCGCCTGGACCGCTTGGCGTACTCGCTGCACGTGGCGGCGTTCCCGCTGTGGACGTTCACGCTCATCGCGGGCGCCATCTGGGGCCAGCAGGCCTGGGGCACGTACTGGAGCTGGGACCCCAAGGAGGTGTGGACGTTCGTCATCTGGGCGCTGTACGCCGCCTACCTGCACGCCCGCGCGACGAGCGGCACGAAGCGGCGCACGGCGAACATCATCGCCATCGCCGGCTACATCGCGATCATCCTCAACGTCACCGTCGTCAACATGTTCTTCTCCGGTCTGCACAGCTACGCAGGTGTCTCATGAACAACGCGATCCTCTACTCGATCCTCCGCATCCTCATGTTCCTGCTGGCCCTGGGCGGCCTGTGGGCGCTCGGTCTGACGGACCCGCTGTGGTTGATTCTCGGCGCGGCAGGCTTGTCGATGCTGGCGTCGATCTTCCTGCTGTCGCGCATCCGGGAGCGGATGAGCGCCGACGTCCTCGCCCACGTGGAGCGCCGTCAGGAGCGTCGCGCGCGCCGCAGCGCCGACGAGATCGCCGAAGACGCCGAGGCGGACGACTTCCGCTGACAAACCCGCCGAAACCGTCGGTGTGAACCGACCGTTTCGGCGATGTGCGGGACGAGCGAAGGGCCCCACCCCCGACGTCGAAGAGCGAGCCGACCCCCCCCGTTGGTCGATTTCGAGACGCTTCGCTCCTCAATCCGGGAAGGAGCGAGCGAAGCGAGCGTCTCGAGACTGCCCACGCCACGACGTCAGCCCTCGACGGTCTCGAGACGTCGCTTCGCTCCTCCTTCCCGGATTGAGGAGCGAAGCGTCTCGAAATCGACCAACGAAGGGCGTTCAGCGGAAGAAGACCAGGCCTGCGCTGACGGTGACGGCGTAGGCGAGGGTGAGGCGGCCCGTCGTGCCCAACGCAGGGATGAGGTCGCGGCCACCTGCCCCGGACAGCACGGTGCGGATGGGGGTGACGGCCAGGGGGAGCACGAGCAGCCCGGCGAGCGCGCCCGGATGCTGCAGGGCCGTCACGAGGCAGGCGACGAAAGCGGCCGCGATGATGCCGACGAAGGCGCGCCTCGCGGCACGATCACCGAGGCGTACGGCGAGGGTGCGTTTGCCGGCAGGGATGTCGGTGGGGATGTCGCGGATGTTGTTGGCCATGAGGATCGCGCACGAAAGTGCCCCCACGCCCGTGGCGGTCGCCCACGCCGCGAGCGTCGTCGTCCCGGCCTGGGTGTACGTCGTGCCGAGCGTGGCCACGAGACCGAAGAACACGAAGACGAAGACCTCACCGAGGCCCAGATACCCGTAGGGGGTGCGTCCGCCGGTGTAGTACCAGGCGGCGAGGATGGCCGCGACACCGACAGCGAGCATCCACCAGGCCCCGGAGAGGGCCACGAGTAGCAGCCCCGCGAGCGCCCCGACCCCGAAGCTGAGGAACGCGGCGCGCTTGACCGTGGCAGCGGGGGCGAGGCCCTGGCCGACCAGGCGAACCGGCCCGGTGCGCTTCTCGTCGGTGCCTCGGACGCCGTCGGAGTAGTCGTTGGCGTAGTTGACGCCCACCTGCAGGGCGAGCGCGACGATCAGCGCGAGTGCGGCGCGTCCGAGGTTCCCGGCGCCGACCGCAGCGGCGCAGGCAGTGCCGAGGAGGACGGGCGCCACGGCAGCAGGCAGCGTGCGGGGTCGAGCACCCTCGACCCACTCCGAGAATCGCGCCACGTCAGAGTCGGCCGAGGAAGTCGGGGTCGTCGTCGGGGCCGAGCGGGCCACGCATCCGGGGGGTGTCCTGTGGCCCGGATGCACCGGGGGCCGGTCGCCCGGCGATCCACCAAGCCACTCCTCCTACGGCCGGGAAGAGGATGATGAGCGGGATCCAACCCGCCTTGGGCAAACCGCGTACCCGCTCGGAGGGGGTCTGGGCGCAGTCGATCACGCAGTAGACCGTGAAGACGAGCAGGGCGAGGGCGGCCACGACGCGGAGCAACGATCATCCTTCCTGTGGTGTCGAACAGCCATCATCCCATTCACTGGCCATGAGGAGCGAGGCGACCCGGGCTCGGTCGACCTTGCCGACAGGCAGCCGCGGCAGTTGTCGCAGCGCTCGCGTGATCGTCGGCCGGGCGTGCGGGGGCAGCACGGTGCGGGCGTGGTCGATGAGGTCGGTGAGGGCGCACGCCCGGCTGTCCGGGCATTCGAGCGCGACGGCGACCCGCTGCCCCCACTCCGGGTCGGGCAGCCCGACGACGACCATGTCGCAGTCGTCGGCGACGGCCGGGGCGAGGGCCTGCTCGACCTCCGCGGGCCACACTTTGAGCCCGCCGGTGATGATGACGTCGTCGAGGCGACCGTCGATGACGAGTCGCCCGTCGACCAGGCGCCCCACGTCGGAGGTGCGAAACCAGCGCAGCCCGCCGTGCTGCTGGAACGCGGCGTCCTCCGATCCGGCGTGGGTGCCGGGGTCGAGCAGATACCCGGAGGCGAGCATGTCGCCCGCGAGGTGGATGCGGCCCCGCTCCAAGCGGAGGTGGACCCCGTCGAGGGGGAGGCCGTCGTAGACGCACCCGCCGCAGGTCTCGCTCATGCCGTAGGTGAGCACGAGCGGGATACCGAGCTCACGCGCTCGACGCTCGACGACCCCGGAGAGCGCGGCGCCGCCGATGAGGACGGCGTCCAGGCTGCGCGCGGCATCCACGGCGGCGTCGTCCACGACGATGCGCCCCAGTTGGGTCGGGACCAGGGAGACATAGCGTCGGGGGGCGGCGAAGCCGGCGACGGCCTCGACGAAGACGCCGGGGGTGAAGGACCCGGCGTTGGGCAGGAACGCGGGGGTGTACCCGGCGCGCAGCGACCGGAGCACCACCTGCAGGCCCGCGATGTGGTGGGCCGGGAGGGCGAGCAGCCAGCGGCCGGGGCCGCCGAGGCGGGCGTGGGTGGCGTCGGCCGAGGCCGCGAGGGCGCTGGCGGAGAGCAGCACGCGTTTGGCGAGCCCGGTCGACCCGGAGGTACCGACGGCGAACCCGCCGCCCTCGTCGCGGCCCAGGGGGACCTGGCGATCCAGCAGGTCCGCTTCGATGTCGGGTCGCTCGCCCGGCGCGTGCGGCAGGAGGAGGGGTCCGGAGCCCGCGGCGGCGCTCGCGAGGGCGTCGAGCACCTCGTCCGTCGGCGGGGACGGAACCGCGAGGGGGCAACAGGTCACGAGCGAAACCTAACGCCGATACTGGCCTCATGACGAGAACAGCGGTCGTGACAGGTGCGAGTAGCGGGATCGGCAAGGCGACGGCGCAGGCCCTCGCCGCGGACGGCTATCGGGTGGTGCTCGCGGCGCGGCGCACCGACCAGCTGGAGGCGGTGGCTCGCGAGATCGGCGGCGTCGCCGTGACCTGCGACGTCACGAACGAGGAGCAGGTGGCGCACCTGGCCCGGGAGGCCGGCGACGACGTCGCGGTGCTCGTCAACAACGCCGGTGGCGCCCTCGGCCTGGAGGAGGTCGCCGACGCCGCCCTGGAGAAGTGGCGGCAGATGTATGAGATCAACGTGCTCGGCACGGTGGCGGTCACAAAAGCACTGTTGCCGGCGCTGCGCAGCAACGGTGGCGGCACGATCGTCACGGTGACCTCGATCGCCGGTGACGGTGCGTACGAGAAGGGCGCGGGGTACTGCGGGGTCAAGGCCGCCGAACGGTACGCCTCGGACGCGCTGCGCCTGGAGCTCAACGGCGAACCGATCCGCGTGTGCGACGTCGCCCCTGGTCTGGTGGAGTCCGACGAGTTCTCCCTCGTGCGGTTCGACGGCGACGAGGAGAAGGCGAAGGCCGTCTACGCGGGGGTGGAGAACCCGCTCACGCAAGAGGACGTCGCCGAGTGCATCCGTTGGGTCGTGAGCCTGCCCGCGCACGTCAACATCGACAAGCTCACCGTCAAGCCCGTCGCCCAGGCCGCTCCGCACAAGCTCCACCGCACCACCTGACTCGCAGCCGCCGTCGGTTCACATCGAGGGTCTCGAGACGCTTCGCTCCTCGACCGACGGGGCTCGCCGCCGACGCCGTCGGTTCACATCGAGGGTCTCGAGACGCTTCGCTCCTCGACCAACGGGGC
>JAUNTP010000031.1:21372-26636 GCA_030538585.1 Mobilicoccus sp.
CGCCGTCGGTTCACATCGAGGGTCTCGAGACGCTTCGCTCCTCGACCAACGGGGCGTCAGGAGCGGGGGCGAGGGCGGGTGCCGTCGGGGCGGCGGTAGAGGGCGCGGCGGTAGCGGCTGGGGAGGCGGAACAGGTAGTCGAGGTGGATCGCGGTGAGCAGCTTCTCGAGCCACACGCACACGATGATGACGACCGCCGTGAGCAGGAGCGGGTAGAGCCACGCGAACCACGCGTAGGTGCCGGTGAGGTGTGGGATGAGCGGGAACATCCCGAACCGCACCGGCAACTGCACGGCGAGAATGACGGGCACGTGCATGACGTAGATCGCGAGCGTGTGTCGCCCCGTCCACGACCCGGCGCGGCGCCACACCGCGAGATGGCAGAGCAGCACCGTGCCGCTCAGCCCGGCGATCGAGGCGAACAGCTCCAGTGCCAACTGCACCGGAGCCTGAGCCCACGTGAGCGGCTCCGGGGTCATGATGACCTCGAGCGTCACCAGGTGGAACAGCAGGAACGCCGCTGTCGCGGACACGAGGAACACCCACGGGCGTGGCGCGAACCGCAGCAGCGCGTCCTTGCCGTACACGCCGAATGCGAAGAACGCGACGTAGAGGATGCCGCGCGTCCACAGCGGCGAGGTGACGTCCCACGTCGTCGCAGCCACGAGGCTGATGAGGACCGTGCTCGCGACGATGACCGAGGGCGGCACGCGCCGCAGCGACGTGAACACCACGACGTACGCCGCGAGACAGAACACGAACCACAGCGGCGTCTGCGGGACGAACACCTGGATCGCGTAGTCCCCGAACGAGGCCGGGTTGAAGGGCAGGTGCACGTCACCGGAGAGCACGAAGAACAGGCCGTAGACGAGCAGCCACACGAGGTACAGGTAGTAGTTGGTGGCCGCCGACAGGACGGCGTTGCCGCGGGAGAATCCGCGGCGGATCTTGCCCGCGGCCAGCATCCCCGAGACGACGAAGAGCAACGGCATCCGGATGAGCCCGACGATCTGGTTGATCCGGTCCCAGATCGGCAGGACGTTCTCATCGGCGTGCGGCAGACCGTAGAAGTGCCCGATGCTCACGTGCAGCAGCACGACGGCGGCGACGGCCAGGCCCCGCGCAGCGTCGATCCATTCCAGGCGTGAACCGGCCGCGGCGGTCTGAGCGGTCGACATGAGGGGTGTCCGTTCAGAAGTACCAGGGGAAGGGTGACCAGTCAGGGTCGCGCTTTTCGAGGAACTGGTCGCGGCCCTCGACCGCTTCGTCGGTCATGTAAGCGAGCCGGGTCGCCTCCCCGGCGAACACCTGCTGCCCCATGAGTCCGTCGTCGGTGAGGTTGAATGCGAACTTGAGCATGCGCTGCGCCTGTGGTGACTTGCCCATGATCTCGCGGGCCACCGTGATGGCCTCGCGTTCGAGTTCGCCGTGGTCGGCGACGATGTTGACCGCGCCCATGCGGTGCATGTCCTCGGCGGTGTAGGTGCGGCCGAGGAAGAAGATCTCGCGGGCGAACTTCTGGCCGACCATCTTGGCGAGGTAGGCGCTGCCGTAGCCGGCGTCGAAGGAGCCGACGTCGGCGTCGGTCTGCTTGAAGCGGGCGTGCTCGCGGGAGGCGATCGTCAGGTCGCACACGACGTGCAGCGAGTGCCCCCCGCCGGCGGCCCATCCGCCGACGACGGCGATGACGACCTTGGGCATCGTGCGGATGAGGCGCTGCACCTCGAGGATGTGCAGGCGGCCACCCTCGGCCTTGACGCGGGCCTCGTCCACGCTGGTCGCGCTCTCGTCACCCGACGACGTCGCCTCGTCGGAGGCGTACTGGTAGCCGGAGCGGCCGCGGATGCGCTGGTCCCCGCCCGAACAGAACGACCACTTGCCGGCCGCCCGCGTGCCGTCGGGGCCCGGGCCGTTGCCGGTGAGGAGCACTACACCGACGTCGGGGGAGCGGCGGGCGTGGTCGAGGGCGCGGTACAGCTCGTCGACCGTGTGCGGCCGGAACGCGTTGAGGACCTCCGGCCGGTCGAACGCGATACGCACGGCCCCGAGCGGACGCCCCGCCACGGGGCCCTCCAGGGCGCTGCGGTGGTAGGTGATGTCGGTGAAGTCGAACCCCTCCACCGGCTGCCACAGATCGGCGTCGAAGGGGTTGACGGCGGTCGAGGCAGCGGAGGTCATGACGGCAGCCTACAAACCATCGTGGCGCGTCGGTCCCGGCTCACGCAGCCGGTACGGGCGGACGTTCGAGCCAGGTCGATCCGCCACGTCCTACCGTGGGGGCATGCCCATCCCCGAGTTCGTCGCCGACCTGCGCCGACACGTCGGCCACCTGCCGTTGTGGCTGCCGGGCACGACGCAGGTCATCGTCAAGGACGACAGCGAGCGTCCCGGCGAGCAGCTGATCCTCCTGGTCCGTCGCGCCGACAGCGGCACCCTCGCCCTCGTCAGCGGCATCGTCGACCCCGGTGAGCACCCGGCCGACACCGCCGTCCGCGAGGCGTGGGAGGAGGCCAGGGTGCGCGTCGAGGTCGAACGCCTCGTCGACGTCCGCGTCGTCGGGCCCGTGCATTATCCGAACGGCGATGTCACCAGCTACGTCGACCACACGTTCCTCTCCCGGTGGGTCTCCGGCGAGCCCACCGTCGGCGACGACGAGAGCACTGAGGTCGGCTGGTACCCCGCCGACGACCTGCCCGAGCTCGACCTCGGTCACGCCGAGGTCGCCCGGCGCGCCCTCGCCGGGGAGATGGGGCGCTTCCTCGGTCCGGTCTGAGCCGGTCACCCTGCGCAGATCCCTACATCCGGGGTCGTGGCGGTCGATCAGGAATCCCTAGTGGATCCGTCCTGTGCGCGGCCGCGCCGGGGGCCCGACCACCGGAGGTTGCCATGTCGTTGCCCATCGTCGTCGTCCCGGTCAACCACGGAGCAGGTGCGACCACCGCCTGCCTGGGACTCGTCCACGCCCTCGACGAACGCCGCACCTCCGTCGGTTACGTCAAACCCTTCGGTCGCCCCGACGAGCGCGGTGCCGACACCGCCGCCGACCTCTTCCGTCTCGCGACCCCGCTGCGTCCGCCGCAGCCCATCCCCTTCGCCCACGTCGAGGAGATGCTGGCCGCGGGCCTCGAAGAGGAGCTGATGGAGGAGGTCGTCGCCCTCACCGCCGACGTGCGTGGCGCGAACTGGGTGACGGTCGTCGAAGGGCTCGCCCCCGACCTGCCGCACGTGCATTCGACCCGCCTCAACGTCGAGACCGCCCGCGCCATCGACGCCGACGTGCTCCTCGTCGCCTCGGCCCGCGAGGCGAGCCCGGCGCGCATCGCGAACCAGGTGTCGGCCATGGCCCGCCACTACCGTGTTCCCGGCGGGTCCCGCATCATCGGCGTCGCGCTCAACCACGTCCCGCACGCCCAGGACGACGGCCGCTTCGAGCGCGCCCTCGCCGAGGCCGGGTTCCCCATCGTGAGCACGCTCACCGAGCACCCCGAGTTCGCGTATCCGCGGGTGCGCGACCTCACCCATCGACTCTCCTACGAGGTGCTCAACGACGGGGACTCGACGCGTCGGGTGGCGAGCACCATCGTCGCGGCCCAGAGCCTGCCCGGGTTCCTGGCTCACCTGCACCCGGACCGTCTCGTCATCGTGCCCGGCGACCGGCACGAGATCCTCATGTCCGTGGCACTCGCCGAGACCGCGGGGACGCGCCCGGCAGCAGTGCTTCTCACCGGCGGGATCCGTCCCGACCCGGCCGTGCTGCGGCTGTGCCGGCCCGCCCTGCAGTCGGGGCTGCCGGTCCTGTTCACCGAGGACCTCACCTACGAGGCCACCCAGGCCGTCCTCGGGTTCGACCGCGAGATCCCCGCCGACGACGAGGAGCGTGCCCGCCTCGTCATGCGCGGCTCGGCGGACGCCTACGACGAGGGCTGGCTCGACACCCTGCCCAAGCTGCGTCGGGTGCGTCGGGTGCCGCCGGCGGCGTTCCGCCGGTTCGCCGTGAGCGAGGCGACCAAAGGCGACACGTGCATCGCGATCACCGATGCCGACGACCCTCGCGCGGTGGGGGCGGCGATCGCCCTGCACGAACGCGGGCTGCTCCGGTGTGTGCTCGTCGGGTCGGCCCACCGGGTCGAGGCGATCGCCGAGCAGGCGGGAACGTCCACTCCCGCCGGGCTGCGGGTCGTCGACCCCGCTGCGCTCGATGCCGGTGAGGTGCGCCGGCTCGAGCAGATGCTGCACCGCAGCGTCGGTGTCGACGCGCTGCTCGCCCCGACCGACCCGGTCGTCGTCGGCCTCGACCTCCTCGCGCGCGGCGAGGTCGACGGGCTCGTCACCGGTCTGAGCCAGGACCCCCACGTCGTGGTCCCGCTTGCCGAGGCCCTCGTCGGGCACCACGAGGGCAGCTCCCTGCTGTCGGCGGTGCGAGTGCTCAACTTTCCCGACGAGGTGGTCCTCTACACCGACTGCCTGCTGCACGCCGAGCCGTCGGCCGACGAACTCGCCGAGATCGCGCTGGCCGGCGCCGACGCGGCCGAGGGCGTCGGCATCAGCCCGCGGATCGCGCTCGTGACCGGCCGCACGCTCACGCCGGACTCGCCGGTGCACGAGCGCCTGACGCGCGCCGCGCAGCTCATCACCGACCGTCGCCCCGACATCCCCGTCGAGGCGGCCGTGACCCTCGGCGCGGCGTCGCGGCGGGCCGGGACCGACCTCGGCGGCGACGCCACGGTCTACACGTTCTCCGACCTCGTCACCGCCGACGCGACCTTTCAGGCCGTGAGCCGCGAACCGGGCGTCAACGGGTACGGCCCGCTCCTGCTCGGGCTGCGCCGCCCCGTCAACGTCGTGGGCCGGGACGCCAGAGCGATCGAGATCTACGACGTCGTCATCGCGACCGCCATCCAGGCCGGGCGTTCCTGAGGTCTGACACGCTGGAGGGCATGACCCCGTCGCTCGCCGACCTCATGAACGTCGCGCACGTCGTCCACCTTCCCCTGCGGACCCGCTTTCGCGGGATCACCGTGCGCGAGACGGTCGTGCTCGACGGCCCGAGCGGCTGGGGCGAGTTCGGGCCGTTCCCCGAGTACTCCGACGTGGAGGCATCGAGGTGGCTCGCCGCCGCCGTGGAGGCGGCGTGGGGCACGTGGCCGGAGCCCCTGCGCGACACGGTGCCCGTCAACGCCACTGTCCCGGCCGTCGATGCGGCGCAAGTACCGGCGGTGCTGGCCCGTTTCGACGGGGCGAGCACCGCCAAGGTCAAGGTCGCC
>JAUNTP010000032.1 GCA_030538585.1 Mobilicoccus sp.
GACGCGCCCCCGAGGTCCACGCCGACATCATCTGGACCACCGGAGCCCAGCGGGTGTACGTCACCACCCCGTTCGACTACCGCGACCCCGACCCACCCACCGTGGAGCAGATGCGCGCCAACCTGGAACGCGAATGCCGCCACCACGACGGTCTGCCCGTCGAGGAAGACCTCTCACATCTGCGCGAACTCGCCGACGAGGACGCCTGGCTGGAGCACGACCTCGACCTGGCAGACCCTGACCCCACGCCGTCACGACCGCCGACCGATCCCGGTGTTGAACTCGTCGGTGACTTGGAGAACTGGCTCGCTGCCCTCCTGGAAGACGACCAGGAGCAGCCACCGATCCACGAGAAGCGGCCCCGTCGACCGAAGCCGCCGACACCCCCGAAGCGGTCGCCCTGGGCCGACGACAACCCAGGCCCTCCACCCTTCTGACAACAAGCGAAGGGCCTCACCCCCCCGTTGGTTGATTTCGAGACGCTGCGCTCCTCAATCCGGGAAGGAGGAGCGCAGCGACGTCTCGAAACCATGGTGACGTCACAGATCACTGTGGCGATGGTCTCGAGACGCTTCGCTCCTCGACCAACCGGGGGGGGGGGGGCTCAGTCTGGGACGCCCAACCTGCGCAGGAGGTGGGTGATGTCGGGGTCGCCTCCCCGGAAGCGGCGGTAGGTCTCCATCGCCTCGACCGAGCCGCCGCGGGCGAGGAGCTCACGGCGGAACCGCTCACCGGCCTGGCGGGTCATGCCCGTGGGGGAGTCGGGGGTGCCCTGCTCCGCGAACCACGCGACGGCGTCAGCGTCCATGACCTCCGACCACAAGTACGAGTAGTAGCCCGCCACGTAGCCGCCGCCGAAAATGTGGCTGAAGTAGGCCGAGCGGTAGCGCGGCGGCACGAGCGGGAACGCGACACCGGCCCGCTCCAACGCGGCACGCTCGAACTCCTCGACGCCGCTGCCGTCGGCGGGCAACTCCTCCAGGCTCGCCTGATGCCACGCCTGATCGAGGATCATCGCCTTCAGCAACTCCAGGGTGCGGTACGCGGTCGCCTGACGGCCCGCGACCAGCGCGTCGACCCAGCTCTCCGGTAGCGGTTCACCCGTCTCGTGATGCACGGCGTAGCGGCGAATCAACGCTGGCTCGAACGCCCACATCTCGTTGACCTGGCTCGGGAACTCCACGAAGTCGCGCGGCACGTTCGGGCCCGAGCGCGACGGGTAGCGCACGTCGGAGAGCAGCCCGTGCAGGTCGTGGCCGAACTCGTGGAACAGGGTGATGACGTTGTCCCAGGTCAACAGGCTCGGCGAGCCAGACGCGGGCGGTGGCACGTTGCACGTGTTCGTCACCACCGGCAGGTCGCCGAGCATCTCGGACTGCGCCACCAGGCTCGTCATCCACGCACCACCCTTCTTGGTGGGCCGGGTGTAGGGGTCGATGACGAGCGCGCCGAGGGTGCTGCCGTCCTCTTCTCGCACCTCGTACACGCGGGCGTCGTTGGTGTAGCCCGTGAGGTCGTCACGGGCATGGAACGTGATGCCGTACAGCTCGGTCGCGGCCGCGAACACGCCCTCGTGGAGCACCCGCTCGTACTCCAGGTACGGCTTGACGAGCTCGGGGTCGACGCCGGTGTCCCCGGCGAGCTCGGCGGCGACGAACTGCCAGTCCCACGGCTGCAGCTCGCCCTCGAAGCGGTCGGCGAGCGCCGTGGCGTCGGCCTCGGCGAGGCGCACGACCGGCGGCGCGACGCGCTGCAAGAACGCGGTGACGGCGTCGGTGGACCCCGCGCACGAGTCCTCGTGCTCCACGGCGGCCGCGTGCGGGTAGCCGAGCAACGTCGCCCGCTCGGCGCGCCGACGGGCGATACCGACGACGAGGTCGCGGGTGTCGTGCTCACCGCCGAGGCCACGCTCGACCGAGGCGCGGAACACCCGCTCGCGCAGAGCGCGGTCCGCCAGCACGTCAAGGATGGGCTGGCCGGTGGTGTTGACGATGGCGATGAGCCAACCGTCGAGGCCGCGCGCACGCGCGTTCTCGGCGAGGGCAGCGCGGTCGGCGTCGGGGACGCCGGCGAGCTGCGCCTCGTCGGTGATGTGCACGGCGGCGGCGTTGCGGCCGGAGGTAAGGACCCGCTCGAACTCGGTCTGCAGCGAGGCGATCTCGCCGTTGAGTTCCCGCAGCCGCGCCTGCGTTTGCTCCGAAAGGGCGACGCCGGCGCTCTCGTGGTCGTACAAGCGACGCGAGAGGAGCCAGGCGTCCTGCTCGTCGAGATCGACCTCACCGGCGTCGGCGCGCTCTTTCAGCCCCCGCAACCGCGCGTAGAGGGCCGCGTCGAGGAGGATCGTGTCGTGGTGCGCCGCGTACGTCGGCGCGAAGTCGGCGGCGATCGCGTCACGCTCGTCGTTGGTGTCGGCCGAGCGCGCCACCCAGAACGCGTCGAGCGCGCGCGCCAACGTCGCCCCTGAGGTCTCCAGGGCGTGCAGGACGTTCTCGACGCTCGGCGGCGTCGAGTCCTGCGCGATCGCCCGTACCGCGGCGAGTTGTTCGGCCATCCCCACCTCGAGCGCCTCGGCGAACTGCGCGTCGGTGAGATGGGCGTAGTCGGGGAGGGCGAACGGCAACGTCGAGGGCGCGAGCAGGGAGTTCATGCCGTCCATGGCATCACGCCACCCCGAGCGTCGCAGGCCCTTCATCGTTTTCCGCGCAGCGCGAACGGGAGCCGACCCACCCCCCGACTTGCTAGGACGACGGGGCGTCGGCGTCGGTGATCGTCAGGTCTGAGGCGACGTCGTGGAACCGGTCGGGGGCCGCCGCGGCCACAGCGGCAGGACACGTGAGGTTGACGCTGAGGACGAGGGTGTCGGTGACGATCGCCCGCGAGGCGTACCACGTGCGCCAAGAGGTGCCGTCACCCTCCAGCGTGTAGTCGACGGTGCGTACGGCGAACTCCACGGATCGGTGACGATCGTGGGGGATCATCACCGGGTCGGCGTCGGCGGCCGTGAGCGTGCCCAACTGGTCGAGCGCCTCCACGGCACTGTCCAGGATCTCGGTGGTGCGGGTGCGGTCGTCGGCGGCGTCGGTCGGTTCGTCGTCGACGAGGTTGCCGGTGGTGAGCAGGCAGCCGTCCTCGTGCTGCCACTGGTCGAGGCCCGACCGGTCGGCGATGGTCTGCGTCCAGCCGTCCCCGGCGTCGAACCTCAGGTACGGCGTCGCGCTCGCGGCGTCGGCATGCAGAGGTGCGGTCTCATCGAGCAGCAAGGGTGTCGTGTCGTCCGCCGAGTTGGCGGGATCGGGGACGGTGCACGCCGCGAGGGCAAGCACGGTGCACGGCACGACGATCCAGCGACGCATGCCTGTGAGGCTATGCGCCGGACGGGCGGGTGTGGGCGGGTGCGGGATCGGGCTGCTGCACCTGCGCGAGATGGGTGTGGATGAGGGAGATCACGGCGGCGCCCTCGCCGGTGGCGGAGGCGACGCGCTTCATGGAGCCCGCCCGCACGTCGCCGGCACAGAAGACCCCGGGCACCGCGGTCGCCTGGTCGGCGGGAGGCAGATCGCCGCCCCAGTGATCGGGTGGGATGTCGCGGCCGGTGAGGACGAACCCGTGGTCGTCGAGGCACACCTGCTCGGGCAGCCAGTCGCAGTGGGGTGCGGCACCGAGGAGGAGGAACAGCCCGCTCGCGGACACCTCCTCGCGGTTCCCGTCGCGGACGTCTTCGAGGACGAGGCGCCCGAGCAGGCCGTCGACCGCGCCGCCGTCGATGACCTGGGTGTGGCCGCGCACGGTGATGCGCGGGTTGGCGTCGAGTTCGGCGATGAGATACGCGGACATGGTGGCCGAGAGGTCGGCGCGACGCACGGCGATGGTGACGGACCGCGCGAACCGCGCGAGGTGCACGGCCGCCTGCCCGGCGCTGTTGCCGCCACCGACGACGACGACGTCCTGACCGGCCATCTCGCGCGCCGCCGACATCGCGGCCCCGTAGTACACGCCGAGCCCGACGAGGGCTTCGAGCGGTTCGACCCCGAGCCGCCGGTAGCGGACACCGCTCGCGACGACCACGGTGCGGGCGCGGATCGTGCCGCCGTCGGTGCACACCTCATGGGGTGCGCCGTCGACGCCGGGTTCGAGGTGGGTGACAGGCCAGCCGGTGATGAAGCGCGTCCCGAACCGCAGCGCCTGGGCCCGTGCCCGCACGGCGAGACGCATGCCGGAGATGCCGCGCGGGAAGCCGAGGTAGTTACGGATCATCGAGCTGGTCCCGGCCTGGCCCCCGACCGCCTCCGCTTCGAGGGTGACGGTGCTCAGCCCCTCCGACGAGGCGTACACGGACGCGGCGAGTCCCGCGGGCCCGGCGCCGACGATGGCGACGTCGACGACACCGTCGGCGTCGGTGAGATCGGACAGGTCGAGTGAGTCAGGGCGCCCGTAGAGCTGCTGCGCGAGCAGACGAGGCGAGGAGCAGTGCAGCGGAGGCTGCCCGAAGATCTCGACCAGCGGTAACCGGTCTTCGCCGGAGGCGGCGATGATCTCGCGCCCCACCTCGGAGTCGGGCCGGTGCACACCGAACGGGGTGCCCATCCGGAACAGCAGGTCGCGCAACTCGCTCGCGATCGGGTCGCCGGCCTCGGCGACGACGCGGACGGACTCGACGAGCGGAGCGGCGACGGTGGCGCCCCAGTCGTTGAGGAGATCGACCACCGCGGAATGGAACTCCTCGTCGCGCACGCCGCGCGGCATGAGCAGGTGCGCGTCGAACGCGCCGGTCGCCACCGGCTGCCGGTAGCGGGCGATGTGCTCGCGAAAGAAGCCCCACGGGGTCACCAGAAGACGACGGGCGGTCGGCACCCACAGGCGCCCGCGCCGGGCCGCCTCCGCGATCCAGTCGGCTGTGCCGGCGGCGGTGCCTGTACCAGTGGCGTCCTGAGGGGTGGTGTCGGTGTCGAGCACGAACAGGGCGATGGGTGCCCCGGCCTCCCGCAGGGAGCGCAGGCAGGCGGCGGTCCCGTCGAGGGTCGTCTCGACGTGGACCGCGTAGTCCCCCTCGTAGCGGCTGAACTGCCGCTCCAGCACGTCGGCGTGGTGCAGGGTGAGGCAGACGATGGCGGGCAGATCGGCGGCAACGGCGTGGGACATCAGGTCTCCTAGGCGGTGACGCGGTGGAGGTAGCACCAGCGCCACGTCTCGCCGGGTTCGGCGGACTGCATGACGGGGTGTCCGGTGGCGGCGTGGTGGGCGGTGGCGTGGCGGCCCGGTGAGCTGTCGCAGCAGCCGACGTGCCCGCAGGTGAGGCAGCGGCGCAGAGCGACGGGAGTGACCCCGTCGGCGTCGCACCCCGCGCAGGCGACGTCGGGCGGGGTGGGGGTCGCGGGGTGGGCGTGCAGCTCCGCGCAGGCACCCCCGTGCTCCCTGCCCCGGGCTTGGAGGGCGTCCTCGGGAGCCGCCACGGTGTCGAGCATCGACTCCTCCCGGTCGAGCATCGCGAGGACGTCGCGGACGGTGGCCGACGGCACCCGACCCTGACTGCGGATGCGCAGCACCTCCGCCCGTTCTGCCTCGATCATGACCGTGCGGATGCGGGAGTAGGCCTGACTCGGCGTCTCCTGACCGGCCGTCGTCGAGAGGGCCTCCCACGCTGCGAAGGTCCGCTGCTCGGCGCGGGCCCGCAGCACGTCCGTGACGGCGGCGTCACCGTGCTCGCTGCACTCCTCCAACGCGGCGAGCCCGGCGTCGGTGACCTTCTCCAGCACCGTGGCGCGGACCAGGGCGTCCGCGGCCGGGTCGGGGGAGGGCACCGACAGCCACCGCGTGAGCAGCGGCAGGGTGAGCCCCTGCACATAGAGGGTGCCGAGCACCACGGTCATGGCAGCGAGGACGAGGAGGTCGTGGTGGGGCACGTCGGCGGGGATGACGAACACCGCGGCCATCGTCACCACGCCGCGCATCCCGGCCCACGACACGACGAGCGTGTGCGACCACGGGGTGCGTCGCTCGGCGGGACGGGAGAGGTCGGTGAGCCACTGGGTCAGGCAGACCCAGACCAGGCGCACGAGCACGACCGTCAGCAGCACACCCACGCAGAAACCCACCGCCGCGGCCGCCGACACCCCGCTCACGCCGGTGACGACGCGCGCGAACTGCAGCCCGATGAGGAGGAACACGGCATGTTCGAGGACGAACGCGATGCTGCTCCACGTGACCGTCTCGGTGATGCGCGATGCCGAGCTCTGCACGACGGGCGCCTTGTGGCCGATGAGCAGCGCCGCGACGACGACCGCGATGACCCCGGAGGCCTCGAGCTCCTCGGCGATCAGATAGGCGACGAAGGGGATGACGAACGACATCCCGGTGTCGATGAGCGGGTCGAGGTCGGTGCGTCGACGCAGGTGAATGACCGCCAGCGCGGTGAGGAAGCCCACGAGCGCCCCACCCCCGGCGGCAATGGCGAAGTCCACCCCGATCTCGGCGATGCTCACCGCACCGGCGATGGCGACGATCGCCGACCGCAGCGCCACCAGCGCCGTCGCGTCGTTGAGCAGGGCCTCCGATTCGAGGATGGTGACGATCTGCCGCGGCAGCCCGATCCGCCGCGCCACGGCGCTCGCCGCGACCGCGTCGGGTGGGGCGACGACGGCACCGAGCGCGAGGGCGACCGGCCACCCCACGTCCGGCAGCAGGGCGACGACCACGGCACCGACCGCGACGGTCGTGACGATGACGAGCCCGATCGAGAGCAGGCTCACCGCGAGGAGGTTGGCCCGCACGTCGATGATCGAGGTCTGCAGCGACGTCGCGTACAGCAGCGGCGGCAGCAGCCCGACGAGGACGACCTCGGGTGAGAGGCGGATGTCGGGCACCATCGGCAGGTAGGAGCCGACGATGCCGATGGCGATGAGGAGCATGGGCGCCGGCAACCGAAGCTTCTCGCTCAGGGCCGTGCCGACGAGCGTCGTCACCGTGAGGGCGACGAGGAGGAGAGCGGTGTCCACGGCGCAGAGTCTCACGCGCAGCCGGGCGGCGCCATGCCCGTCTTGACAGTCGGTGCCGACCCGGATGGAGACTGGCGCGATGAACATCGCCTTCCTCGGCACCGGCCGCATGGGAACCGAACTCGCCCTCCACCTGCTGCGCGATCACGACCTCGTCGTCTGGAACCGGACTGCGGCGCGCACGCAGCGTCTCGCCGACGCCGGAGCCCGTCTCGCGGCCTCGCCGAGCGAAGCTGTCGAGGGCGCCGACATCGTCGTCACCGCGCTGTTCGGCCCCGACGCGGTTCGGGAGATCGTCACCGGGCCCGGCCTCATCCCGGGTGGGGTGCCGTGGGTGGACACGACGACGGTCTCCCCGTCAGACGCGGACGAGTTCGCCGCGGCGGTCGAGAGCTACGTCGCCGTCCCCGTCGTCGGCACGCTGGGACCGGCCCGCGCCGGGATGCTCGGCGTGTACGTCGGGTGCGCGGACGAGCAGCGGCGGGCGCAAGTCGCGGACCTCGTCGCGCCGTGGGCCGATCCCGAACGCTTGCGCCCCGTCGCCACGGCTCGCGCGGCAGCGACCGGCAAGCTGCTCGCCAACCTCGCGCTCGCCGTCAGCGCCCAAGGGCTCCGCGAGGCGCTGACGCTCGGGCGTGCGCTTGGCGCCGACGAGGCCGACGTGTTGTGGATGCTGGAGCGGACCGGCCTCTCGTTCCTCGCCGGGATGAAAGGCCCGTTCGTTCTGGGCGAGCGCGACAGCGCTGACGGCGACTTCACGGTCGATGCCATCGCGAAGGACGCCCGGCTGATGATCGAGTCCGTCGACGCGGGTGGAGATGCGCTTCCGGCGCTCGCGGCGGCGCTCACCTCTCTGGCGGCCGAGCAGAGCGCCGGCCGCGGCGATCACGACTTCTCGGCGATGCTGCTGCGGGACGCTTCGCCCGATCACACCTGACCAGCGAGGATCCACCGGGCCCGACCCCGACGCTTCGCCTCGTACATGGCCTCGTCGGCGCGACGGATGAGGTCGGTCCCGCGCACGCCGTCATCGGGCCGGCTCACCGCGACCCCGATCGAGGGCGACACCGAGTGCGTGTGGCTGCTCGTGATCTTCACCGGCCGCTCGAAGAAGGCGAGCACCCGATCGGCGAGCACGCTCACATCGGCGAGATCCTCGACGGAGGCGAGCACGACGAACTCGTCGCCTCCGTGCCGCGCGAGGACGTCCTCGCGGCGGAGCCGGTGCGGCAGACCGTCGGCGACGTGGTGCAGGATGCGATCACCCGCGGCGTGCCCCCACGTGTCGTTGATCTCCTTGAAGTAGTCGATGTCGAGGAACATCGCGGCGGTGCACCGGCCGTGCTCGGCGTCCACCCGCAGGCGCGAATCCAACTCGTCCATCAGTGCCGAGCGGTTGAGCAGCCCGGTGAGATGGTCGTGGGTCGCGCGGAAGTAGTGGTGGGACTCCGACTGCGACAGGTTCGCGAGCGTGCGCCACACCCGCAGCGACACGACACCGAGCAGCGCCGCGACGAGGGCGGCCCGCACGACGCCGTCGGCGGTGCTCTCGGGCGGGATGCCGGCGGCGAGGATGGCGGGCGTGAGGGTGAGCATGATGAGGACGATGCGTTCGCGGCCCTCCCGCCGGGCCCCCAGGTCGGGGTGGGGCTGCGTCAACTCCACGAGGGTGGGGTGCGACGCCGCGACGGCGAACCCGAAGAACCCGAAGATCTGCGCGGCGGCGAACGCCGAATAGGCGACGCCGGAGGTGAGCAGCACCAACCCCATGGCGGTGTCGAGAACGAGGAGGAGCACGAGCGACCCCAGCAGCCAGGCCATCGCGGGAGCGAAACGGGCCAGGCGCAGCGCCAGGTGGACCGCCAGGGTGACGAGGATGATGTCGAACATCGGGTAGCTCGCGATGAGCAGGGCCGACTCGATCTGCTGGCCGCCGAACATAGCGCCCACGGCGACCGTCCAGAACGCGAGGCTCGCGCCGATCGCCGCCGCGGCGACGTCGAGCAGCGTCGTCCATCCGAGCCCCGATGACAGGCGTCGCGACAGAAGCAGGATCCAGGCGGCGAGCAGACCGTAGGCGACGAAGACGAACCCGTCGGCGGCCCGGAACGTGCTCGAGGTGTTCACGTCGAACGGGAAGATGCCGCTGACGAGGGCTGCGAGAAAGGACAGTCCCGCGAGCGAAGGCAGGAGTGCGAGGCGCCGAGGCTGGAAACCCTGCCGCCACGGGGCAATGAGCACGACGAGGCAGCACAGCGCCACGACGAGCGCGAACAGCGGAGCACCCACGTCACGGTGGAACACGAACAGACCGGCCGCCACGAGGCACAGCACGAAACCGGCCCAACGAGCCCAGAGGAGCATGCCGCCAGACGTCGCTGCGGTGCGCGTGCGTTCGGTATTCGGCATCGTCCTGGATCGGTGCTCGTGGCCGCGTCGTCCGGGATCGACGTCGACAGGGCTGGTCAGGGCATCCCTGCAACGGTAATGCAGGATGCCGCCCGGAGCCCGGTGCGGATGTGGCTCACGCGTGCGGCAAGAGCATCGTCACGGTGAGGGTCGTCGGTTCGAGGGCCGTCACCGCGTGGCGGAGCATGGGGGTCAGATGGATGACCTGACCGGGGGCCATCTCGATCCGGTCGTCCTGCACGTCGAAGTGGATGCGGCCGCGGATCACCTGAATGAGGACGGGATGGCGCGTCGCGTGCTCGGTGAGGACGTCACCCTCCTCGAACTCGAACGTGACGACCTTCGTCGTGTCGTTGGCGAGCACGGCTTTCGCGCCGCCTCGCCCGCCGCGCGGGGTGGCGACCCCGCACAAGGCGTCGACGAACTCGTAGCGGCCCTCGGCCGTGCCGCTGTCGGGGCCTTGCTCGACGACACCTCGACGGGGGTCGTCAGCGGCGAACGGCTCGGGGCTGGAGTCGGTGGAGGTCATGCTCCTGATGGTGCCACCGCGCTACGTCAGGCGAGCTCTTCCATCACCTCAGGGATCTGGCGTAGGAGCTCGCGGGCGAGGTAGCCGGCGGCGCCGACGCCGGCGGCGAGGCGTTCACCGGCGCGACCGTGCGCGTAGGTCGCCCACGCGGCCGCCTGGGCGGGCTCGGCGCCACGCGCCACGAGACCGGCGATGACCCCCGCCTTGACGTCGCCCGACCCGGAGATCCCCAGCCCGGGAGTCCCGCTCTCGTCGCGCCAGCAGCGCCCCTCGGGGGTGGCGATCCACGTGGTGGGGCCGCCGGAGGAGACGACGGCCTTGGCGGTGCGGGCGAGGGTGACGCAGCAGTCGCGGGGATCGTCCTCGCAGCCGTCCTCATCCCGGCGGAGGCTGAGCGCCAGCTCGCTCGTGTTCGGGGAGAGCACCGCCCGCCCGTCGAGGTGGTGCAAGCCGTCGGGGTGATCGGTGAGGTAGGCCATGCCGAGGGCGTCGATGACGACAGCCACGTCGAGGCGCGGTACGACCTCGTGCAGCAGGGCGCTCGCGGCGGTCGGGGAGGCGATGCCCGGTCCGAACAGGACCGCCGCGCACTCCGAGCCCAACTCGACGAGCTCGTCGGCGGCGTCGGGGCTGATGTCACCGTCATCATCGACCGGCATCGTGGCGACCATGGCCTCGGGCATGGCGATGGCGAGGGGGATCGCGACGCATTCGGGCACGGCGATCTGCAGTTTGCCGGCGCCGCCGCGCATCGCCGCCTCGGCGGCGAGGAGCACAGCGCCGGGGGTGCTGCGGTGACCGCCGACGACGAGCACCCGGCCGCGGTCCTCCTTCGAGCCGTCGATGGAGGGCAGCGGCCAGTCGCGCAGGACCGGTGAGGTGAGGACGACGTCGTCGCCGGTGTGCTCAGGCATCGACACCCTCGTCGCCCTTGCTGGCTTCGTGCGTTTCAGGCGCCCCGCCCGCGTCGTCGGCGGCCGTGTCGGCGTACGTGACGAGTTCGAGGCCGTCGCCGGTCGCGCGGTAGATCGTGCGCGAGCAGTTGGCCATGGGGGAGTCGTGGTCGATGCCGAGGAGGGCCTTCTCCTCGAGCGATTCGAGCACGTAGCGGAAGCTCATGATGACGGCCTGGTGGCTGAATACCCAGACCCGCTCGCCGTCGTACTCGCCCCGGATGTCGGCGAGGACGCTACGGACCCGCTGAGCGACGTCCGTCCAGCTCTCACCGCCCGGCGGGCGGTAGTAGAACTTGCCCTCGTGGGCGCGACGCTTGGCCTCGTCGGCGAAGTGCTCCTCGATGCCGCGCCACGTGTAGCCGTCGAAGATGCCGAGGTCCCGCTCGCGTAGGCGCTCGTCGATGACGATCTTCTCCAGCAGCGGGGATTCGGCGAGGGCGATCTCGGCGGTCTCGCGGGCTCGGCGGTAGGGGGAGGACAGGACGATGCTGGGTCGTTCCTCCTCGCTCATGCCCGCCAGGAGGCGCCCGACACCGGCGGCTTGATCGCGGCCGTCACTCGAGAGGGGCGTGTCGGCGTCCCGGGTGTCGATGTCGAGGGTGCCCGACTCCTTCTCGTTGGCGAGACGGTCGGCGACGTTGCCCTCGCTCTCACCGTGTCGGATCAGCACCAGCTCCGCCGGTGCGCGACGGTGCCCGGTCGAGAGGTCGCTCATGTCTGTTCACCCTTCGGTCGGCGCGGCATCATCTGGGTGTCATACCCGCAGACGGCTCTGCTCATGCCTACCGACAAGCGCGAGGGGTCGGTCAGCGACCCACCATCGACATGTGGGCGGCGTTGTAGCGGTCACCGACGACACCCACCCGTGCCGCGAGGGTGTCCAGGCCGGCCACCTCATCGGCCGACAGCGCGACGCTGGTGGCGCCGATGTTCTCCTCGATGCGCTCACGGCGGCGAGTGCCGGGGATCGGCACGATCCACGGGTGCTGAGCGAGCAGCCACGCGAGCGCGATCTGGCCGGGCGTGCACTCCTTGGCCGCGGCGAGGTCGCGGACGTGCGCGACGAGACGCTCGTTGGCCGTGAGGTTGTCGGCCTCGAAGCGGGGGATCGTCGCGCGGATGTCGCCGGGCGCGAACGTCGAGGTGTCGACGGTGCCGGTGAGGAACCCCTTGCCGAGCGGGCTGAACGGCACGAACCCGATGCCGAGCTCGGCGCACGTGGGCAGGATCTCCGGTTCGGGGTCGCGAGTCCACAGCGAGTACTCGCTCTGCAGCGCGGTGACGGGGTAGGTGGCGTGGGCGCGGCGCAGCGTGGCCGCCGACGCCTCCGACATGCCGAAGAACCGCACCTTGCCGGCCTCGACCAGCTCGCCCACGGCCCCGGCGACCTCTTCGACGGGCACGTCGGGGTCGACCCGGTGCTGGTAGAAGAGGTCGATGACGTCGATGCCCAGACGCTGCAGGGACGCGTCGGCGACGCGGCGGATCTGCTCGGGGCGCGAATCGGTGCCGGTCGGCGCGCCGTCGCGGATGGCGAAGCCGAACTTCGTGGCGATGACGACCTCATCGTGCACCGGAGCCAGCGCCTCGCCGACCAACTCCTCGTTGACGTACGGGCCGTACGCCTCGGCGGTGTCGAAGAACGTGACACCCGCCTCGACGGCGTAGCGCAGGACGCCGATCATGTCCTCGCGGCTACCGGGGTTGGGGCCGTAGCTCTGCGACATGCCCATGCAGCCGAGCCCCACCGCCGAGACCTCCAGGCCACCTCCGAGCGTGCGCGTGTGCATCCCCGTCTCCTTCACGTCGAGTCCATGTCGCTGGGCCCCATCCTCGCGCGCCGCGCCGGTCCGGGTGTTGTGAGGGGACGGTGAAGAAGACGAGAGGGGGTCGAGAGTGCCGCTTCCTACTGTCAACGACATCGCAACCGGCGAAGCCCGGCGACCAGGGCGGTCACGCGATGCAGGAAGGAGCAGAGACATGAAGGCACGCATGATCACCACGGTTCTGATGGCCGGCGCGCTCGCCGCATCCGCGGTGGTGCCCGCCCAGGCGATGACCACGACGCACACCGGCGTCGTCGCGCACGCCGCGGGGGACACCGCGCCGCCCATCGCCAAGAAGGTCCAGAAGAAGGCCGCGACGAAGAAGGTCACCAAGAAGGCTGCGACGAAGAAGACTCCGAAGCGGCCGGTCGCGAAGCGCCCCGCGCCGGGCACCGCGTTCACCGCCTACGGCGACACGTTCCGGTTGACGGTGAAGGACGGCGTGCTCACCACGGAGGGCAAGCGCATCGGTGAGCGCCGCATCAAGGTCGAGCGCAACGCGTTCGCCAAGGGCGTCGAGTTCACCGGCCGGGACCGGGGGCGCGAGGTGGCGCTCGTGGTGCGCTCCGGCAAGTGCGTCGACACCGCGGGCCAGGACACCGGCATGCGGGCGAGCTTCACGTACGGGTCGCGCACGATGCGCGGCTGCGCCGTGGCGGGGGCGATGCCCATCGCCAACACCTGAGTGTCCCGGCCTCTGCGCTGAGACCTCCTCGATCTTCCCGACAACCGCCGGCGTCAGACCCGGCGGTTGTCGGCGTAGGTGGAGAGGTAGGGCGAAGATCACAAAACGGTAACGGCGACGATCGGGCATGTAACCCCGGTCACATCCGGGAGTGGTCCGTGATCAGATGCTCGGACCAACTCCCCTGCCACACAAGACTTTCGGAGGTCTCTGTGTCTGTTCTTCCCCGCCGTCGAGGTCGCGCCGCCGTCGTCGCCCTCAGCCTCTCCGGCCTGGTCATGGCGGGCGCTGCCCCAGCGCTCGCCGCCACCGCTACGCCCACGCACGCCGTCACCGCCACCTCGTCCGCCACCCACGCTGCCGACGCCGCCCGATCGGGGCCCGCGAAGAAGCGCGGCAAGAAGGCTCGCGGTCAGCAGTACCCGCCGATGGCTCCGGCCTCGCCGGAGTGCTCCACCGCGTTCCGCGAGCTGCCCATCAGCGAGTTCACCTCGCACGCCGAGCTGGGCCGCGAGCTCGCTCGCATCGCCCGCATCAGCGACGGCGCTGTCGAGGTCGGCAAGGCCGGGTACAGCAACCGCGGCCGCGAGATCTGGACGGCGCGGGTCGGCTCCGGACCGAAGGTCGTCCTCCTCACCAGTGAGATCCACGGCAACGAGAAGACCGGCACCGACGCCATCCTCGACCTGCTGCGCTTCATGGGCACGAGCGACACCGAGCTCGCCCAGCAGTGGCGCGACGAGCTCACCATCGTCGCCATCCCCAAGATGAACCCCGACGGCGCCGAGCTGGCGCGGCGCGCGAATGACATGACGTGGGCCGAGGTCGTGGCGCGGTTCCCGCAGCTGCGGAGCGCTGAGCCGGCGTGGAACTACTACGGCGGCCGCACCGTCCAGGGCACCGACTACACCGCCACCCCCGGGTTCGACATCAACCGCGACTACCACCCGAACCTCGATTACAGCCCCCGCGCCGAGGACTTCCCGGGAAGCTCGGCCGACACCGGCTGGTACCTCAGCCCCGAGACGCGCGTGGTCCGTGACGTGTACCGCAGCCTGCGCAACGAGTTCGGCGTCGTCGACACCTACATCGACCTGCACCACCAGAGCCCCTGCTACGTCATGCCCGACGACCTGTCGACCTACGTGACGTTGTCGCTGAGCGGCAAGTTCGTCTCCGACCCGGCCACCAAGCCCGGGTACGAGCAGTACGCGGAGGACTACCGTCTCGATTACAGCAAGCAGCTCAACGTGGCCGCCCACCGCGCCTTGCAGGAGGCGGCGAAGACGCATCCGGTGTTCGGCAACGTCACCCTGTACAACCAGGACATCGACCTGCCCGGCACCGGTCTGGGGTCGTTCGCGCTCAACGGCAGCGGCACGGTGCTGTTCGAGATGCGCGGGATGACGCACACCCTCGGGCAGGAGTACCGCGAGACCCTGACCGAGGCGACCCGCATCGGTCTGCGCGGCATCCTCACCGGGTTGGCGTCCGGCACGGTCGAGGACATCGACCCCGCCGAGTACGACGCCATCCCCGAAACCGGCCCGGTCTCCACCGGCGGCGAGGAAGAGGGCCAGTTCGAGGACTGATCCGCATCGCACCTGGCTCGGCCGCCCGCTCTCTCGGGAGCGGGCGGCCGTGGCGCGTTCCGCCACGCCTCGCGGGGGTCACGTCATGCGCGTGGTGAGGTGTCCGAGTCCCTCGATGTGGCTGGTGATCGTCTCGCCGGGCGCCAGGTAGCGGCGGGGGCTGCGCACCGACCCGACCCCCGCGGGCGTGCCCGTGAAGATGAGGTCGCCTGGCAGGAGCCGCACCACCTGCGACAGGCGCGATACGAGGGTGGCGACGGGAAAGATCATGTCGTCGGTGGTGCCGTCCTGCATCGTCTCGCCGTCGATGGCGCATCCGATGGCGAGCCGGTCGGGGTCGTCGAGATCGTCGGGGGTGACGACGGCCGGGCCGGTCGGCCCGAAGCCGGGGTAGGACTTGCCCAGCGAGAACTGGGGCGGCTTCACCGCGAACTGCACGCGACGCTCGGAAAGGTCTTGGCCGATGGTGAGGCCGGCCACGTGATCCCAACCGTCGGCCTCGTCGACCTCGAACGCCTCGCGTCCGATGACGATGACGAGTTCCACCTCGTAGTCGACCCGGTCGGACACGCACCGCACGTCGGCGACCGGCCCGGTGAGGCAGGAGGGGAACTTGGTGAACACGACGAGCTCGGTGGGAATGTCGAGACCGGCCTCCTCGGCGTGGTCCCGGTAGTTGAGCCCGATCGCGAAGATCTGCGCCGGCCGCGGCACGGGCGGTCCGAGGTCGGCCGGGTCGAAGGCATCACCCTCGGTGGCGGGTGAGCGCGCCGCCCACTCCAGAAACGCGTCCCACTGGCGGTAGACGTCCATCGGGTCGGGCCCGAAGCGGCCGTCACTCTCGGCGGCGATGTCGACGGCCCGTAGATTCTCGATGGACCCAGCCGCGTCGCTGTGGCCCGCGAGGAGCACGACCCGATCGTTCAGTGTGGCGATGCGCATGGCTCTCCTGGTGAGGGCGGTGAGCCCGATCGTACGTTGCGCTACCGCAGCCGACGACACAAATGACGACAGAACGACTGCCGCCTCGACGACTGTAGCTCTCTGACCAGGGGTGATGCCTCAGCAGTGTGCGGTGACCAGCTCGATCTGTCGTCATTGGGGTCGTCAGGAGCTGACAACTACGAGGCCGTCGGCGCCGTGCGGTCACTCCGAAGAGCGGCCCTCTCCGATGAGGGCGCGGGCTATTGCGGTCACGTACGTGCGGTAGTGACGGATCGCGAGGGGGACGGCGGCGGCTACGACATCGAGGTCGACAGACACGTAGTCGTGGACCAGCACGTTGCGCATCCCCGCCGACCCGATGAGGGCGTCATGCAGGTCATCGGGCAACCAGCCGCCTCGCACAGCCAACTCGAAGGATTCACGTTGCGTCTGTGGGGCTCGTCCGAGGCTGCGAGCCGCCAGGTGCGCGTTGATGTCGACCGCCTGGTCGACCAGTTGACACAGAGCACGCTCGACCGCCAGGCGCAGGCCCATGTCGGATCGGAGCCGGTCGCCGGTGACCTCGCCCAGACCATCCAGGTACACGAGCAGGTCATGCATGACGGCCAGGCGCGTCGACAGGACGGCGGGGTCGGGGGCGGTCATCGCGCCAGCTCTCGGAGGAGGGCGTCGCGTAGATGCGCGGTGTCGATGTACTCCCCGAGGGCGTGCAACTCACGCCTGGTGAAGACGCCCGGCGCGCTCTCGTGCAGGACGCGGCTTCCGACGAGGGCTTCGACCCGCGCCACGGGACCGGCGCGGTTGAGGTCCATGATGTCGAGGACGTCTCCGGGCACCAGGTCGGCCAGGGCATTGATAGCGGCGAGCAGGTCGTAGGGCACGTCATGACGGAAGCCGAGAGCTACGTCGAGATCCTTCGGGTCCGATCCGTGGAGGGCGCTGCCGAAGAGGGTCACGAGTTCGATGCCGTGCGCGTCGCAGACGGCGCGCAGGCGTCCGTCCCGACCGGCGGCCTCCACCGCGGCCAGAGCCTGCTGCACCGAGACCGACATGGCTCGATCCTACGTCGAGCCCCGACCACCGTTGACGACCCGTTCCGCGGCGCCACGCCGACGCAGGCGCGAATGACACGATGGCCGCATGGGCGAGCCGTTGCAGATCACGCGACGCTTCACCGTGCCCGAAGGGGAGCTGTCGGAGCGGTTCTCCCACTCCTCGGGGCCCGGTGGCCAGGGGGTCAACACCTCCGACACGCAGGTGGAGTTGACGTTCGACGTCGCGCGGTCGAGCGCGGTGCCCGACGATCTGCGCGCGCGGCTGCTGTCGCGCCTCGCATCACGACTGGTCGACGGCCGGCTGACCGTGGTGGTGAGCGACGAGCGCCGCCAGATCGCGAACCGTCGCCTCGCGCGGACCCGCCTCGCCCAGATCCTCCGTGAAGCGGCGGCGCCACCGCCTCCGCGGCGTCGCCCGACGAAACCGACCCGCGGCTCGATCGAACGTCGCCTCGCGGGAAAGAAACGGCGCGGCGAGACCAAACGCCGACGAGGCCGCCCCGAGGCCTGACACGCCTCCGCCCACGAGCGACGGGCCACCTCCCACACAGGGGAGATGGCCCGTCAACTGACCCGTGAGGGCAGTGGATCAGAGACCGGTGACGCGGTCGGCGCCGGGGGAGGCGACCGGGGAGTTGGCGCGGATGTAGGAGATGAACGCCGACAGGTCCTCCGGGCCGCCGACGCGGGCGCTCGCCTCGGTGAAGGCGGTGAACCCGTCGCCGCCGTCGGCGAGGAAGTTGAGGGTCGACACCTTGTACGTGGTGCCCGCCTCGATCGGCTGGCCGTTGAGGGCCATCGAACCGGACACGACGCGGTTCGCGGACGCGTCCCACGTGTAGGTGAAGCCCTCGGACACCGACAGCGCCAGCATGGTGCGCGAGCGGCTCGCGTTGTACTGCTGGTTGAGCACCTCTTCGAGCTGCGCACCCGTCATGTCGAGAGTGACGAGCCGGTTACCGAACGGCAGGACGGCGTACGCCTCTTCGTAGGTGATGTCGCCGGCGTCGAGCGAGGCGCGCACGCCGCCGATGTTCATGAGCGAGATCTGTGCGCCATCGCTGCTGGTACCGGCGAGGATCGCGTCGGCCACCAGGTTGCCCATGGCCGTCTCGACGCCGCGGTCACCGGAGGCGTCACCGGTGATGGCCTCGGCGGCCGAGCCGATGACCTCGCGGGCGACGACGTCCGCGCCCTTCTGCCAGCGGTCCACGATCGACTGCACGCGCGCGTCCGCGGGGCCCGAGGTGGTGACGACGTGGTTGACCGCGCTCGTGCGCGACCGCACGACGTCCTTGGTCTGACGGTCGATCCTCAGGTTGACCTCGGTGAGGACACGACCCCAGTCACCCGGGCCGGTGATCGTGCGGTTGACGCCCTTGGGGTCGGGCAGCTCGCACGTGAACGCCCGGTGCGTGTGGCCGGTGAGGAACACGTCGACGGCCGGGGAGACGGCCTTGTTGATGTCGACGATCTTGCCGGTGAGGTTGTCGCAGCCGTTCGTCGACCCGGCGGTGATGGGGGAGGGGTAGGCGTTCGCGTTACCGCCCTCGTGCATGAGCACGACGATCGACTGGACACCCTTGCGCTGCAGCTCGGCGGCGTAACGGTTGATCGTCTCGGCCTCGGGCAGGACCGTGATGCCCGCGATCCCCGCCGGGGAGACGAGCTCGGGCAGGTCGGAGGTCGTGATGCCGATGATGCCGACCTCGACGCCGCGGGTCTTCTGAATGACGTACGGCGGCAGCAGCGGCTTCTTCGTGGTGGAGTCGACGAGGTTGGCCGACAGGTAGGGGAACTTCGTGCCGGTGTACGGCTCCGGGCCCATCTGGCCGAGTTCGGGGTGGTTGCCGCCGTTGATGATGCGGGCGAACTCCTTCTTGCCCTCGTCGAGTTCGTGGTTGCCGACCGCAGCCGCGTCCAGGCCGATGGCGTTGAGGACCTCGATGGTCGGCTCGTCCTGGAACAGGCCCGACAGGAACGTGGAGCCGCCGATGTTGTCGCCGCTGTTCAGCGTGTAGGAGGTGTCGGCGGCCTGACCACGGAGCTGGCTGATGAGGCCGGACAGGTACGCCGCGCCCCCGTACTCGCCGTTGGGCTGAAGGTGGCCGTGGAAGTCGGAGAAGTGCAGCAACTGCACGTCGGCGAGGCGGCCCTCGGGGACGGGCCTCGGCTTGGAGGCGTTGGGGTTCGCGTTGGGGTTGGGTGACGCCATCGCGGCACCACCGGCAACGGACAGGGACAAGGCCACGGCCGTAGCCAGGCCGAGCGTGCGCTTCATGGAGACTCCTCGAAGGGGGCGGACCGCCCCCTCGGCGGTCGACGCTGACCGCACGGTAACCACCGAAGCGCAGGTCACGTGCGGCCCGGATGGCGAATGCCCAGGACCTGCACGCAGTGTTCACGTGCCGTTCCTCGCTGCGGTACGCCGACGTCCCCAGCCCGTTCCTGTCGGCTCGCGCTCGCTGGCCGCCTACGTCATCGAACGGCAGCCGGAGGCGGGCTGAAGAAGAGCCGCCGCTCAGCGAGGAGCAGCACGACGGTGGCGACGAGCAACAACCCGGTGACGATGAGTTCGGTGTCCGGATGGGTCGCGAACACCTGGGTGATGAGGTTGCCGGCGAGGTGGAACAGGATCGTCACGGTGATGTTGCGGCCGCTGCGGTAGTAGATCCAGTTCATGAACAGCACGAACGGGATCATGCTCAACGGAAAGTTGAGCGCATGCCACAGGCCCTCACCGGCAGTCTGGTTCTGGGAGGAGCCGTCGATGAACGCGAGCGGCAGGTGCCACAGCGCCCACAGCACCGCGAAGATCATCGAGGTCGTGAACACCGTGAAGTGTCGGCGGAGCGTGTCGGTGCCGTAGGAGTGCCAGGCGAGTTCTTCGAGGATCGGCGCGAGGACGAGCACGATCCACCCCGACATGAGACCGGTCGTGAAGGTCGCCGATCCGCGCAGGAGGAACTGGTCGGTCGAGTACCCGAGAGGGATCGACAAGGCGGTCGCGAGGAACACGGCGGCGGGCAGCAGGCCGCACGCCGCGACGATCCAGAGGGGGTGGACGCCGCGCAGGGGCAGGCGGCGCAGGATGTCGCGGCGCAAGGCGGGGTCGCCGCGGGTCAACCACGCGACGACGCCCAGCGGCGCGGCGAGTCCGAGGACGCCGAGGATGGTGGTCGCCAGGGCCCACTGCGGGGTCTGACTCGTCCACGCGGCGACGAACCACAGGGCCCACGGGATTGCCGTCGCCCACACGTAGAAGAACCAGGGGCGGTCGTACCGCGCGATCATCGGTGAGGTGGCAGGTGGTGCCTGCACGGGCTGGGCCGAAGTCATGACCCGACCGTAGGTCGGCACCGAGGGCGTGCGCGTCGGGCATCACCCCGAGCTCACCCCTGGTGTTCGCGCAGGTCAGCCGGGGTCAACCCCGACCTCGGGCGATCAGTCCTCGCCGTACGTCGGCTGCCACATCGCATCCTGAACGGCCTGAATGAGGTCGTCGTGCTCGATGGTCGCGACACCGTCCTTGGCGGCCTGGGTGGCGACGGCCACCGCCACGGTGGCCGAGGAGGCGCGCAGGTTGACGACATCGGGCAGCAGGGAGGCGCCGCGTGCGCTCGGATCCACTTGGGAGGCGACAGCCTCCGCGGCGGCCAGCAGCATGCCGTCGGTGACGTGCGTCGCGCCGGAGACGATCGTGCCGAGGCCCAGCCCCGGGTAGAGCAGCGCGTTGTTGCCCTGCCCGATCGTGTAGGTCGTCCCGTCGTAGGTCACGGGGTCGACGGGGATGCCGGTGGCGACGAGCGCCTGCCCCTTGGTCCAACCGATGACGTCGGCCGGCATCGCCTCGATGCGCTCGGTGGGGTTGGACAGCGGCAGGATGATGGGCCGCTCCACCCCCTCCGCCATCGCCGTGACGACGTCCTGGGTGAAGGCGCCGTGGTCGGTCGAGGTGCCGATGAGGATCGTCGGCTTCGCCTGGCTCACGACCTCGAGGAGGCCGATCGCGCCGTCGTGCCGTGCCCAGTCGGCCACCTCCTTGGCGGGGCGAGCGTAGGCCTGCTGGTAGTCGGGCAGGTCGTCCATGTCGTCGGTGACCAGGCCGTTGACGTCGATGAGCCAGATGCGGGCCTTGGCCTCGTCCTCGGAGAGGCCGGCGCGCACCATGCCGGCGTGGATCTGGTCGGCCATGCCGGTGCCTGCGGTACCTGCCCCGTAGACCACGAGGCGCTGGTCGGCGAAGGTCTGCTTCGTCACCTTCATGCCGGAGATGACGGCGGCCATGACGATGGCGCCGGTGCCCTGCATGTCGTCGTTGAAGATGCGATACGTGTCCGCGTTGTCGACGAGGATGCGGCGAGCGTTGGAGGGCCCGAAGTCCTCGAAGTGCAGGAGCGCGTTCGGGAACTTCTTGGCCGCCACCGTGAGGTAGGAGGAGATGAACTCGTCGTACGCCTTGCCGCGCACGCGGGAGTGGCGGTTGCCGAGGTAGGCAGGATCGTTGAGGAGGGCCTCGTTGTTCGTGCCGCAGTCGAGGTTGACGGCGATGGTGCGCGCCGGGTGGATACCGGCGGCAGCGGTGTAGACGGCGAGCTTGCCCACCGAGATGTCTGTGCCGTTGACGCCCCAGTCGCCGATGCCGAGGATCTCCTCGGCGTCCGAGCAGACGACGAGGTCGACGTCATCCGGGCCGAGCCCGAGGCCGTCGAAGGACGCTTCGATGTCCTCCGGGCGGTCGATGGACAGGTACACCGCCCGGGTGCGGCGGTAGTCGCGCGACCACTTCTTGATGGCCTCCCCGACCGTGGGGTCGTAGACGACCGGCAGCAGCTCGGCCATGTGGTCGGTGAGCAGCTTGTAGTAGAGGACCTCGTTCCGGCTGTGCAGCTGATCGAGGTAGATGTACTTCTGGAGATCGGTGTCGTAGGACTGCAGCTGCGCGTAGGAGCGGGCGGCCTGCTGGTCGAGGGTCTCGACCGCGGAGGGCAGGCGGCCGATGAGACCGAGGTCGCGGCGCTCCTGCGGCGTGAACGCGGTGCCCTTGTTCGTCAGCGGGTCGGTGATGGCGGTGGGATTCGACGACATGAGTCCTCCAGGCGACAGTCCCGTCACTTGAGTAACAGGAACCTGGTGATCATGTCACTTGGGCGCCGTCCTGGCGACCTGTCGGTGGGTGAACATCGAGTGCCGCGAACGTGTCCTCGATGGCGTCAGCGCGCCCGCGGTCGGCTCCCCGCGCGAGCGCGACGCCGTCGACGAGCGCTTCGAGCGTCGTGAGCAGAGCGACCCGGCTGCCGAACGGGGTGCCGGGGCTGGTGTGCAGGCGGAGCGCCACGTCAGCCACGGTGAGCAGCGGGCTCGGGGCGACATTGGTGATGGTGATGGTGGTTGCACCGGCCGCGCGGGCGCGGTCCAGCAAGTGCAGGATCGGCAGTGGGTCCCGGTCGTAGGCCGTGGCGAGAACGACATGGCGGGCCGTGAGCCCGGCAAGCGCGTGCGCCCAGCGGTCGGTACCGCGCAACACGGTGACATCGCCACGCACGTACTCCAGGAGCAGCCCGACATGCTCGAGCAGCGGGCGTCCGGAGGCGACGGCGCCGAGGACGAGCGGGCGCGTGTCGTCGGCGAGAAGGTCGACGGCGGCGGCGAACTGACGCCGGTCGATGAGGGTGTGGGTGGTGGTGAGATCCTCGGACGCTCGTCGGAACCGGTCGTCGAGGATGGTGTCCCGCTGCCGGCTCTCGCCCAGCCGATCACCCGGGCGTTCGAGGACGCGGCGGGCGTCGTCGCGGAGCGAGGCTGTGAGGTCGCGAAAGTCGGTGAAGCCGAGTCGGCGCGCGAACCGGGTGACGCTGGCCGTGCTCACCCCCGCTGCGTCAGCGACCTGACGGAGGTTCATGAAGGCGGCACCGGGTAGGGAGGCGGCGTAGAAGTCGGCCACGGCACGCTCCGCCGGTGGCAGCGCCGCCACATCTTCGTAGCGGCGGATCACATCCCAACTCACGAGGTCACCCTCTCGATGTCACTTCACCCAGTGTGACCTGCTGGCCGCGGTTGTCATCGTGACTCGCAGGCGTAGGTGCGAGCGGACATGGCAACGGACAGCGTCGGTGCCGTGATCATGACACCGACGCTGTCCGTCGAGCTGTCCGCTCGCACCTCTCCGCGAGGTTTGCGGGTGAGACGTCAGACGTGGTCGCCGATCGAGTCCCCTCCGTCGCGGACCGACTCTCCCGAGCGTCGGCCGCGTGCCCCGTCGTCGTGGGAGCGGGCGGCGTGCGCCCCACGCGACCCGGTGTCGCCGGCGGGGGCGGCGGCCATGACGACGGTCTCGGAGACGTCGCCGTCGCGGGCCGGGCGGTCCTCGACGCGCCCGTAGGTCTCGCGACGGTTCCAGAACAGGAGGGCCAGACCGGCCGCGATGAGCAGAAGGCCCAGGCCGATACCGAGGGGGCCCAACGTGTCGCGGATGAACGCCAACTGCCCGCCCTTGGGGCCGTACTCGTCGGCGAGCGCCTGCTGCGTCTGCTCGGTGTAGCCGAGGACGCCGCGAGCCATCGCGACGGTGCCGGCGTCGGAGACGATCCGGTGGTCGATGTCCTCCTGGGCGCGAATGATGATGCCCGTGTTCGGCTCGACCCAGAAGGTGCGCACGTTCGCGTACTCCTGGTGGGCGGTGACGCTGCCCGACCCCACGCCGAACATCGCCCGCGGCACCTGCTGGTCACCACGCAGGCGCGTGTTCGGGATGTTCTGCTCGAACACGTACGTGTCGATGCCCTCCACCCGCTCCTCGCGGACGTACTGCGCGTCGGCGGCGCCCTCCAGCTTGGCGTCCCAGAAGGGGTAGGTCTCCTGCTGGGTGTCGAACGGGAACTTGAAGAAGAGGCCCTCGTGCTCGATGGGCGTCGTCGCCGACGGGTCCTCGATCGTGCCGGTGGAGATGGTGTCGCCGCAGCAGTTGGTGCTCAGGCCGGTGCGACGGTCGATGGAGACGCCCTCAACGCTCATGACGAGCGGCGCCACCTCGACGATCTCGGTCTGCAGCCCGAGCTGCCAGAACGCGTTCTGGTCGCGCTGGTCCTCGGGCACCATGCCGGGGATGCCGCGCACGGTGCGGGTGTTACGCACGTGCTGGTCGGTGAGTTGGTCGAACTTCAGAGCGCCGTCGTCGTTCCAGACGCGCAACACGGTGACGCCGGTGCCCTCCGAGACGGCCGTGGTGTCCTGGTCGAGAGGCACGACGGCGAGGCGGTCGTAGATGCGGCCGGCGCTGAGACCCAGCACGAGTGCGAGGACGCCGAGAAGGATGGCGGTACCGCCGAGAATGCGACGCAACGGAATCTCCTGCTGGAAAAGGAACGCGACTGAGGTGGCGGTCTGGCACGTGTGGTGCTCGCCGAAGCGGCCCGGGTATGGGCGGGGTTACTCGCCGGTCAGGTGAGTTGCTGGACGGTAGCAAGAGCGGAGCCCACATCCCCATACCCACAAGTAGCAACATGCGACGAGCGGTGCCTCTGGCGGGGTAGACGGCAACATGATGCGACGATCGGTCATCTCAAGCGTGTGAACGGTCGCCGCCATCGACCATGCCGACAACGGCTCGGGACGATCCAGGCTGTGGGTGAGGGCGTGGGCCTAGCATCACCGGATGCAGCAGCGCGTACACCGGTTCGCGGCACTCGACGGGCTTCGGATCGTGGGGGCCGTCATGGTGCTCACCACCCACGTCGCCTACTCGGGCGGCAGCGCGGTCACCGGCCCGTTCGCGGGGCTTCTGGCCCGGATGGATGCGGGTGTCGCGCTGTTCTTCGTCGTCTCTGGGTTCTTGCTGTACCGCCCGCATGCGCGGGTGCTGCTCGGCCGGGCGGACGCGAGTGAAGCGGCCCGCGTCGCCGACACGGCGACGTATGCCCGCCACCGTCTCGCGCGCATCGCCCCGGCGGCCTGGGTCGCGGTGCTCGCCGCGGCGCTGCTCCTGCCGCACACCGACGACGTCACCCCATGGCGCTTCGTGCAGATCGCCGCGATGGTCCAGATCTACGTGCCGCACCCGTCGGTCGCCGGACTCACGCAGATGTGGAGCCTCTCGACCGAGGTGGCGTTCTACCTGCTGCTGCCGGTGTTCGCGTGGCTGCTCGGTCGGGTTGCGCGGCGCGCGGGCGGAGTGGCCGGTGCGCGGCGGGTGCTTGTGGTCCTTCTGGCGACGCCGCTGATCTCTTTCGCGTGGATTGTGCTGACACATGACGCTTTGGGTGGCCTGACGAACCTGTGGCTGCCCGGGTTTCTCGGGTGGTTCGGTGGCGGCGCCGCGCTCGCGCTGTGGCATGAAGGGCGTCTCGCCGGGGTGTTCTCGCGCACCTGGGTCGACGACCTCGTCGACTCGCCGGGCACGCTGTGGTCGGTCGCTGCTGCCCTGTACCTGTTGCTGTCGACGGCGGTGGCCGGACCGTACGGTCTCACCCCGGCCACGGAGTTCGAGAGTGTCGTCAAGCACGCCGGCTACACCGTGGTGGCGGTCCTCGCGGTGCTGCCGTGCGTGCATGCCGGTGAGTCGCGTTCGCGGGTCGTCGCGGCGCTGGGGTCGTGCCCGGCTCGTGAGTTGGGTGCGATCTCGTACGGGGTGTTCTGTTACCACCTCATCGTGTTGCGGATGGCGGAGCTGGCGCTGGAGCACGTGCCGTTCAGCGGGCAGACGCCACTGTTGTGGGTCCTCACTGTGGTGGGCACGTTGCCGCTCGCGTGGCTGAGTCACCGGTACATGGAGGAGCCGATCATGCGGTGGGCGCGTCGAGGCGACGAGCGGGTCGTCTCCGCCGGAACGACGGCGAAGACCGGAGCGAGCACCGCCACCTGAACGGGTAGGCGCTTCACCAACGAGCGCTGCCCGCGTGACTGCGAGAGGCGCCCCACCACCTTCGTTGGTCGAGGAGCGAAGCGTCTCGAGACCACTGCCCACGTTTCTGCGATCGGTGGAGGTGTCTCGAGACGTCGCTGCGCTCCTCCTTCCCGGATTGAGGAGCGAAGCGTCTCGAAATCGACCAACGGGTGTGGTCGGGGGTCAGATGTCGGTGGGCGGGGGTCAGCCCCAGCGAGGTCTGATGCTGATGGGGTCGCCATTGCTTCTTTGCCATCGCACACCCGCGTCGGTGACGACGGCGGTGAGGTCGTGGCGGTGGACCACGGTGTGGTGGTGTCGGCACAGCAGGGCGAGGTTGCACATGTCGGAGCAGCCGCCGTTGATCCAGTGGACGAGGTGGTGCGCGTCGCACCAGGTCGGCGGCATGGAGCAGCCAGGGAAAGAGCATCCGCCATCTCGGGCGTGCAACGCCGCGATCTGGGCAGGGGTCACGGTGCGATGCGCTCGGCCCTGGTCGAGGATCTCGCCCTGCGTTCCGAGGACGATCGGGATGATCTGCGCGTCGCACGCGAGGAGGCGGGCCTCAGTGGGTGAGATCACGGTGCCGAAGCCGGTGGTGGCGTAACCGCGGCCATTGTTCGCGCTGTGGGTGGTGGTGCGGATCCCGAACGTTGCCCCCGCGGCCTTCGTGTGGGTGTCGCAGCAGGTGTCCTCGGTGTCCTGTGCGTCAGTCTGGTCGGCGTGGACGTCGCGCAG
>JAUNTP010000250.1 GCA_030538585.1 Mobilicoccus sp.
GGGCGGGAGCTGGGGGGCGCCCTCGGGTGTTCACCCGACGTCGTCGACACCGCGTGCCTCGCCCACGATCTGGGACACCCGCCGTTCGGGCACAACGGGGAGCGGGTCCTTGCGCAAGCGTGCGCCGACATCGGGGGGTTCGAGGGCAACGCCCAGACCCTGCGTCTGCTGACCCGGCTGGAGGCGAAACGGTTCCACGACGACGGGCGCTCCGCGGGGCTCAACCTCACCCGGGCGAGCCTGGACGCGGCGACGAAGTACCCGTGGACGGCGGGGAGCAGGCCGGGCCCCAAGTTCGGGGTGTACGCGGACGACCTCGAGGTGTTCACGTGGCTGCGCGAAGGCGCGGACGGCACGAGGCGGTGCCTGGAGGCGCAGGTCATGGACTGGGCCGACGACGTCGGGTACTCGGTCCACGACATCGAGGACGCGGTCGCCGCCGGACTCGTCCACCTCGGTGTGCTGGGGGATCGGCGTGAGCTCGCGGCGATCGCCGAGGTCGCCGTCGGCGTCTACGCCCCCGACCTGACGGAGGCCGACGTCGTCGAGGCCGCCGACCGGTTGCTCGCCACCGGGCAGATCGTCGAGACCTGCGACGGGCGTCGCTCCGCCCTCGCTGCGCTCAAGGACATGACGAGCATGCTCGTCGGACGGTTCGTTCGCTCGGCGGAGGAGGCGACGCGACAGCGCTACGGCGACGGCACCCTCACGCGGTACGGGGCCGACCTCGTCGTGCCGTTCGCGACACGCGCGGAGTGTGTCGTGCTCAAGGCCATCGCGGCCCACTACGTCATGTTCACTCCGGCGCGGCGGGAGATCCTCGCCGCCGAGGAGGGGGTCATGGTGGATCTGCTCGCCGCGTACCGCGCCGACCCCGAGGCCACGCTCGACCCGCTCCACCGCGCCGATCACACGGCCGCCACCGACGACGCGGCGCGCCTGCGGGTCGTCGTCGACCAGATCGCGAGCCTCACCGACGTGCGTGCCCGCGCCCTGCACCGTCAGTGGTGCTCCTAGACTCGGGGACCGAGGGGAGGTCGCCGGTGGCGGGACGCATCAAAGCCGAGGACGTCGAGGCCGTCAAGGACAAGGCGTCGATCGAGTCGGTCGTGCGGGAGCACGTCACCCTCACCAGGGCCGGCGCGGGGCGCCTCAAGGGTCTGTGCCCGTTTCACGACGAGAAGACGCCGTCCTTCACCATTCGACCGGCCGTGGGCCGCTGGCACTGCTTCGGCTGCGGCGAGGGTGGCGACGTCATCTCGTTCGTGCAGCGGGTCGATCACCTCACGTTCACCGAGGCCGTGGAGCGCTTGGCGTCCTCCGTCGGCGTCACCCTGCGGTACGAGGAGGGCGGTGGCCCGCGCGACGCGTCGATGGGGCGCCGCGGCCGACTCGTCGAGGCCCACCGCGCGGCCGAGGAGTTCTACCACGAGACCCTGCTGCGCCACCGGGAGGCGCGGGCGGGACGGGACTTCCTGCGAGAGCGCGGCTTCGACAGCGCGGCGGCGGCCATGTTCGGTGTCGGTTACGCCCCCCGGGGCGGTGAGGACCTCGTCGGCCACCTGCGCGACAAGGGCTTCACCGACGACGAACTCACCCTCGGCGGACTGGCCGGCCGTGGCTCGCGCGGGTTGTACGACCGGTTCCGGGGGCGTCTGGTGTGGCCGATCCGGGACATCACCGGCGACACCGTGGGCTTCGGTGCCCGGCGGCTGTACGACGAGGACCGCATCGCCGCCAAGTACCTCAACACGGCCGAGACGCCCATCTACAAGAAGACCTCGCTGCTCTACGGCCTCGACCTGGCGAAGAAGTCGATCTCGACGACACGGCGGGCGGTGGTCGTCGAGGGCTACACCGACGTCATGGCCTGCCACCTCGCGGGCGTGACATCGGCGGTGGCCACGTGCGGGACGTCCTTCGGCGGTGACCACGTGTCGATGCTGCGGCGCATCCTGCGTGACGACTCCGCGGGCGGTGCGCGCACGGTGTTCACGTTCGACGGCGACGCCGCCGGCCAGAAGGCCGCGATGCGCGCCTTCGACCTCGACCAGCAGTGGGCGTCGCAGTCCTACGTGGCCGTCGCCGCAGAGGGCATGGACCCGTGCGAGTTGTGGCAGCAGCACGGTGACGACGCGGTGCGCCGTCTCGTCGACGACGCCGTGCCCATGTTCGAGTTCGCCGTGCGCACCACCCTCAGCCACTTCGACCTCGACACGGCCGAAGGGCGCGTGGCGGGCATGAAGAACGTGGCGCGCATCATCGCCGAGATCCGCGACCCCACGCTGCGACCGGAGTACACGCGCACCGTCTCGGGGTGGATCGGGGTCGACATCGAGCAGATGCGGGAGGTCGTGGCCCGCGCCCCCAAGGGGCTGCCCGACCTCGCGACGCACCGTCGCGCTACCACACCCGATGGGCACGGCGCGGAGGAGTCGGCGACGACGTTGCTGCCTGCACCCGATCTGCGCGACCCGGTCGTCCACCTCGGGCACCTGTTCCTGCAGGTGCTCGTGCAGTTTCCGCGGCTCGTGCCGCCGGAGGACCTCTACCTCGTCGACGAGGAGGCGTTCACGGCGCCGGCGCACCGAGCCGTGTTCATCGGCACCATCACGGCGCTCGCGGGTGGCGCGGATCGTCGAGCGCACGAATGGATCGACGCGATCATCGACGCCGCGCCGGCGCCCGTCGATGACCTCGTCGGCCGGCTCGCCATGGAGCCGATCCGCGCGAAGGTCGACCCCGACAGCGGGGAACCCGATGCGCGATACGTGAGTGACCTCATGCAACGGATGCGACAGGCGCCGCTGCGGGCGAAGATCGCGGACGTGGCAGGGTCGTTGCGCCGCGTCGAGCACGAGGACCCCGAGCGTGCCCACGAGATCGCCATCGAACTGCAACGGCTGCAGCGGGAGCTCGCGGCATCGAAAGGACACGACGACTGATGTGGTTTCGCAAGATCCGTAGCGCGGCGGACACGGCGGCCCGCTCCGTCGACCTCGGCAAGGGCGACGGGGTCATGGCGGCCGCCACCGACACCCTCAGCGGCGGCACGATCGTCGCCACCAAGCACGAGCTGCTCGCGCTCACCCCGGACGGTGAGCAGGTGTGGCGCCGCCGGTGGCTGGACGTCGACGCCGGGAGTTGGGAGAACACGACCGGGACCATCTCGGTGACGTGGGTCGACGGCGGGCAGGGCGCGCAGTGGACGTTCGGCCGGGACGAGCGCCGGTTCGCGGAGGTGTTCCGCGACCGGGTCGAGGCGAGCCGCGTCATCGACGTGCCGGTTGATCGCGGTGAGCGCACCATCGCCCGCGCCGCCATCCGCAAGGACCTCAGCAGCGGTGAACTCGTGCCGCAGGTGATGTACACGCGGGCCGTGCGCCGCGGCGACGAGGACGCCCGAGCCCGTGCCGAAGCGGCCCTGGCGGGGCTGCGCGAACAGGTCGGGATCTGAGACACATTCGCCCAGGCAGGGGGCCCGGAGCCGATTTCGTCGCAGGTCAGGTTCTTTGCTACATTAGCGGGGCGCCATTCCCCTGTAGCTCAACTGGCAGAGCATTCGGCTGTTAACCGGAGGGTTGTTGGTTCGAGTCCAACCGGGGGAGCACGAGCCGACGGCCCCGACCATCACGCGGTGATGATCGGGGCCGTCGGGCATCTCAGGGCCTGTAGCTCAGTCGGTCAGAGCAGCGGACTCATAATCCGTCGGTCGTCGGTTCAAGCCCGACCAGGCCCACC
>JAUNTP010000251.1 GCA_030538585.1 Mobilicoccus sp.
CGCGTCGGCCAGGCTGGCCTGCTGTGCCTTCAGCGACTCCAGGTCGGCGGTGCGGGTGCTGATCTCCCGCTCGACGGAGACGATCTCGCCAACCGTGGTCGCCTTGGCCATCAGGGTACGCAGGTCGGCGATGGACTGGCTCTGGGTGGCGATCCGGCTCTCGAGGTCGACGAGTTGCAACTCGACGTCGGTGTCGGTGCGCCAGCGACTGGTCTCCTCGCCGAGTCCTGCGATGCCGTCCATCGTGGCCGCGGTCTGGTCCGGCGTCACCCGCAGCACGATCCGCGCCTCGCCCGGTCGCGCGTACACCTGGCCGGTGGGTCCGGTCGGTCCGGTGTAGCCGGGACTGACGTCTTGACCCGATTGGTACCGGGTACCCATGGCCCGGTTGTCGACCGCTGAGTCCTCGGAGATCCCCACCGACTCCGAGGAGACGTAGCCGCCGTGGTTGGTGGCCAAACCCCTGACCGCAGAGGACGCTTCGGTGAGGTCGTCCACCGTGACGGTGACCTCGGCCCGGCTGATCCGTCGGCGCTGGGCGTCGACCTGCTGGTCGGCGGCCGCCCCCGTCCCCTCCGCGGCGGCCCGACCGAGCGCGCTGGTGTCGGCGCCGTCGGCCTCCGCGCCGGACTCACCAGGCGCGACCGCCGCACCGCTGGACCCGTCCGCCGCCTGATCCGACACCGTCGACGGAGCCACGGAGTCCGACGTGGGGGCTGTCGAACAGCCCGCCAGCACCCCGAGTGCCAGCAATCCCGCTGCCGTGCGGGTGGACCAGAGGTTCTGCGCTGTCGCCTTGCCTGAGTACGATCTCCGCACGTCTAGCTCCTCACTCCCGGACCGGCCCCGCCGATCGCCACGTGCCAGTGCAGACGCCGCCGATCGCGACTCGGTTCCACCAACATCCCCCCGGATCAATGTCAGCCAAGGCACCTCGGTTGCCGACCACACGCGATGCCCCCGACTAACCAATGCCTCGGACACTGACGGAGTCGGCGGGGTGGTGTCCGACTGGGGGTGCAGGGATCGGGTGATTGCGGCGGACGGTTGGGGAGTCGGCGGGGTGGTGTCCGACTGGGGGTGCAGGGATCGGGTGATTGCGGCGGACGGTGTCGGCGGCCACGAGAAACTGCCCGTGGGCGGCCAGTTAAGTGCCCAGTGGCGGTCATGAGATCTGCCCATTGGTGGCCACGGGTTCTGCCCAGTCCCTGTTGATTGCGCTCGGCGCGGTGACGTGTGCGGGTGTGGTCCTCCCCGGTTCGATGGCGGTGCTGAAGCGCCCATCAACCCCGGGGAGGACCTGGATGAAGTCTGGAGCAGATGTCATGGAAATTCTGGAGGCGTACGACCTTACGGGGTCGTATCGCGCGGCTGGCGTGCTGGCCGGGTGTTCGCATCACACGGTGGAGCGGTATGTGTCCGCGCGGGAGGCGGGGATGGTCCCGACCGAGCGGGTGCGCCGGGCCCGCAGCATTGACCCGTTCTTGGTCAAGATCGAGGAGTGGGTGGAGAAGTCACGCGGGAAGGTCCGCGCCGATGTGGTCCACGAGAAGCTGGTGGTGATGGGCTATCCGGGTTCGGAGCGCAGCACGCGGCGGGCGGTAGCGGCGGTCAAGGCCGAGTACCGGCGTGGGAACACCCGGGTGCACCGGCCGTGGGTGCCGGAGCCGGGCCTGTGGCTGCAGTACGACTTCGGCGAAGGCCCGAAGGTGGGCGGGGTCGCGACGGTCCTGTTCTGCGCGTGGGTGGCGTGGTCCCGGTTCCGGGTGGTGATCCCGTTGCGGGACAAGACAATTCCGTCGGTGCTGGCGGCACTGGATCAGACCTTCCGGATCCTGGGTGGGGTCCCGACGTATGTGCTGACCGACAACGAGAAGAGCGTTACGATCGAGCACGTCGCCGGGTTGGCGGTGCGTCACCCGATGATGGTCGAGTTCGGCCGGTACTACTCGGTCAGCGTCAAGACCTGCCTGCCGGCGGACCCGGCGTCCAAAGGCGGCACCGAGGCCACGGTCCGGGTCGCCAAGGCCGACGTGGTCCCGACCGAGACTAACCTGCGGGCCGAGTACGAGACCTTCGCCGAGCTGATCGAGGCATGTGAAGCGTTCTGCTCGAAGGTGAATCAGCGGGTACACCGGGTCACCCGCCGGGTCCCGGACCAGATGCTGGCCGAGGAAGCCGTCCGGTTCCACCCGGTCCCGGACACCCCGCACACGCTCACCCTGGGCACCACCCGCAAGGTCCCGGGCAACACCCCGATGATCACCCTCGACGGGGCCCAGTACTCAGTCCCGCACACCCTGCTCGGCCAGGTGGTGTGGGTGCGCCACCGCGAGACCCGGACCGGACGCGAAGTGGTGATCGTCCACGTCGGTGCCGCGGGGCCGGTCGAGGTCGCTCGACACCAGGTGACCACGCCGGGCAACCCCCGCGTCGATGACGCACACTTCCCACCGGCCCCGCCCGGGGCGTTGGATCGGGCTCCCAAGGCCCGCAGCCACGCCGAGAAGGAGTTCCTCAGCCTGGGCGACGGCGCGGTCACCTGGCTGTCCGAGGCCACCGCCGCTGGGATCACGAAGATCCGGGTCAAGATGGCCGCCGCGGTCGACCTGGCCGCCCTGGTCGGCGCCGAGGAGGTCGATTGGGCGTTGGGCCACGCCGCGGTGCACCACCGCTTCGCCGAGGCCGACCTGGGCTCAATCCTGGCTCACCACAGGCACTTACGACCAGGAGGAGACCCACCCGCCCAGGCCGGTGAGGCCCGCTCGCTGACCCAAGGCACCCGCGGCTGGGCCAGCTACACCGGCACTCCCTGCTGCACGCACATCCCCAAGGTTGCCCAATGAGCCCCCGCACCGCCCCGGCGGTCGGCCTCCCGAGCGCGCCGCCGCTGCCCGAGGACGTCACCGCCCTGCTACGGCGGCTGCGCATGCCACACACCCGCGCTATCGCCGCCGACGTCGTCGCCACCGCCAAGACCCAACGCTGGGACCCGGTCGAGATCCTGCGCACCCTGCTCGCGGCCGAGGTCGCCGGCCGGGACGCCTCCGCCCTGGCCACCCGTCGCGCCAACGCCGCCTTCCCCACCGGCAAAACCTTCGAAGCGTGGGACCCCGAGGCCTCCTCGATCCCAGCGCCCACCCAGGCCGCGCTCCGCACCCTGGAATGGGTCCACCGCCGCGAGAACCTGGTCATCTGCGGGCCGTCCGGCACCGGGAAAACCTTCTTCCTCGAAGGCCTGGGCCAGCACGCCGTCGAAACCGGCCTGAAAGTCGCCTGGTTCTCCCTCGAAGACCTCGGCATCCTGCTGCGCCGTCACCGCGCCGACGACACCGTCACCAAAGCCATCGACAAGGTCCTCCGCGCCGATCTAGTGGTCGTCGACGACATCGGGCTACTACCGGTCTCCGGGGACGCTGCCGAAGCCCTGTACCGGCTCGTCGACACCGCCTACGAGAAACGCTCCGTCGCGGTCAGCTCCAACCTCCACCCCGCCGGCTTCGACGAACTCATGCCCAAAACCCTGGCCACCGCCACCGTCGACCGGCTCATGCACCACGCCCACCTCTGCCAAACCAGCGGCGAATCCGTCCGCCTCACCCAAGCCCTCGCCGGCAAGGGGGTGACGCCACTGACCTAACCGGGCAACCCAGGTGGCCACCAACGGGCAGAACCCATGGCCACCAACGGGCAGTTCCCACGACCGCCACTGGGCAGATCAAGATGGCCCTTGACAGGAC
>JAUNTP010000252.1 GCA_030538585.1 Mobilicoccus sp.
ACGCGCAGATCGCGGCACGCTCGTCCTACCGTGACCGCCTGTCCATGCCCACCGCCGACGAGGCGGCCGCGCTGCCGGCCTGATCGGCCCACTCCGAACACGACTGCACGCGAGGACGCGCCGGGAACCCCGGCGCGTCCTCGACTCGTGCCGACGGGCGGTCGGCGGCGATTCGTGACAGCGTTCGACGTCGACCCTTGCCCCGCAGCCCCTCGCTGCGGGACGGCAGTGGAGCCTCAGGCCGAGACGAAGGAGCGTCGATGGCGACCGACTGGCGCAGCATCTCGCGCGGTGGGCACGGCGACCGACCGCTGCTCGTCGTCCACGGCAACTGCCAGGCCGAATCGCTGCGGGTGCTCTGCGATGCAGCTCTCGGCGATGAGGTCGCGTCGGTCAGGGTGCCGCCTGTGTTCGAGTTGGAGGCGCAGGACGTTGCGGACTTCCACGCCCTCATGCGGCGCACCTCCTACCTCGTCACCCAACCGATCGTCGACGACTACCGCGACCTGCCGCTGGGAACCGCGCAGATCACAGCGCTGCTTCCGAGATCGGCATGTGTGGCGCGGGTGCCGGTGTTGCGCTGGAGCGCGCTCATGCCGACGCACGCCATCGTCCGAGCGAGCGGCGTCGGTGATCCGCCGGTGGTCCCGTACCACGACCTGCGGGTGCTCGCGTCGGCCGCGCGGGGTGAGGCCGAGGCCGACCTCAGGGAGCCGTCGGCCGACGCCGTGCGTGCCGTGCGGGAGATCTCTGCCGAACAGCTGCGGATCCGGCAGGACCACCACGGCACGGTCGACGCGCTCTCCCTGTTCGACCGGACTGGGGCGCAGGCGGCGTGGACGATCAACCATCCGCAGAACCCCGTGCTCATCGGCGTCGCCGAGCAGGCCCTCGCCCGGCTGGGCCTGACAGGCACGGTGCAGGATCCGGGGCGCGTGCTCCTGTCGACCACCACCGCCCCCGTGAGCGCCGCCACCCTGGCGGCGCTCGACCTGGACGGGGCGCCGCGCGCGGGGGCTGGCGCCACGAGGGTCGGCAGTTCACGGAGCAGAAGGTCGCTGCAGCCCAGCTCGCCTGGTACGCCGAGCATCCCCAGGTCGTCGACGCGGGAGTCCGCCGACACCGCGACACCCTCGACGTCCTCGGCCTGCGCGTCTGAGCACCCGTCAACCGACGGTTTCGGAGGACAGGGAGATACGTTCTAGGTTCGAGGGATCGGCGTCTGTCGTCCCGCCGGCAGCGTTTGGAGGACGGTCATGGTCGAGGAGCACACCACCACCGAGGCCCATGAGATCCCCACCTCTCAGATGGACTCCGGCGGGCCCACCGGCGGCGACATCCTCGTCGAGCTCATGCGGGCCGAGGGGGTCGAGGTCGCGTTCGGGGTCATCAGCATCCACAACGCGCCCCTGGTCGAGGCCGTGGACCGTGACCTGCGGTTCGTGCCGGTGCGTCACGAGGCGGCGGCGGTCAACGCGGCCGACGGCTACGCCCGCGCGACGGGACGGATCGGCGTCGCGCTGACGTCCACCGGCACCGGCGCCGGCAACGCGGCCGGGGCGATGCTGGAAGCGCTCACCGCGGGGAGTCGGGTGCTGCACGTCACCGGCAACGTCGACTCCACCTTTCTCGGAGAAAACCGCGGCGTCTACCACGAGGTACCCCGCCAGCTCGAGATGCTCGGCGCCGTGTCCGGGACGGCCCTGCGGATCGAACGCGCGAGCCACGCGCGCCGCGTCCTCACCGAGGCCGTCCACGGCCTCGCCGCTGCGCCCCACCAGCCGGTGAGCGTCGACTGGCCCATCGACCTGCAGTACACCGCCGACCCGCGCGACCAGGTGGCGGTGACGACCTCCGAACCCCGCCGCAAGACCGGCGCGAAGCGCGACATCGAGCGGGCCGCGCGGGTGCTCAGCAAGGCGCAGCGGCCCCTCATCTGGGCCGGGGGCGGCGCCACCCGAGTCGGGCCCGCGCTGACCCGCCTCGCCGAGATGTGGGGCGCCGGCGTGCTCACCGGCGCGAACGGGCGAGGCTCGGTGCCCGAGGACCACCCGCTGCTCATCGGCAACTTCACCACCACCGACGAACTCCGCGGGCTCATCGAGCAGAGCGACTGCCTGCTCACCGTCGGCAGCCACCTGCGCGGGCACGAGACCCAGAACTTTCAGCTCCCGCTCCCCGAGAACCACGTGCAGATCGACCTCGAGTCCGAAGGTATTGGCCGCAACTACCCCGTGACGGTGGGGCTGCACGCCGATACCATCGAGGCGATCCCCGCGCTGCTCGACGCGCTGTCCGACCTCGAGGTCGCCACTCATGACGGCTGGGCCGACCAGGTGCGCACCGCCGCCGAGGCAGCCCGCGCGGCACACCGCACCGACATCGGTGCCTATGTCGCGATCTGCGACTCGATCCGCAGCCGTCTCCCGAGGGCGGCGCCGCTGGTCCGCGACGTGACGATCCCGGGCAGCTCGTGGGGCAACCGGCTGCTGGCCGTGTACGACCCGACCACCAACGTCTTCGCCGCCGGGGGCGGTATCGGGCAAGGGCTGGCGATGGCCATCGGCGCGGGTGTCGCCGCACCGGACGTGCCGACCCTCGCGATGGTCGGCGACGGCGGACTCGCCGTGCACCTCGGTGAACTCGCGACCCTCGCGGGGGAGGGACCGCAGGTCGTGCTCGTCGTGTTCAACGACGGCGGTTACGGCGTGCTGCGCCACATGCAGACCGAACGCGGCGCCGACCGGCGCGGTGTCGACCTCATGACCCCGAACCTTTCTGCGCTCGCCGACGCGTTCGGTCTGCCGCATGCCCGCGTCGGCGACCCTGAGGCGTTCGACGACGCCCTCGCCGCGGCCCTGCGCCGCACCGGCCCCTCGGTCATCGAGATCGACGTGCCTGCTCTCGACCCCCAACCAGCCCCCTTCGTCCCTCCCGTCAACGTGCCCTGACACGACCGTCGCCCCGCAACCTCCACCGCCCGTTGGTCGAGGAGGAGCGCAGCGACGTCTCGAGACCATTGCGGACTATCGCAGTTACGCGGGCGGTGGTCTCGAGACGCTTCGCTCCTCGACCAACGGTGGGTGGTGGGCGCGGAGGCGATGGCCTCACATCCTCGTTGGTCGAGGAGGAGCGCAGCGACGTCTCGAGACCATTGCGGACTATCGCAGTTACGCGGGCGGTGGTCTCGAGACGCTTCGCTCCTCGACCAACGGTGGGTGGTGGGCGCGGAGGCGATGGCCTCACATCCTCGTTGGTCGAGGAGGAGCGCAGCGACGTCTCGAGACCACCGTGCCCCACCGCATTCGTCCGGCCCACGAGTGCATCAGAGCGGCAGATCTTGACGGGCTCGCCTCACATCTCGTCGGCTCTCGTCCTGGCCGAACAAACATCGGAATAAGTGTGTCGTGAGCATTGTCTTTGAGGGCTGATGAGTGATAGGATGAGGGCATCATTCACGGCGACGCCGAAGGGGGCGCGCGATGACGGCGAGCGCCACTACGGCCCTCTTGGACCCTCCCGCGGAATGGGGTTTCGGTGACTCAGTCGCACCCGAGATCTTCACCGACCTCAGTGATGACGCGCTGCTGTCAGAGCTTGAGAAGCACGAGCGGATCACCGCGTGGTTGACCGGGCGTGGGGTGGCGATCGCTGAGGCGTTGACCCGTTCACGAGAAGCCCGCGCGCTGAGCGATCTGGAGGAGCGCGACCCGGAGGCCT
>JAUNTP010000033.1 GCA_030538585.1 Mobilicoccus sp.
GCTGCGCGGGTCATGGGGCACGACCGGCCCCCGTACGGCGACCGCACCCCCCTGTTCCTCCTCGAGCGGACCCTCATCCGCGACGGGCTCAGCCACATGCGGCCGCGACCCGTGATGCTGGCGCGCTACCTCGCGCGACTGGCCCAGTCGAACCTGCCGACGTGGCAGCGGATCGCGCAGGGCGCGTGGATGACGGCTCTGCTCGTACCCTCCACCGATGCGCGCGCCCGCATCGTGCACCTGCGGCGCTCGGGTTCGGCCCGACCCGCCTGGCTCCGCCGACTGGTCCGCCTCGTTCGCTCCTGACGCTCGGCACCCCGACGCACGGCCCGCACACGACGATGCCCGCCCCCATGTGGGGGCGGGCATCGACGATCTCAGGGGTCAGTGATCGATGCCGTCTTCGCGCGCGGCGACGTCGGCGTCGGTGGAGCGCTCCCCGGTACCGAGGTAGGCGAGCTTGCCCTCCTTGCGGTCCTGGAGGTAGAGCTTCATCTCCTCGCGGATCTTCGGCAGCAACATCGCCACACCGAGGAGGTTGACGAACGCGCAGACGAAGAGGAAGGAGTCGGCGAAGTCGAGCACGGCCTCGAGGGTGAGGACGGCGCCCGCCACGGTGAACATGCAGAACAGGACGCGGTAGACCGTCGTGCCGGCCTTGCTGCGCCCGAAGAGGTAGTGCCAGGCCTTCTCACCGTAGTACGCCCAGGTGATGAGCGTGGAGTAGGCGAAGAGGGCCACGGCGATCATGAGGAAGATGCTCCAGCCCGGCATGAACGTGTCGAACGCGGCGGCGGTCACCTGGACGCCACCGATACCGACGTCCTCACCGGCCTCGATGCCCGAGCGCAGGTCGAGCCACAGCTGGGGCTGGGCGATGATGATCGTCAGCGCGGTGAAGGTGCAGATGATGACGGTGTCGACGAACGGCTCCCACAGGGCGACGAAGCCCTCGGAGACCGGACGGCGGGTCTTGACGGCGGAGTGCGCGATCGGGGCCGAGCCGAGCCCGGCCTCGTTGGAGAACGCGGCGCGCTGGAAGCCGATGATGAGGACACCGAGGACACCGCCGGCGACACCGGTGGGGTTGAACGCGCCGTCGATGATCGCGGCGAAGGCGGCCGGGACGTGGTTGATGTTGACGGCGATGACGATGGCGCAGGAGAGCAGGTAGAGGATGCCCATGCCGGGGACGAGCTTGGAGGTCACCCGGCCGATGGAGCGGACGCCGCCGATGATGACGATGGCGACACCGAAGGCGAGCAGCAGACCGAACATCAGCGACGCGCCGGGGCCGCCCAGGAACCCGTCCTCGCCGCCGATGGTGTCGCGCACGATCGTGTAGGTCTGGTTGGCCTGGAACATGTTGCCGCCCGCGCCACCGAAGAAGAGGATCGCGATGGCGAAGATGCCGGTGAGGATCTTGGCGGGCAGCGAGCCGAACGGCTTGAACGCGATGGGCAGGTACTGGAACGCGCCGCCGGAGACCGACCCGTCCTCGTGAACGTTGCGGTACTTCACCCCGAGGGTGCACTCGGCGAACTTCGAGGCCATGCCGAACAGGCCGGCGAGAATCATCCAGAACGTGGCGCCGGGACCACCGATGGTGACGGCGACGGCCACACCGGCGATGTTGCCGAGGCCGACGGTGCCCGAGAGGGCGGAGCTGAGAGCTTGGAAGTGGGTGATCTCACCGGGGTCGTCCTTGTGGGAGTAGCGCCCCCGGATCACTTCGGCGGCGGTCTTGAGGCCGCGTACCTGGATGAAGCCCAGGTAGATGGTGATCGCCACTGACCAGAAGATCAGCCACAGGACGACGAACGGGACCTCGAAACCGGGTAGGGGCACCCGGAAGAAGATGATGGTCGAGGCCCAGTCCGTGAGCGGCTGGAACACGTTGTTGATCGCATCCTCGACCCGCGACAAACTCTGCTCGGTCTCGGTCTCGGCGGCGGCGAGGAAGGCGCCGCTTCTCAAGTTCTCCATGGCCGAAGGATGTGTGACGTGCGCCACGGGGTGGGTGAGGTTGGGATCGAAGGTGGGAAAAATGCCCGTTCGGCGCGACGAACGGCACCTATGCACGACGAACGGGCGGACCGTCTCATGATGCGGAACGAAATCGGGCCGTCCCTGAAGCTCCGCTGAGAACCGTCGGGTCGAGGCGTCCGCGGCGGACGCTCCGCCAGGCGGCGATGACGTGTCGGTCGCCTCTGGAACAATGGCGACCATGACCGACACCCCCGCGCGCCCGAGCACACCCGCGATTCCCGACAAGCCGTCCGTCGACGGCCTGGAGGACCGCTGGGTCGAGGTATGGGCGAACGAGGGCACCTACCGATTCGACCGTGAGCGCGCCCTGTCGGCGCCGCGGGAGCAGGTGTACGCCATCGACACCCCGCCGCCCACCGCGAGCGGCTCGCTGCACGTGGGGCACGTGTTCTCCTACACACACACCGACTGCGTCGCCCGCTACCAGCGCATGCGCGGTCGCGAGGTGTTCTACCCCATGGGGTGGGACGACAACGGCCTGCCGACCGAGAAGCGGGTGCAGAACTACTACGGCGTGCGCGGTGACTCCTCGGTGCCGTACGTGGAGAACTACGAGCCGAAGTTCCGCGGCGACATGCCCGCCAAGGACGTCAAGGACGCCTCCAAGCAGGAGGCCGTGAGCCGCGCGAACTTCATCGAGCTGTGCGACGAGCGCACCGTCGAGGACGAGAAGGCCTTCGAGCGGCTGTGGCGCCGCCTCGGGCTCTCGGTCGACTGGGACATCACCTACCGCACCATCGACGACCGCAGCCGGGCGGTGAGCCAGCAGGCCTTCCTCGAGCACCTCGCGGCGGGACACGCCTACCAGTCCGAGGCGCCCGGGCTCTGGGACGTCACGTACCAGACCGCTGTGGCCCAGGCCGAGCTCGAGGCCCGTGACTACCCGGGGCACTACCACCGGGTGGCGTTCCACCGCACCGCAGGCGAGGGCAGCACCGGCGAGACGAGTCCCGAACCGGTGTACATCGAGACCACCCGTCCCGAACTCCTGCCCTCGTGCGTGGCGCTCATCGCCCACCCCGACGACGAGCGGTACCAGTCGCTCTTCGGTACGACCGTGACGAGCCCGGTGTTCGGCGTCGAGCTGCCCGTGCTGGCCCACCCGGGTGCCGAGATGGACAAGGGTGCAGGCATCGCCATGTGCTGCACGTTCGGTGACCTCACCGACGTCATCTGGTGGCGCGAGCTGCAACTCCCGACGCGCTCCCTCGTGGGCCGCACGGGCCGGATGCTCGCCGAGACCCCCGAGTGGCTGAGCGGCGAGGGCGCAGCGTTCTACGCCGAGCGCGTCGCCGGCCAGAGCACCTTCGGGGCGCGCAAGGCGGTCGTCGAGGCCCTGGTCGCCTCGGGCGTCCTTGACGGGGAGCCGAAGGCGACCCAGCGCAAGGCCAACTTCTACGAGCGGGGCGACAAGCCGCTCGAGATCGTCACCAGCCGTCAGTGGTACATCCGCAACGGTGGCCGGGATGCCGACCTGCGCGAGGCGCTCATCGATCGTGGCACGCAGATCGCGTTCCACCCCGACTTCATGCGCGTGCGCTACGAGAACTGGGTGAACGGCCTCAACGGCGACTGGCTCATCAGCCGTCAGCGGTTCTTCGGGGTGCCGATCCCGCTCTGGTACCGCGTCGATGAGCACGGCGAGCCCGATCACGACGCGCCGCTCGTCCCGCCGATCAGCCGGTTGCCGATCGACCCGTCGGCCGACGTGCCGGAGGGGTTCACCGCCGAGCAGCGCGATGTGCCGGGTGGGTTCACCGGCGATCCCGACGTCATGGACACGTGGGCCACGAGTTCGCTGTCCCCGCAGATCACGACCGGGTGGGGCGAGTACGACGGCGACCCCGAGCTGTTCGCGGCGCTGTTCCCGATGGACCTGCGTCCGCAGGGCCAGGACATCATCCGCACCTGGCTGTTCTCGACGGTCGTGCGCGGCCATCATCTGCACCAGGACGTGCCGTGGACGCACGCGGCGATCTCGGGGTGGATCCTCGACCCCGACCGCAAGAAGATGAGCAAGTCCAAGGGCAACACCGAGACCCCCGAGGGCATGCTCGACCAGCACGGCTCCGACGCGGTGCGCTACTGGGCGGCCTCGGCGCGCCTCGGCACCGACGCGGCGTTCGACACCGGCCAGATGAAGGTCGGGCGGCGCCTCGCAATGAAGGTGCTGAACGCGAGCAAGTTCGTCCTCTCCTTCCCGACGGTAGAGGCCGCGGACAGCACTCATGATGACCCCGGGTGCGGCGCCGACAACTGCCTGCACCACCTGCTCGGGCTCGTCACCGAGCCGATCGACCGGGCGATGCTCGCCACCCTGGCCAGGGTCATCGAGCAAGCCACCGCCGGGTACGAGGGCTACGACCACACCCGCGCCCTGGAGGTCACCGAGACGTTCTTCTGGACGTTCTGCGACGACTACCTCGAGCTCGTCAAGGCCCGCGCCTACGGTGAGGGCGACGGTGAGGTCATCGATGCGGCCACGCGCAGCGCCCGCGCTGCACTGCGCCTCGCCCTCGACGTGGTGCTTCGCCTGCTCGCCCCGGTCTTGCCGTTCGCGACCGAGGAGGTCTGGAGCTGGTGGCGTACCGGATCGGTGCACCGTGCCCCCTGGCCGCAGGCCGACGAGGTCGCGACCGACACCGCCGGTGACCCCGCGATGCTCACCGCCGTCGGTCAGGTGTTGGGAGGGGTGCGCCGGGCCAAGTCCGACGCCAAGGTCGGCATGCGCGCCACCGTCACCTCGGTGACGATCGCCGGCCCGGACGCAGCGCTTCGGCAGGTCCGAGCCGTCGAGGCCGACCTGCGCGCTACGGGCCGCATCGAGGGCGACATCACGTACGCGAGCGCCGAGCACGTCGAGGTGCGCGACGCCGAACTCGTGCCGCCGCCGCCCAAGAACTGAGCCGCCCCGACATCCCGAGCGCACGAGGCGCGACAGCCGACCTCAGTGTGTGCTCGGGCGGGACGGCACGGCGTCGAGGCAGACCGCGTCGCAGCCCAGGTCGATGAGCGTGGCGGCCTGGGCGGCGTCGGTGGCCTCGGCGAGGATGCACGGCGTGTCGAGGCTGCGGACGAACTCAAGGATCGCGCTCAGGCGCTGACGGGCGCCCTCGTCGTGGTCCACGTCGACGACGAGTGAGGCGTCGATGCGCACGGCGTCGCACTGCGTCTGGACGAGGGTCGTCACCGACGCGTCACCGGTGCCGAACCCCGCGAGGCACACGCGTACCCCGAGGTCGCGCAGGGCCGACAGGGTCGGCAGGATCGGCGTCGGTGTACCGGCCAGCACGGATTCGGGGACGGCCAGCCAGACGGCCTCGGGTGGAACGTCGCTCGCCCGGACGACCGCGGCGACGCGGGCGACGAAACCCGTGTCGGTGACCTGCGCGCGGGTCACGTCCACGACGACGAACGCCTCGGGGTGGTCCGCGTGTCGCTCGGCCAGGTCGCTGCACGCCCGCTCCAGCACGTTCACGACGAGGTCGACGCCGAGCCCGAGGTCGTCGGCGACCGGCACGAACACGTCCGGCGGCACCTCCCCCACCTCCTCGTCCTGCCAGCGAATTCGCGCCCGGAAGCCGACGATGGACGTCGCGAGGATCGGGTGGAGGTCGACGCCCACGTCGCGCAGACGCCGGTCGAGGTGATCGCCCACGGCGGCGTCACGACGGCTGGCGGCGGCGAGGGACTCGTCGAGGTGGACGACGCGTCCCTTGCCGAGCCTCTTGGCTTCGTACATCGCCATGTCGGCGCGTGTCAGCACCTCGGCGACGCTGCACTCGTCGTCGGGCCACACGGTCGCGACCCCCACCGACGGGGTGAGCGGGTGGGTGCGTCTCGGTCCGATCGCGAGCGGGGTGCGGCACACCCCGTGGACGCGTTCGGCCACGGCGCGGGCCTCCTGCGCCGACGTGACCGAGGTGAGGACGACGAACTCGTCGCCTCCGTGGCGTGCCACGACCCCGTCGGGAATGACGGCGCGAAGACGCTCCGCGAGGTCGATGAGCAGGGTGTCCCCCGCGTGGTGTCCCCACGTGTCGTTGACCTTCTTGAAGTCGTCACAGTCGAGGAACAGCAGCACGGTCGCGCGCCCGCGAGCGCGGTCGCGCTCGAGGTGCTCCTCGATGGCCTGGATCATCGCGCCACGGTTGAGCAGCCCTGTCAGCGGGTCACGCCTAGCTTGTTCCTGCAGGTCGTGCCCGGCACGGGCCAGGCTCCACATCATGTGCGCCAACCGCGCGATGAGGAGCGCGAGGAGGATGGCGATCAGGCCGGCGCGCAACTGCCGGTCGAGGTCGCTCGCGTCGTCGAGTGCGAGGGCGATGATCACCGGGGTCATGACGATGCCCATGAACGCGCCCCGCCCCCACGCGCGGCGTTCCCCCCGCCGGGGCGGTGGCGGGACGAGCTCGTGCACACGGGGGTGGCAGAAGGCGAGCGCCAGGGTGAGGTGCGGGGTGAGGTCGAGGATGTCGATGGTGACGCCGGCCGCGTCGGGGATCTGCTCCGGCAGGACGAGGTAGGAGAGGTCGAGGATGAGCCAGAGCGCGGCCGTGAGGGCGAGCCACCCCAAGGGGGCGGGGCACCGTCGCAGACGCAGCCGGAGGAGGACGAGCACGACGGCGAAGGCGAGGTCGAGGGCCGGGTAGAGGCTCCAGAGGACGTCGCTCACGAGGCGGCCGTCGTCGCGCAACGGCGCGAACAGCACGACCCAGAGGAGCAGGACGGTGCTCGTCGTGGCGGCCCCGCTGTCGAGGATCGACACCCACACGTGCGTGCGGGACGCCCGCAGCAGCATGATGCCCCAGGTGAGGAGGGCGATGGTGGCCGGCAGCACGAACGCGTCGCCGAACTCGAAGGGCCCGATCTTCCAGGGGGTCCAGAAGCGCACGGCCGATGGCGCCATGAGCAGCGCGGCAAGGGTGGTGGTGTACCAGATGACGCGGGGGCGCGCTCCGCGCAGATGGGGGCCGAGGGCCATGGCGATCATGCACGAGCCGACGACGAACGCGTAGCCGCTGCGGGCGACGTCACCCCGAAAGGTGACCATCGTGGCCGCGATCAGCGCGAACGCGATCCACACCACCGGCACGACGCGCCGCCAGCGCCGCTCCCCGGCCACGCCTGCCCAGGGCGTCGGCGGAGGCGTGGCGACAGCGTCGGGACGGTGGGCGTCGGTCACCGCTCACCCCTGTCGTGGGCTTGGGCAGCGTGCGCGGGTGCTGCGCCGGTGACGGGGACGGGCTCGGGCTTGCCGTACAACCAGCCTTGGACGGCCGAGCACCCGAGGTCGGAGAGCACCTGCGCCTGCTCGGGGGTCTCGACACCTTCGGCCACGATGTCCTCGATCCCGAGACCGTGGGCGAGGGCGAGCAGCGCGGCGAGACGCCGGCTCGCGGACTGCTCGGGCAGGGGTTCGACGAGCGGCCGCCCGAGCTTGATGGCGTCGACGGGCCAGCGCATCAGCCTGGTGAGGGAGGCGTACCCCGACCCGACGTCGTCGAGGTAGACCTGCACGCCGAGGGCGCGGATGTCTTGCAGCACCTCGACGGCGGGTGAGTCCTGGACGAAGACCGACTCGGTCACCTCCAGTCGCAGCGCGCTCGGGGTCAGCCCGTGGCTCGTGAGGGCGTCGCGCACGGTGTCGACGACATCGGGCGTGAGCTGCATCGGGGAGACGTTGACGGACACGAATCCCGTGCCGCCGGCGCGCTGCACGTCGGCGGCGTGGCGGCAGGCCGAGGAGAGGACGAGGTCGCCGAGGTGGTGGATCAGGCCCCACTCTTCCGCGACGGGGATGAACACGTCGGCATCGATGCACCCGAGCGCGTCGTCCTGCCAGCGGGCCAGCGCCTCCCAGCCGAGCAGGTGGGTGTATCCCGTGCCACCCATGATCGGCTGCATCACGAGGTCGATGGCACCCCGTTCGAGGGCCGGGCCGAGGCGATCCGCGACGGCGCGGCGGTGGCGTTCGTCCTGCGTCTGCTCGTCGACGAAGCAGGCGCGGCCCTTTCCTCGACGTTTCGCCGCGTACATGGCGGCGTCGGCGCGGGCGACGAGGTCGGTCGCGGTGACCGGGTCGTGCGGTGACGCGCAGGCGGCGCCGATCGAGGAGGACGTCTTGTGGGTGCGTCCGGGCAGGATGCTCAAGGGTTCGGCGAACACCGCGTGCACGCGGGCGACGAGCTGATGGGCATCGGCGGGGTCGTCGACGGAGGACACGATGACGAACTCGTCGCCGCCCTGGCGCGCCACGGCGTCGTTCGGCCCCGTCGCGGCGCGCAGCCGGCCCGCGAGGTCGATGAGCAGGGTGTCGCCGGCGTCGTGCCCCCACGTGTCGTTGACCTGCTTGAAGTCGTCGCAGTCGAGGAAGACGAGAACGGTGTGGCGTCCCTGGTCCCGGTCGCGTACAAGCCGCTCGGCGAGGGCGTCCCACGCGCCGCCGCGGTTCAGCAACCCGGTGAGGGGGTCGGTGTGCGCGCGACGGCGGTTCTCCCGTTCGACGCCGACGAGCATCATGAGCAGGATCGAGAGGCGCGCGAACAGGAGGCCCAGCAGCAGGGCGGCCAGCATGGTGCGCAGTCCGCGGTCGGCGTCGCTCACGTCGGGGACCAGGGCGGCGAGCACGATGGGGGCGACGACGGCGACCACGGCCAGCCCGAGCCGCGACCTCCGCCAGCCGCGTGACGCGCGTGGCAGCGTGGGGATGAGGGCCGGCAGGGCCGGGTGCCAGAACGCCAGCACGAGGGCCGCGGAGCCGAGCAGGTGGGCCGCCGTCAGCAGAGCGGTGGGCGGTGCTGCGGCGTCGATGCGGATGAGAAAGTGGCCGACCTCGGCGACGAACCAGGCGAGCCCCGCGACACCGATCCACGCCAACGGAGGCGGCATCGCCCGAAGCCGCAGAGCGAGCAGCGACGCGGCGAGCACGGTGTGGGCGTACCCGGCGCCGCGGGCGGTCCCCATGACGAGTGCGGGGTCGGCGCCCAGCCGCGGCACGACGATGAGCACCCAGATCGCGAGCAGGATGCCGATCGCCGCAGCGGCGATGTCGAGGATGCCCGCCCACGCTCCCTCGTCGAGTGCGGACGCGATGGTCGCGAGCAGGCAGATGAGCGCCAGGATGGCGAACAAGGACGAGATGTCGGCGACGGTGTAGCGGCCGAGAGGCCGGCTCGCCCAGGGCTCGATGAGCACCGGAACCATGCACACGGCCGCCAGGGTCGCGAGGTGGAGGACGTGGCGCCAGGGAAAGTACTGCACGAAGGCAGCGAGCGCGACCGCTGCCCAGCACCCCGCCTGGAACACCGCTTGCCCCACGCCCGCCGGTCCGCTCGGCGCTGCCGTCGTCACGGCCACGGTCAGGGCCCACGCGACCGGGACGAGGACGGGCACTCTGGCCACGATGCGCCGACGCACCGACGTGTCGTGCCCTGCCTCCACGAGTCCTCCCCCGTTCACGTCTGGTTTGCGACACATTCTCGGCACAGATGCTCGGCGGTGTGCAGGTCCGAAAGTCACTGGCGTGTTGAGGTGCTGGGTGCAGGACGGCCGTAGAGCCACCCCTGCACCGCGGGGCAGCCGAGCCCGGCGAGGATGCGGGCCTGGGCGTCGGTCTCCACGCCCTCGGCCACCATGTGCGCGATGTCGAGGCTGCGCACCAACGCCATGACGGCGGCCAGCCGGGTGCGGGCCGCAGCGTCGGTGTCGATCGAACCGACGAGGGACCGGTCGATCTTGACGCAGTCGACCGGCCATCGAAGCAGGGTGGTGAGGGAGGCGTACCCGGTACCGAAGTCGTCGATGCAGATCGTCACGCCGGAGGTCTGCAACGCCTCCAGGGCAGCGCGGACCCCCACGGTGTCGACGGTGAGCACGGATTCGGTGAGCTCGAGACGCAGCGAGGACGAGGGGACTCCGCTTTCGCCCAGAGCCGCGCGAACCATGTCGGCGTAGGCGGGTTCGCTCACCTGCGTCGGCGAGACGTTGACCGCGATCCAGACGTCCGGGCCGTGAAGCTCACGTCGCGCGGCGATGTCGGCGCAGGCGCGCCGCAGGATGAGATCGCCGAGAAGGCCGACGAGGCCGAGGTCTTCGGCGACGGACACGAACACCTCGGGCGGGACAGCACCCAGCTCGGGGTCGTGCCACCGGGCGAGCGCCTCCCAGCCCAGAACGCGCGTGTACCCCGGACCACCCATGACCGGCTGGAGGTCGATGTGGAACGGGTCGTCGGCGATGACCTGCTCGAGCCGGTCGCCCACCTCGGCGCGTCGGCGGCTGTGCTCGGCGAGCGTGTCGTCGAAGAACACGGCCCGGCCCTTGCCGCTCTGCTTGGCCGTGTACATGGCGGCGTCGGCGCGTTCGAGCAGCGTGTTCGTGGTGAGGCGGTCGCCGCGCCCGGACCAGGCGGCCCCGATCGAGGGGGTGAGGTGGTGGCGGCGGTCGGGCAGGATCTGCAGCGGCGCGTCGAACGCCCGCTGTACAGCCTCGATGCGAGCTTCGCCGTCTGCGCGGTCGGTGACGGAGGCAAGGACGACGAACTCGTCGCCGCCGTGTCGGGCGATGTCGTCGGCGGGGTCCAGGGTGGCGCGGAGTCGACCGGCGAGGTCGATGAGCAGCGTGTCCCCGGCCTGATGGCCCCACGTGTCGTTCACGCGCTTGAAGTCGTCGCAGTCGAGGAAGAGCAGGAGGGTGGCGCGCCCGCGGGCCGCGTCGCGGGCGAGTCTGTCGTCGGCGGCCTCCAGGAGCGCACCCCGGTTGAGCAGCCCGGTGAGGGGGTCCCGGATGGCCCATTCGCGCGTGTCCTTCTCGGCGGCAGCCAACGCCCGCACCGTGAAGGCGAGGCGGGTGAACACGAGCGTGAGCAGGATGAGGACGAGCAGGGTGCGCGCGAACCGGTCGGCGTCCCCCGTGTTGGGCACACCGATCGCGAGCACGACGGGCGCGATGACGATGCCGACGACGACGACCCGGTTGCCTCTGCGGCGCCTTTCCTCCCGCGGGGGCGGGGTCATCTCCCCCAGGCCCGGGTGGCACAGGGCGACGGCGAAGGCGAGGTAGGCCCACAGGTCCACCACTTCGAGGATGGGGACGCCGACCACCCCGGCCCGCCCGATCAGCGCGTAACCGGTGTCGGCGACGAGCCACAGCACCGATGCCACCACGAAGGCGCGCAGGGCGCGGGGCACTCTGCCCAATCGGATCGCCAGCACCGCGGCGAAGGCGAGCAGGATGAGGTCGAGCGGGGGGTAGAACAGCCAGATGCCCTCGGTGGAGAGCTCCTCGGAGGTCGCGATCGGGCCGAGGACGAAGGTCCACAGCGCGAGGATGACGCCGACCCACGCGGCGCCGGCGTCGAGTTCGGACACCCACGTGTGCTCCGACGCCCCGAACCGTGCGAGGAGCATGAGCCAGCAGATGAAGGTGGAGTAGGCCGCCAGGAACATCAGGTCGGAGGCCTGGAACGGGCCGAGCTGCCAGGCGATCCACGGCTGCAGGAGCGTCGGAAGGAGGAACGCCCCGGCGAGGGCTGGCATCGAGTAGAGGCGGCGCGGACGGGCGTCCCGGCGCAGCAGCGGCCCGCAGATCATCGCCACGACGCAGCCGCCGATGGCGGCGCCGTGGACGTAGACGACACCGCCGTCCGGGTCGAGCAGGTACCACGCGGAGATGACCGAGAAGAGGACGACCAGGCCGATGAGGATCGGGCGACTCTGCGGGCGCCCCCCGCGGCGGCGGCGTCGGGCCCCCGAGGTCACGTCGGCGGCGAGGGGGTTCGTCGAGCGCGGCCCATCGTCCTCGCACGTCCGTGCAGCGATCATGCCCGGACGTCGTCGCTCTCGGGCTGGTCGCACGCGTCCAGCCACGTCGATGCGGGAGGGGCATACAGGCCCCCTTGCAGCGCCGGACACTCGAGATCCGCGAGGACACGCACCTGGGCCTGGGTGTCGACCCCCTCGGCGACGATGTCGGTGATGTCGAGACTGCGCACGAGCGTCAGGATGGCAGCGAGGCGGCGCCGCGCGGGGTCATGGTCGGCGATGTCGCGCACGAGGGAGGGATCGAGCTTGACGCAGTCGACGGGCCAGCGCAGCAACGCCGCCAACGAGGCGTAGCCGCTGCCGAAGTCGTCGACGCAGAACCTCACCCCGAGGGCTCTCAACTCCTCGACGACAGCCAGCGGTGCGGTGTTCGAGGCCAGCACCGACTCGGTGATCTCCAGGCGCAGCGCGCAGGGCGGCACGCCGGCGTCGGCGAGCACGCCGCGGACGAGGTCGGCGAACCCCGGTTCCACGAGGTGCGTGGGCGACACGTCGACGGCGACGAAGGCGGCCTCCGCACCCGCGGCGCGAGCCGACGCGACCTCGGCGCAGGCCCGGCGCAGCACGATCTCCCCCATCGCCCCCGCGAGGCCCAGCCCTTCGGCGACGGGCACGAACTCCTCCGGCGACACCTCGCCGAGCTGCGGGTCGTTCCAGCGGGCGAGGGCCTCCCAGCCGAGCAGCCTCGTGTACCCGGCCCCGCCCATGATGGGGTGCAGGACGATGTCGACGGCGTCCGCCTCCAGCAGGCCCAGTCGGTCGCCGATCTCCTGACGACGCCTGCCCTCCTGCGCGAGGACGGTGTCGAAGAATGCCACCCGGCCTTTGCCCTGCCGCTTCGCCGCGTACATCGCGGCGTCGGCGCGACCGATGAGCGCGTCGCCGCTGCAGTCCTCGTCGGGGGCGGCGAAGGCCGCGCCGATGGAGGGGCTGAGCTGATGGGTGCGGTCGGGCAGGATCCGCAACGGCTCGCTGAACGCGGCATGGACCCGTGCGGCGACCGCGCGTGCGCTCGCGCCGTCGGACACCGAGGACACGACGACGAACTCATCCCCGCCGTGGCGGGCGATGAGGTCCTCGTCGCGCAGCGCGCGCGGGAGTCTCCTGGCCAGGTCGATGAGCAGGGTGTCGCCCGCGCGGTGCCCCCACGTGTCGTTGACGCGCTTGAAATCGTCGCAGTCGAGAAAGAGCACCAGGGTGTGCTGTCCACTGCGCCGGTCGCGGGCCAGGCGCTGCTCCAGCGCCGCGAAGAGGGCACCGCGGTTGAGCAGCCCGGTCAGCGGGTCGCGGACAGCGCGTTCCCGGGTTTCCTGTTCGGCGCTGCGCAGCGCCCACATCGTGTACGCCAGCCGCCCGAAGAGCATCCCCAGCAGGATGGCGACGTTACCGCTGCGCAGGAACCGGTCGGCGTCGCTGTAGTTGGGCACGAACGTGGCGATCACCACGGGGGTGAGGATCGCGACCACGGCGACTGCCTGGTCCCACCAGCGGTTGCGTCGCGCCACCCGCGGTTTCGGGGTCATCTCCTGCAGGCGAGGGTGACAGAGGCCGAGGGCCATCGCGACTGCGGGTGCGATCTCCAGGACCTCGATGACCAACATGACGGCGCCGGAGGTGGTGTCTCCGACGATGAAGAGCGAGATGTCTCGCCCCATCCAGAACAGCGCAGCGACGAGCAGCCATGCGAGCGCGGCCGGGATGCGCCCCAGGCGTCGGGCGAGCAGGGCGATGATGCCGACGGTCCCGAGCCCCAGGATGGGGTAGAGACTCCAGATGACCAGGGCACCGGTGTCGGCCGAGTGCGCGCGCGGCGCGACGACGAGGACCCACAGCGCGAGGACGGCACCGTTCGTCGCGGCCCCGGTGTCGAGGATCGACACCCACATGTGGCTCATCGAGTGACGCACGAGCATGATGAGGAACGCGTTGTAGGACATGTAGCCGAGCAGGACGAACATGTCGGTGAACTCGAAGGGGCCCGCGCTCCAGGCGACCCACGGCCCGATGACCGAGATCGCCATGGTGAACATGCCGATGCTCGCCACGTGCCAGATGTTGATCGGTGTCGCGCGCATCAGGAGAGGACCGGCGCCGGCGGCGAGCAGGCACCCGCCGGTGAACACGGCATCGACGAGAAGCGCCGTCTCCTCGGACGCGGTCACGCTGATGGCGGCCACGGCGAGGGCAGCGACCCACAACCCGACGACGATCCACCGCCAGCTCGCGGCGTAGCGCGCGATGAGCGGTGAGGGCTGGCCGAGATCGATCGTGCGCGCAGGTTCGCCCGTCACGATCCCTCCCTTCATCGTCGCCAGCCCAGTCGGCCGAGGTGGGGAGCTCCTGAGATCACGCGGGCAGGGCGCGTCCGCCCGGATCGATGCTCCGCCGGTTCAGCGTCTCAGCTGCGTGTTCGGCGGCGAACACCACGCGCCCCTTGCCTCGGCGTTTCGCGGTGTACATGGCCTCGTCGGCGCGGCTGAGGAGTTCCTCGCCCGTCGAGTCTCGCCCCGGGGCGACGAACGCCGCGCCGACGGAGGGGCTGAGAGGGTGGGTGCGTCCCTGGCCGATACTCAGCGGCTCGTCGAACGCCCGCATCACCCGCTCGGCGAGCGCCTCGCCCTCGCTGAGGTCGGTGACCGAGCTGAGGACGACGAACTCGTCGCCGCCGTGCCGGGCGACCATGTCGGCCGGGGCCGCGACCCCGCGCAGCCGGTCGGCGACATCGACGAGCAGGACGTCCCCGGCGCGGTGCCCCCAGGTGTCGTTGACCCGTTTGAAGTCGTCGCAGTCGAGAAAGATCAGGACGGTGTAGGCGCCCGCGGCGGTGTCGCACTGCAGACGCGTCTCCAGTGCCTCGACGAGCGCGCCGCGGTTGTACAGCCCGGTCAAGGGCTCACGGACGGCCCGCTCCCGGCTTTCGCGTTCGGCACCGGCCAGCGCGTACACCATGTAGGCGATGCGCCCGAAGAGCATGATGAACAGGGTGGTGACGGTGACCATCCGCAGACCACGATCGAAGGTGCTGAGGTCGGGGATCCCGATGGCGAGGACGACCGGGGCGACGATCGCGGCGACGGTGACGACCCGCGGGCCCCAGCGTGCCGCGGTCGGTCGGGCCGGTGCTGCGAGCGTCGGCATGAGCTCCTGCAGTCGCGGGTGGCACGCCACCAGGGCGAACATGAGCGGCGGGACGAGGGCGAGCACGTCCACTGCGTTCGGTGCAACCGACACGATGTCGTGGTGGGCGAGCAGGCGGAGGAGGTCGACGAACAGCCACACCGTCGCAGCGCCGATGACCCACCACAGGGGTGGTGGCACCCGGCGCAGGCGCACCGCGAGCAGGCCGGCGGCCGCGAGGAGCATGGCGCCGAAGATCGGGGACAGGGTCACGACGACGAGGGGCCCGTGGTCCGCCGCGTGCGCCCACGGGCCGATGAGGAGAACCCAACAGGCGATGACGGCCCCGTTGCTCGCCGCGCCGGTGTCGAGCACGGTCTCCCAGCTGCGGTTGGCCCCCGAGGAGGTGACGAGCATGACGAGCCAACAGGTCAGTGTCAGGGATCCGAAGAGCAGGGACAGGTCGGCGACCGTGAAGGGTCCCCCCTGCCACCTCGTCCACGGATCGAGCACCGAGGGAAAGAGGATGAGCCCGCCGACACCCGCGACGTGCAGGATGCGAGGCGGGTCGAAGCGGCGCGTGACGGCGCACACGGCCATGGTCAGGAAGCACGCGCCCATGAGCACGGCCCGCGCGATCTGCCCGACCCCGGTGGGGTCGAGGAGGTACAGGACAGCCACGGTGGTCAGCGCGGCCCAGCCGGCCGCGACCCGGAACGGCCACCGCCCTACGCGGACGCGCGCGTGCGAGCCCTCGCGCGCGTCCTTGTCCACGGCGATCTCCATCCGACGTCGATTCGTCCCCCCAGTCGACCCCGCCCGAGGCGACCTGAGCGGGGCCGCACGCGCCGCGGCCCGGAAGCGCCGCGCCGTCGCGCTGGCGATCCCGGGCCGGGCTCGTCGGTCGCGCGTCAGGGCTCGACGGTGACCTTGATCGCCTCACCCTTGCGCACGATGTCGAACGCCTCGAGGACGTTCTCCAGGGGCACGTGTCGGGTGATGAGGTCCTTGACGGGGATCTGGCCGGTGGACACGTACTCCAGCGCCGCCTTGTGGTGGCGCGGCGCGGAGCCGTTGGCGCCGTGGATGTGCAGCTGGCGGTAGTGGACGAGGTTGGAGTCGCACGAGATCGTCGGGTCGGTCTTGGGCAGACCGCCGAAGAAGGAGATGCGTCCGTTACGGGCGGCCATCGAGATGGCCTGCTCCTGGTTGATGTTGGCCGGAGTGGCGGTGATGATGACGTCCGCGCCGCGACCGTCCGTGAGCTCCATGATCTTGGCGACCACGTCCTCCTGCGAGGCGTCGATGACGTGGTCGGGGTTCACGGCGTCGGCCGACATCTTGAGGCGCTCGGCGTTGATGTCGACGAGCACGATGGGGCCGACCTTGTGCACGCCGCGGGCGATGCGGATGTGCATGCAGCCGATGGGGCCGGCGCCGAAGACGACCGTGAAGTCGCCCTCCTCGATGCCGAGCTGCTCCTGGGCGTTGATGGCGCACGCGAACGGTTCGAGGGCGGACGCCTCGTCGTAGCCGACGTTGTCGGGGATGCGGTTGAGGCCGTCGACCTTGAGCACCTGCTCGGGAACGATCATGTACTCGGCGAACCCGCCGTCGTACTGGTAGCCGACCGAGGTCTGGTTCTGGCAGACCTCCATCCACCCCTTGGAGCACTCGTAGCAGTCGCCACACGGTACGGCGGCGATGACCTGCACGCGGTCGCCCACCTCGAAGCCGCCCTGGGCGTTCTCGCCGACCTCGACGACCTGACCTGCGATCTCGTGGCCCATGACGGTGACGCCGGTGATGTTGACGTGGCCGTTGTTGAAGATCTTGACGTCGGTGCCGCAGGTCGAGCAGTTCTTGACCTTGATCTTGACCTCGTTCGGCCCGCACTCCGGCTCGGGCACGTCTTCGAGACGGACATCCTGGGGGGCGTAGAACCGTAGGGCCTTCATCCGGTGCTCCTTTGCTGCGCGGCAGGCGTGGTCGCCGTCCGCTTCGGTGGGGTCGGTCGTCCTGCCTCGAAGCCTGCCCCTTTTTGTTTTCGACGTCAAGAGGGTCTTGACCCCACCGATCCGGGCAGATATAAACACAGACACAGACCTCACGATGGCGTGGGTCACAACCCGCAGGAGCGAGCACATGGCGACCACAGCCACGGCCGACACAGCACCACGGACGTCAGCTCGCGTCCGGGTTCAGCAGTTCGGCACCTTCCTCTCCAACATGATCATGCCGAACATCGGCGCGATCATCGCCTGGGGCTTCATCACGGCTCTCTTCATCGAGGTAGGGCCGTTCCCCAACGCTCAGATCGCCACCCTGGTGGACCCGAGCATCTACTTCCTCCTCCCCCTGCTCATCGCCTACGCGGGCGGATCGATCGTGCACGGTGTCCGCGGCGGCGTCGTCGGTGCGTTCGCCACGATGGGTGTCATCATCCCCACCAGCGGCCAGCTGGTGGTCGACACCGCCACGGTCTTCCCGTGGACCGAGGGCTACCAGGCGCCGATGTTCCTGGGCGCGATGATCCTCGGCCCGCTCGCGGCCTGGGTGATGAAGAAGTTCGACAGGCTCGTCGACGGCCGTATCAAGCCGGGCTTCGAGATGCTCGTCAACAACTTCTCGGCCGGCATCCTCGCGGCCGTCATGGCCGTCGTCGGCATGTTCCTGCTCGCCCCCGTGGTGCTGCGCCTCGTCGCTCTCCTCGGCAGTGGCGTCAACTTCCTCGTCGACAACCGCCTGTTGCCGCTCACCTCGGTGCTGATCGAACCGGCCAAGATCTTCTTCCTCAACAACGCCATCAACCACGGCGTCCTCACCCCGCTCGGTATCCAGCAGGCCGGTGAGCAGGGCAAGTCGATCCTCTTCCTCCTCGAGGCCAACCCCGGCCCGGGTCTGGGCATCCTGCTGGCCTACATGGTGTTCGGTACCGGCGTCGCCCGGGCGTCCGCGCCGGGCGCGGCCCTCGTGCACTTCTTCGGCGGCATCCACGAGATCTACTTCCCGTACGTGCTCGCCAAGCCGAAGCTGATCCTCGCCGTCATCGCCGGTGGTATGACCGGTGTGTTCATCCACGGATTCTTCGACGCCGGCCTGCGCGCCCCCGCGGCCCCCGGCTCGATCATCGCCATCGCCCTGCAGGCCACCCAGGACAGCTACCTCGGTGTCGCCATCGGTGTGACGGCCTCGACCCTCGTCAGCTTCGCGGTCGCGGCTTTCCTGCTCAAGACCGACAAGAGCCAGGACGACGGCGACCTCAGCGCGGCGACCGCGCAGATGGAGTCGATGAAGGGCAAGAAGTCCTCGGTGGCCGGACAGCTCACCGGCGCGTCGGCGGCCGAGCAGGCCGACGGCAGCCCGATCCACTCGATCGTCTTCGCCTGCGACGCGGGCATGGGCTCCTCGGCGATGGGCGCCTCGGTGCTGCGCAAGAAGATCAAGCAGGCGGGGCACGACGACGTGACGGTGGTCAACAAGGCCATCGCCAACCTGGAGGACACGTTCGATCTCGTCGTCACCCACCAGGACCTCACCGACCGGGCGCGCCCGCGCACCGGCTCGGCGATCCACGTCTCGGTCGACAACTTCATGAACAGCCCCCGCTACGACGAGATCGTCGAGCTGCTCGAGAAGACCAACCGCGGCGGCGGTCAGGCCGGGGGGGCCGGCACGTCCGCGGCAGCCGGCGCGGCCACCGGTGCGGCGGCGGGCACCGCCACCGCCACCCGTCCGGCCACCGACGAGGCCGAGTCGGCGGCGAGTTCGCGTGACGCGGCGGTCGGTGACGACCTGCTCCCCGACGACGCGATCGTCCTGGGCGGCAAGGCCCGCTCGCGGGACGACGCCATCGACGAGGCCGGAGGTCTGCTTCTCGGCCAGGGTGCGGTCACCCAGGACTACGTCGACTCGATGCACGACCGTGAGAAGTCGGTGTCGACGTACATGGGCAATCTGCTCGCCATCCCGCACGGCACCAACGAGGCCAAGGGCGGCATCAGCCGCAGCGCGCTGTCGTTCGTGCGCTACGACGAGCCGATCGACTGGAACGGCAGCGAGGTTCGCTACGTCGTCGGTATCGCCGGTCAGGGCGATGACCACATGACGATCCTCTCCCAGCTCGCCACGGTGTTCCTCGACTCCGACCAGGTCGCCCGCCTCGACGCCGCCACGAGCGCCGCCGACGTGCAGGCCGTCCTCGGAGACGTCAGCACCTGATCGACACCCCCAGAGATACCCACGCGCCCGTCGCCTCACGGCACGGGCGCGTGGTGTGTCTCAGAGCTGGTGGCGGTCCGGTACGAGCACCCACCAGCTCGTACGCCAGCCGCCCACTCCGTCGCGGCTCACGTCGAGATCCTCGACGGCGACCACCCGCCCGGTGAGCGGGTCGTAGAGCGCAGGGCCGCCCTCGCTCACGAACGCGAGGGTGACGTGGCGCGGCAGCAGGGCGCTGCCCACGTACAGCACGGCGGGCACACCCGGCGCGATCGTGTTCGCCAGGCTCGCGCGCAGGGCCTCCGGCCCGCGGTGGCGCATGAGCCGCAGCCGGTACCGGAGGCCGGTCCGTTCGAGTTCGGTCCGCACCCGCGACGGCGGGGTGCCGAGCCAGGTCGGCCAGGGCAGACGCACCCACCCCGCGGGGGTGAGGGGCGCGTGGGTGCGCACGGTGACGGCCCACTCGGCAGCGGCAAACCGCACCGGCTCTACTCCGACATTCCCTGCCCTCACCCACGCCGCGAAGTCCGCGTCGGCGAGCATGTGCGCGACGACGAGGCATGCGGCGGCGCACCGCGTCGGACCCTGCTGGCGCGGCCCGAACGCTCCGACACGCAGCGTCCACGTCGTCGACATGTCAGACATCACCTCGCGAGTGTGTGGCGCCGAGACCGTCGGTTCACACCGGCTTCTCCTCCGCTGGTCGAGGAGCGCAGCGTCTCGAGACCACTGCCCACGTCACTGCGTCAGCCCTCGATGGTCTCGAGACGTCGCTGCGCTCCTCCTCGACCAACGGAGAAAAAGCTGTCGGTTCACACCGACGGTCTCAACGGTTCAACGGGTCGCGACCGCCTCGCCCAACGCGGCTGCGACGACGTCGGGGCTCGCGGGCGGGCCGTGGAACCAGCCCTGCACCATCGGGCAGCCGAGTGCCCGCAGAGCCTCGGACTGGGTGGCTGTCTCCACGCCCTCGGCGATGACCGACGCGATACCCAAGCTGTGAAGGAGGTGGAGGATCGCGGACACCTGGCGGGCGGGGACCGGCTCGTCGCCGAGGCCCGCGACGAGGGTCGTGTCGAGCTTGACGCAGTCGACCGGGTGTCGCAGCAGACCCGACAGCGACGCGTAGCCCGTCCCGAAGTCGTCGACACAGATGAGCACGCCCGCCGCACGCAGGTCCCGCAACGCGATCTCGACCTCCCGGCTGCTGCGCGCGACCGCCGATTCCGAGATCTCCAGCCACACCGCCCCCCGGGGCAGCCCCGCCGCCGCGACCTCGGCGAGGACCCTCTGGACGAAATCGGGCTGGGCGAGTTGGACCGGCGAGACGTTGACCGAGATGGACAGGTGATCCGATCCCGACGCGTGCAGGTCGGCGAGAATCCGACAGGCCCGGCGCAGCACCAGATCACCCAGCTCGCCGATGAGGTTGAGCTGCTCAGCGACCGGGACGAACACGTCGGGCGGGACCCGGCCCAGGTCGGCGTCCTCCCAGCGGGCGAGGACCTCGAAGCCCACGCAGGAGCGATACCCCTCGCCGCCCATGATGGGCTGCATCTCGACGTCGATCTGGTGTGCCTCCAGGGCGGCCTGCAACGTGTCGCCCACCGAGGCGCGCAACCGGGTCTGACGGGCGAGGTCGTCGTCGAACATGACGACCCGGCCCCGCCCGGCGCGCTTGGCCTGGTACATGGCCACGTCCGCATCGCGCAGGAGCCCGCCCGGGGTGGCGGACTCCCCCGCGTCGACGACGGCCACACCCACGGACGGCGTCACCGCGTGGGTGCGGCCCGGGAGGGTGCGCAGCGGCGTCTCGAACAGGGCACGCACCCGCGAGGCGAGCGCCATCGCCTCCTGACCACCGGAGACGGATGCGACGACGACGAACTCGTCGCCGCCGAGGCGCGCCGCCGTGTCCTTCTCACCGAGCACCGAGGACAGTCGTTCGGCGACGTCGATGAGCAGGGCGTCCCCCGCGTCGTGCCCCCACGTGTCGTTGACGTGTTTGAAGTCGTCGCAGTCGAGGAACAGCACGGCGGTGGCACGGCCCAGCTCGTTGTCCTCACGCAGCCGCTGCTGCAGCCGCGTGCGCAACGCCATGCGGTCGGGCAAGCCCGTGAGCGCGTCGTGCGTGGCGCGCCGGGACGCCTCCGCCTCAGCGGCTCCGAGGTCCGCCATCGTGCGAGCCGTCCGCAGGAACAGCAGCACCAGGATGATGGAGAACAGCACCAGGCGGAAGACGAGGTCGGCGGTGTCGAGCGTGGGCACCACCGTGCTCGCGAGCCCCGGCCACAGCGTGAAGACGACCAGCGCGCTGCCCCGGTGCGTCGTCCGCGGCCCTGGCGCGGGTCGGAGTCGCGCCATGCCGGCCACGACCGGATGGCCCAGGGAGGCGGCGAGCGCCAGGTAGGCCGCCAGTTGGACCGTGAGGAACGCCACCACCCACCGGTCCTCGACACCGGCAGGGGCGAGGCCCATCGCGCGGGAGAGCTCGAGGATCGTGATCAGGGCGAACCCGGCGATGAACCACCCCACCGGGGCCGACAGATGCCGCATCCGTAGCGCCAACAGCACGGCCATGGCGAGCACCAGCGACGCCAACCCCGGATAGAGGACCCACACGAGCTCGTCCATGCGGTGCGCGCCCTGCAACGGCACGGCGATCAACGACCACACGGCCAGCACCATCGCCGTCGTCCCGGCGAGGACGTCGAGGAACACCGTCTTCTGCCGCCGGGCGTCGCGCGAGTACGCGAGCAACCCCAACCAGATCGCGAACAGCACGTAGGCGAGAAACGTCAGTGCGTCACCGAGCTCCAGGTAGCCGACCGGGCCGGGGGTGTGTGCCCCCACCCCCGCGTGCGGGAGCAGCAAGCAGCACATCGCGGCGGTCGGCCACGTCCACAGCCACGCCACCCGCAACCCGAGCAGCCAGGGGCCGAGAGCCGCAGCGACCAGGAAGAGACCACCGACTCCCAGATGCAGGGGGACGAAGACCGGACTCCCCAGGAGGAACGCGACCACCGTCGCGACGATGAGAGTGGTGCCGATGGTGACGAAGCGACGGTGCCGGGCCAGCTCGCGCGGTGTGGCGTAACGAGACGAGCGCGGACCCATCAGTCAGACGCCAACTCCGGGGGGTAGTCGAAGGCCTCCTGCGCTTCCACCGGCGCCCCCAACAAGAACCCCTGAACCCACTCGACGCCCACCTCGTGCGCGAGCGCCAGCTCGGCCTCGGTCTCGACCCCCGCCGCGACGACCGGAAAACCGTGCTCCTGCACCGTGTCGGCGAGACGACAGAACACGTCGCGCCCACGCTCGTCGTCGGCCTCCACCACACCCGGATGGAGCTTGATGACGTCGACCGGCACAGCGGCCGCACCCTCCAGCAGGTCGAGGTCGCCGGAGGTGAAACTGTCGATGCATACGGCGATCTCGTGGTCCTGCAGAGCGCGCAGGTTGGCCACGACCTCGCTCTCGCCCTGGACGGTGCGGAAGTCGTCGGTCGGTAGATCGACGAGCACACGGTGGCCGGGCAGGCTGTGCGACTGCAGGGCGCCGAGGACGTCGTTGATGACGTACCGGCTGGAGAGGAAGTCGACCGAGAGGTTGATGGAGAGCACCAGGTCGCGCAGGTCGTGACCCGCCCGTTCCCGCGCCCCCAACTGGGCCAGCGACGCATCGAGCACCTGACGGTCCAGGTCGGGCATCCCCATCGAGGAGAAGAACGCAGCCGGTACCTGCGGGCGCCCGTCGGCGTCACGAAGTCGCGCCAACGCCTCGAAGCCCTGCAGGCGGCGCGTGCGCAGGTTGTAGAACGGCTGGAAGAAGGTCTCGACCTGTCTGGCCACGTCGTCGCTGCCCGATGGTGTCACTGTCTCACCTTCTCTCCTCACTCACCGCGTCGGCAGGTCGACACGCCGCCTGAGTATCACGGTCCGGCTACGTCGACCAGATGACCACACAAGCGCTAGGCGGACTCGCGTTCGGCCCCACCATGACGGACCACCGTGGGGGTGACGCGGTCGAGAACGACCTCCCGAGTGACGACGACGCGGGCGATGTCGTCCTCGCTCGGCACGTCGAACATGACCGGCTGCAGCACCTCTTCGAGGATGGCCCGCAGCCCGCGCGCACCGGTGCCGCGGGTGAGGGCCTGCTCGGCCAACGCCTCCACGGCCCCGTCGGTGAACTCGAGCTCGACCCCGTCGATCTCGAACATCTTCTTGTACTGCTTGACGAGGGCGTTGCGCGGCTCGACGAGGATGCGAACCAGGGCCTCCCGGTCCAGCGGCGCCACGGTCGTGATGACGGGGAGACGCCCGATGAACTCGGGGATGAGCCCGAACTTCATGAGGTCCTCGGGCATGACGTCGGCGAAGTACTCGTCAGGGGCCTTCGCGGTCTGCAGGGCCGCGCCGAAGCCCAGACCGGACTGGCCCGCGCGGGACTCGATGATCTTCTCCAGCCCGGCGAACGCGCCACCCACGATGAACAACACGTTGGTGGTGTCGATCTGGATGAACTCCTGGTGCGGGTGCTTGCGGCCACCCTGCGGCGGGACCGAGGCCGTCGTGCCCTCGAGGATCTTCAGCAGCGCCTGCTGCACGCCCTCACCGCTGACGTCGCGCGTGATCGAGGGGTTCTCGCTCTTGCGGGCGATCTTGTCGACCTCGTCGATGTAGATGATGCCTGTCTCGGCCTTCTTGACGTCGTAGTCGGCGGCCTGGATGAGCTTGAGCAGGATGTTCTCGACGTCCTCACCGACGTACCCGGCCTCGGTGAGGGCGGTGGCGTCGGCGATGGCGAACGGCACGTTGAGCATGCGCGCCAACGTCTGCGCCAGGTACGTCTTGCCGCAGCCGGTCGGGCCGATGAGCAGGATGTTCGACTTCGCGATGTCGACCTGCTCCTCGCCCTTCTTGAGGGTCTCACCGGCCTGGATGCGCTTGTAGTGGTTGTAGACGGCGACGGCGAGCGCCTTCTTGGCGCCGTCCTGCCCGATGACGAACTGCTGGAGGAAGTCGAAGATGTCCCGCGGCTTGGGCAGCTCGTCGAGACCGAGCTCGCTGGCCTCGGCCAGCTCCTCCTCGATGATCTCGTTGCACAGGTCGATGCATTCGTCGCAGATGTAGACGTGCGGCCCGGCGATGAGCTTCTTGACCTGCTTCTGGCTCTTGCCACAGAACGAGCACTTGAGCAGATCTGCGCCCTCTCCGATGCGTGCCACATGTCCTCCTCGTCAACGCCTGCCGTTCCGCCGCGGCGTGTGCGCGACGTGGCGCGACGGTACCGCGCCCAGACCTCTCAGGCCTTCATTAAACCGTGTCGGTCGGTTCGGGTCCCGCCTGTCCGCTGAGGGCGGACAGGCGGTGTGTCCTTCCCCATCGGCGGCGATGGCCCCCATCGGAGGGGCCCCGCCGCCGGAGCAGCACAGCTCGGGGTCGAGGGGTGGGCGCCGCGAGCTTCAGAGGGTGATGGCGCCGGTGAGCAGGCCGGACAACCCGGCCAGCGCCCCGACAGCGATGAGGGCCGCGATGCCCCACTCCACCGGGCTGAACAGCCGCAACCCCGCTTCCCGCCGGGCCCAGAGGTAGAAGCCCGCACCGAGGACGTAGAAGATGCACGCGAGCAGCAGGTACTCGGGGCCCGCGGCGTACAGCAGCCACAGGGCGTACACGCAGGCGAGGGCGCCGACGATCTGACGGCCGGGGCCGATGCGACGCTCCCCCTCACCGCGGTCCCGGAGGGCCGTGACCACCTGGTAGAGGGCCGACCACAGGTACGGCAGCAGGATGAGCGCCGACGCGAGGTAGATGAGGTCGTCGTAGGTGCCCGCGTTGACGAGGGTCCACAGCAGCATCGCCTGGATGCAGAGGTTGGTCATCCACAGCGCGTTGACGGGGGCACCGCGCCGGTTCTCACGGGCCGTCCACCGCGGCAACACGCCCTGCCGGGCCGGGGTGAGGAGGATCTCGGCGCACAGCAGCGTCCAGCTGAGCAGCGCGCCCAGCACCGAGACGAGCAGCCCCGCGGAGATGAGCACCCCACCCCAGGGACCGGTCACCTCGGCGAGCACCTGCGCCATCGACAGACCCGTCAGGCCCGCGATCTCGGCCTGGGCCATGATCCCGTAGGAGACGAGGTTGACGAGCACGAGCAGGGCGAGCACGGCGACGAACGCGACGACGGTGGCCCGACCCACGTCCGACTTCTTCTCGGCCCGGGCACTGAAGATGCTCGCCCCCTCGATGCCGATGAACACCCACACGGTCACGAGCATCATGCCGACGACCTGCTCCATCGTCGTCCCGAGGGGGGCGCCGTCGATGACGGTGGCGCGCCCCCAGAAGTCGGCGGTGAACACGCCCATGTCGAACGCGAGGCCCGCGATGACGACGAAGAGCACGATGGGCACGATCTTGGCGATGGTGACGAACGTGTTGAGCACCGCCGCTTCACGCACGCCACGCAGGATGAGCGCGTGGTAGCACCACAGCAGCACCGAGGCCCCGGCGATGGCCGCCGGGGTCGTGCCGCCCTCGAAGGCCGGGATGAACTGGCCGAGGGTGCTGAACACGATGACGAAGAACGCGACGTTACCCACCCACGCGCTCACCCAGTACCCCCAGGCGGCGGTGAACCCGATGAAGTCACCGAACCCGGCCCGGGCGTAGCCGTACACGCCACCGTCGACCTCGGGACGCGCCGTCGCGAGCGTCTGGAACGTAAACGCCAGCATGAGCATGCCGACTCCGGTGATCGCCCACCCGATGAGCAACGCTCCCGGGGAGGCGACCGCGGCCATGTTCGCGGGCAGACCGAAAATGCCGGCGCCCACCATCGAGCCGATCGCGAGGGCCGTGAGGGCCGCGAGTGGGAGCCGACCAGCCGGACGCTCCTGCGCGGCCGCCGGGGGGCGCCCCGTCGGGGATACGGCTGGACTCGACGTCGTGGACATGTGGCTGCTCCCTTCGCGTGCGGTCCGGGATCGCTCCGGCCCCCTCCAGGATGACGGAGTACACCCTTCTCACGCTGGGCTTTTATGCCGTCCAGACGGTGTAGTCGATGTCTGTTCGATCACACCCCCACACCCCCGTAGTTGG
>JAUNTP010000034.1 GCA_030538585.1 Mobilicoccus sp.
CGTAACCGCGGTCGCCGCCGTCGCCGCCGTGCGGTCGCGTCGTCGCCTGCGTGCCGTGCTGCTCGTCGGGGTCACCGGCTACGGCTGCGCCTACCTGTTCCTTCTCCACGGCGCCCCCGACCTCGGGCTCACCCAGGTGCTCGTCGAGACCCTCTCGATCATCGTGTTCGTCCTCGTCCTGCGACGCCTGTCGGGACGCTTCGACGACGACCCCACCCGCAACACCCGCCGCCTGCGCGCCCTGCTCGGTGCCGGTGTCGGTGCGGTGGCCGCCGGGCTCGCGTTCATCGTGCCGACGTTCCGCACCGCCGCCCCCGCCTCGGTCGGCATGGCCGAGGAGGCCTACCGGTTCGGTGCCGGCGAGAACGTCGTCAACGTCATCCTCGTCGACATCCGCGCCTGGGACACGATGGGCGAACTGTCCGTCGTTCTCGCCGCCGCCACCGGCATCGCGAGCCTCGTGTTCCTCCGCGAGACCAACGTCGAAGGCGCCCGCCGCAAACTCAATGAGATCCTCAGTAGGCGCTCCCGCGTCACCGCGCGCGGGGTCGGGGGTCGCTGGCTCGCCGAGAGCGAGTCCCTCGACCCGCAGCGCCGCTCGGTCATCATCGAGGTCGTCACCCGGCTCGTGTTCCACGCCGTCATCGTGTGGTCCATCTACCTGCTGCTGGCCGGCCACAACCTGCCCGGTGGCGGCTTCGCCGCGGGTCTGGTCGCCGGCCTGGCCATCTGCCTGCGCTACCTCGCCGGTGGGCGCGACGAACTGCGCGCGGCAGCCCCGGTCATGCCCGCACTTCTGCTCGGCACGGGCCTGTTCCTCTCCGCCGGTAACGCCCTCGGCTCGGTCATCGCCGGAGGGCAGGTCTTGCAGACGTGGGACGCCTACCTGCACGTGCCGCTCATCGGCGAGATCCACGTCGTCAGCTCGCTCGTGTTCGACATCGGCGTCTACCTCGTGGTCATCGGTCTCGTGCTCGACATCCTCCAGAGCCTCGGCGGCGCCATCGACGCCCAGATCGAAGCCGGTTCCGAGGGCTATGTCCACGACGCGCTCGCCACGACGCGCAGATCGAGCAGCGGCCCGCCACCGATGTCCGTGAGTCCGGGGCGCACCGACACCGGCACCCCCGTCGATCCGGCACCAGAGGCAGGAGGACGCCCATGACCGCCAACGTCAGCCTCAGCCTGCTCATCGGCGTGCTGTTCGGTACCGGGATCAGCCTGCTCATGGCGCGCGGCATCATCCGCGCCTTCCTCGGGGTGCTGCTCGTCAGCAACGGCATCAACCTGCTGTTCGTGGTCGCCGCCGGACCCCCCGGCAGCGCGCCGATCCTCAGCAAAGCCGTCGAAGCCGACATGAGCGACCCGTTGCCGCAGGCGATGACCCTCACGGCGATCGTCATCACCCTCGCCCTCACCGGGTTCGCGGCGGCGCTCGCCCACCGCTCGTGGCAGCTGCAACAGTCCGACGTCATCACCGACGACCCCGAAGACGTGCGCATCCACGAGAAGGCCGTCGAGAACGACATCTCCGACAGCGACTTCCTCGGCGACGAGGACGACACCCTCGACGTCGACGACCCCGGCGGACGCCACCATCACGACGCCGAGGAGGGACGCCCGTGAACCCCGGTCTGGATCTCGCTCCCATCCTCGTGCCGTTGCCGGTCGTGCTGCCGCTGGTCGGCGCGGGGCTCACCCTTGTCATGCGCAACAGCGTCATCGGGCAGCGCATCATCAGCATCTTCGTGCTCTCCACGGTGCTCGCCGCCTCCATGTGGTTGCTGGTGCTCGCCGACGAGTTCGGCCCGCAGGTGGTGCACGCCGGAGGCTGGCCCGCCCCCATGGGCATCGCGCTGGTCGTCGACCGGTTGGCCGCGATCATGCTCGTCGTCTCGACCACGGTCGCCGGGGGAGTGCTGCTCTACTCCATCGGTCAGGGCCGCTCCGGCGGCGATGAGAGTGACGGCGAAGCGCCGCTGCCGATCTTCCACCCGACGTTCATGGTGCTCGTGGCCGGTGTGGCGACGACCTTCATCAGCGGCGACCTCTTCCACATCTACGTGGGCTTCGAGATGCTGCTCATCGCGAGCTTCGTCCTGCTCACGCTCGGCGGGTCGCTGGAGCGCGTCAGCGCCGGCATCAACTACGTGTTCGTCAGCCTGCTGTCCTCCCTGTTCTTCCTCGCCGCCATCGCGCTGGTGTACGCCGCCACCGGCACCGTCACCCTCGCCCACCTGGCCGAACGTCTCGACGCACTCGACCCCGCGGCCCGGGTGACCCTGCAGGTGTTGCTGCTCGTCGGGTTCGCGGTCAAGGCCGCCGTGTTCCCGATGTCGGGGTGGCTGCCGGACTCCTACCCGACCGCTCCCGCGCCGGTCACCGCCGTGTTCGCGGGGCTGCTCACCAAGGTCGGGGTGTACGCCATCATCCGCGCCCAGACGCTGCTGTTCCCCGACGGCCGCCTCAACACCCTCCTGCTGTGGGCCGCGTTCTTCACCATGCTCGTCGGCATCCTCGGGGCCATCGCCCAGTCCGACATCAAGCGGTTGCTGTCCTTCACGCTGGTGAGCCACATCGGCTACCTGCTGTTCGGGATCGCCCTGTCGAACCAGGCAGGTCTGTCGGGCGCCCTGTTCTACGTGATCCACCACATCGTCATCCAGACGACGCTCTTCCTCGTCGTGGGCATGGTCGAATGGCGCTCGGGCACGACGGCGCTCGACGAGCTGGGCGGCCTTGCCAAGACGGCGCCGTTCATCGCCATCCTGTTCTTCGTCCCCGCGCTCAACCTCGCTGGCATCCCGCCGTTCTCCGGGTTCCTCGGCAAGGTCGGCATCTTCCAGGGCGCGGTGCAGACCGGCGGTTGGCTCGCCTACACCGTCGTCGCAGCGTCGGCGCTCACGAGCCTACTCACTCTGTACGCGGTGGCGCGGGTGTGGGCGCGGGCGTTCTGGCAGCGGCCCGTCACCGAGATCGTGCTCCGCACCGACGGTGCGCCCCGCACCGACAGCATGCCGACGATCGGCGACCCCGACGCGCCGGCGGGCCGCCGCTCCCGCTCGGGTGAGGCGCACACCGGCGCGCTGGAGTACAACCCCGAGCGCCTTGCTCAACTGCAACGGGCCGCGGATCGGCCGGTCCCGCGCGGGATGACGTTGCCCGCGGTACTGCTCGTCATCGTCGGGCTCATCCTCACCATCCTCGCCGGGCCCATCTACTCGGTCACCGACCGTGCGGCAGGCTCTCTCATCGACCGCAGCCACTACATCGATGCCGTCAAGTCGGGAGGTCGCTGGTGATGTCCCGTGCGAATGCCGCTCAGAAGGCCGGGCGTCTGGAGGTCCTGCCCACTGTCGCCCTCACCATCGTGTGGGTGTTCCTGTGGGGCTCCTACACGCTGGTCAGCATCGTGGGCGGGCTGCTGTTGGCGGTCGTTGTACAACTGCTCCTGCCACTGCCGCCCCTGGACCTGCGCATGCGGCCCCGGTTCGTGCCACTCGTCGTGCTCATCGGGCGCTTCGCGTGGGACCTGGTGCGAGCCAGCATCATCGTCGCGAGTCAGTCGGTGGCGCCGTGGGTCCACCCCCGGGGTCACCTGCTCACCATCGACCTGCGCACCGACGACGACCTGTTCGCCGTCATCACCGCCGAGATGACGGCCCTGGTCCCCGGCACGGTCGTCGTCGACCTCGAACCGGAGAAACGCCGCATGACGTTGCACGTCTTCGATGCCGACGACGCCGAGCTCATCGCCGTGGCCGACCGGGTGCGGGCGCAGGAGGAACGCGTCCTGCGCGCCCTCGCCCGCGACGCCGACGAGATCCTCGGAGGCACGGCATGATCGCCTCACTCGTCGTCATCGCGACCGGGGTCATGCTCACCGTGGCCGTCCTCCTCGCCACGTTGCGCATGATCAAAGGCCCGAGCGCCGTGGACCGCGCCGTCGCCCAAGAGGTCTTCGTCGCCACGCTGGTCTGCGCCCTTGGGATCGAGGCTGCCCTCAACCGGCACAACACGACCGTGCCGATCCTCGTGTCGCTGTCCCTCGTCGGGTTCCTGTGCTCGGTGGCGGTGGCGCGGTTCGTCGCCAAGGACCGTGACGGAACCCAGATCGGTGGAGACCCCTCGGCGGGAGGCATCCGATGATCACCCTGTTCGAGAGCGCGCTCATCGAAGGCGACGACATCCTCACCCTGGTCCTCGACTGGGCGGGGCTCATCGCCCTGATGTTCGGGGCGTCGTTCTGCATGGCGTCGGCCATCGGCATCAGGCGCCTCGATGAGTTGTACGCCCGGATGCACGCGGCGACCAAGCCGCAGGTGCTCGGCACGCTGCTGGTGCTGCTCGGCATCGGGTTGCGGCTGCGCGACCCCTCGACCGTGGGGCTGCTCATCCTCGTGGGCATGTTCCAGATGCTGACGATTCCCGCGGCGGCCCAGCTGTTGGCGCGCGCGCACCTGCGGACGCGGTCGGTCGACGACACCGAGGACACGAGCGACCGGCGACAGGTGGCCACCCTCACCGACTCCCGCGACCCGGAGCCTCCGGTCTGAGTGATCTTGCGTCTGAGGCGTGAGATGGATGTCCACCTGTCGGACGTCCTGGGTGCTACGGTCTGAGCGTGACGGCGTCGGCCTGCCCGGTCGGTCGTCGAGCCCCTGGTGGTCGAGGGAGGTCCTCGGCTGGGTGATCGCCGAGAGGAACGCGATGAGCGAGCAGAGCTGGGCCTTCGAGACGCGCCAGATCCACGCAGGTCAGACTCCGGATTCAGCCACGGGCGCCCGCGCGCTGCCGATCTATCAGACGACGAGCTTCGACTTCGGCGACGCGAAGACCGCCGCCGACCGGTTCGCCCTCTCCGATCTGGGGCCCATCTACACGCGCATCACCAACCCCACCCAGGAGGCCGTCGAGGGGCGACTCGCCTCCTTGGAGGGCGGCGTCGGCGCCCTGCTCCTGTCCTCCGGGATGGCGGCGACGACGTTCGCGATCCTCAACGTCGCCTCCGCCGGAGACCACGTCGTCGCGTCGGCCGCGCTCTACGGCGGCACCTACAACCTGCTCAAGTACACCCTGCCGCGTCTCGGCATCGAGACGACGTTCGTCGAGGACCAAGCCGACATGCAGGCGTGGAAGGACGCCATCCGCCCCGAGACGAAGGTGCTGTTCGGCGAGACCCTGAGCAACCCCGACGTCCAGGTACTCGACGTCGCCGCTGTCGCCGACGTGGCGCACGAGGCCGGGCTGCCGTTCTTCGTCGACAACACGGTCGCCACGCCCTACCTGCTGCGGCCCATCGAGCACGGCGCCGACGTCGTCATCCACTCGGTCACCAAGTTCCTCGGCGGCCACGGCACGTCCATCGGTGGTGCCCTCGTCGACGCCGGCTCGTTCGACTACGCGAAGGACCCGGAGCGGTTCCCCGCGTTCAACACCCCGTCGGAGAGCTACCACGGGCTGGTCTTCGCCCGAGACCTCGGCGTCGGGTGCGCGCTGGGGGCCAACCTCGCGTTCATCCTCAAGGCCCGCGTCGAGCTGCTGCGCGATCTCGGGGCGGCGATCTCGCCGTTCAACGCGTTCTTGTTGGCTCAGGGCATCGAGACGCTGTCGCTGCGCATGGAGCGCCACGTCGAGAACGCCCGCAAGGTCGCCGAGTACCTGGACGGGCACGCGCAGGTGAGCAAGGTCAACTGGGCGTCCCTGCCCGGCCACCCCGAGAACGAGCGGGCGCAGCGGTACACCCCGAAGGGCTCCGGGGCGGTGCTGTCCTTCGAGATCGACGGCGGTCTCGAGGCGGGCAAGGCCTTCGTCGACGCTTGTGAGCTGCACAGTCTCGTCGCGAACATCGGTGACGTGCGCAGCCTCGTCATCCACCCCGCCTCGACCACGCACAGCCAGGGCAGCGACGAGGACCGCCTCGGCGCGGGCGTCACCCCGGGCCTGGTCCGCCTGTCGGTGGGCTTGGAGCACATCGACGATATCCTCGCCGACCTCGACAAGGGCTTCGCCGCCGCCAAGAACGCCTGACCCGCCGCGAGGGGACAACCTCGCCGGTCGAGGAGGGAACGAAGCCCCCAGGACGTCGCGTCCCTCCTCCTCAACCAACCGGCGTTTCTTCCCGACCATCCGGCGGGGAGCTCAGCCCGGGTCTCGCCACGCACCCGGGCCGGGGGCGTCGGCGAAGACGAGCCATGTCCGTGTGCCGCGCACGCCGGGGATGGACTGGAGCTCCTCCAGCACCACGTCCCGCAGGGTGGCGTTGTCGGGGCATCGGACGAGGACGAGGACGTCGAAGTCCGCGGCGAGCAGGGCGATGTGCTCGACGTAGCGGACGGCGCTGAGGTGAGTGTTGATCTCGCGCCAGGCGTCCTGCTCGATCGACAGCGCCACGTACGCCGCCGTCTGCAGGCCCGCCTGCTGGGGGTCGATCGTCGCGGTGAACCCGGTGACCACTCCGGCGTCGGTGAGGCGGTCCAGCCGTGAGTAGGCGCCCGCGCGGCTGATGTGGAGGCGCTCGGCGAGCGCCCGCATCGAGCAGCGGCCGTCCGCCACCAGGGCGCCGACCATGCGTCGATCGATCTCGTCCAATGAGGCGGAGATGGTGGACGTCTGGTCCATGAGCTTCCTCCAAGTGGGCCGAACGTCTGGGATCGCGGGAATTCGTTGAACCAACCGTACATCGGACTGCACTATCGATGGACCAGCTCTGCCGACGGCGATGTCGGCCCTGATCCCCGTGAGGAGACCCATGCCTCCCACCCGTAAGGCAGCGAACGAGCGCGCCGGCAAGGCGGCCGTGCAGGCGGCCCCCGTGATCGAGGAGACCGAGGCCCCGTTCCAGGCCGGTCTCATCCCGGCCCCGACGCCCGTGTCATTCCTCGACGAGCACGGTGAGCGCGTCACCCCCGTGACCGACGACTACGTCGCGCCCAGCGACGACGAGGTGCTCGAGTGTTACCGCCGCATGGTGGTCGGGCGACGGTTCGACCAGCAGGCCAGTGCCCTCACCCGGCAGGGGCGGCTCGCGGTGTACCCGAGTTCGCGCGGGCAGGAGGCCTGCCAGGTGGGCTCGGTCATGCGCATCCGTGAGGACGACTGGTTCTTCCCGACCTACCGCGACTCCGTCGCGCTCGTCTCCCGCGGCATCGACCCGGTCGAGGTGCTCACCCTCCTGCGCGGCGACGCGCACTGCGGCTACGACGCCAAAGCCACGCGTACCGCCCCGCAGTGCACTCCGCTGGCGACCCAACTGCTTCACGCCGCGGGCGTCGCGTACGGCGAGAAGCGTCAGGGTAGCGACACGGTCGCGCTCGCGTTCATCGGTGACGGCGCCACGAGCGAGGGCGACTTTCACGAGGCCCTCAACTTCGCGGCCGTGTTCAAGGCGCCGGTCGTCTTCGTCGTGCAGAACAACGGGTGGGCGATCTCGGTGCCGCTGGAGAAGCAGACCGCGGCGCCGAGCCTGGCGTACAAGGGCATCGGGTACGGCGTGGTGTGCGAGCAGGTCGACGGCAACGACGCCCTCGCGGTGCTCGCCGTCGTCGGCAAGGCCGTCGACTGGGCCCGATCCGGCAAGGGGCCGGTGCTCGTCGAACTGCACACCTACCGCATGGAGGCCCACACCAACGCCGACGACGCCACCCGCTATCGCACCTCCGACGAGGTCGACCCGTGGCTGAAGAAGGACCCCGTCGAGCGACTCGAGACCTACCTGCGCTCGGTGGGCACGCTCGACGACGACCTCGCCGCGCAGTACGCCCAGGAGGGTGAGGACTTCGCCGCGTCGCTGCGTGAGCGGATGAACGCCGACGCGCATGTGACGCCAGAGTCGATGTTCGAGCACGTGTACCGACGTGTCCCGCGGCAGTTGGAGGAGCAACGCCAGATGGTGCTCGACGAGATCGAGGCCGAGCAGGACTCCCTCGCGACCGGCAAGGAGGCCTGAGATGACGTCCACGACCTTCGCCGCCGCTCTGAACCAGGCTTTGCGCGACGCCATCGCCGACGACGAGCGGGTGCTCGTGTTCGGTGAGGACGTCGGCGTCGCCGGTGGCGTGTTCCGGATCACCGACGGGATCGCCCGGGATTTCGGCGACGACCGCTGCTTCGACACCCCCCTCGCGGAATCCGGCATCGTCGGGTTCGCGGTCGGGTTGTGCATGTCGGGCATGAAGCCCGTGGTGGAGATGCAGTTCGACGCGTTCGCCTACCCGGCGTTCGAGCAGATCACCAGCCACGTCGCCAAGATGCACAACCGCAGCCGCGGCACGCTGCCGATGCCGATGGTCATCCGCGTGCCCTACGCGGGCGGTATCGGCGGCGTGGAACACCACTGTGACTCCTCCGAGGCGTACTACGCGCACACGCCCGGGCTGCGGGTGTACACGCCAGCGACCGTCGAGGACGCCTACACGATGCTGCGGGCGGCGATCGATGACCCGGACCCGGTCATCTTCATGGAGCCCAAGCGTTTGTACTGGAGCAAGTCAGACGTCGACCTCGCCGCGTTGGCCGGCTCGGGTGGGACGCCGATCGGGCAGGCCGTGGTGCGCCGCGAGGGTGCCGACGTCACGCTCGTGAGCTACGGGCCGAGTGTTCCCGTGGCCCTCGAAGCCGCCGAGGCCGCAGCCGACGAGGGCTGGGACGTCGAGGTCGTCGACCTGCGCACCATCAACCCCTACGACGACGACACGGTCGTCGCCTCCGTGCGCAAGACGGGCCGGTGCGTCGTCGTTCAGGAGGCCCAGGGCTTCGCGGGCGTCGGTGCGGAGATCGCGGCCCGCGTGCAGGAGCGGACGTTCCACAGCCTCGCCGCGCCGGTGCTGCGGGTCGCGGGGCTCGACATCCCGTACCCGCCGCCGAAGGTGGAGCACTACCACCTGCCCGGTGTCGACCGCGTCCTCGACGCAGTGGCCCGGTTGCAGTGGGATGACGAGCCCGACGACCGTCATCTGCCGGTCGGCGGCGCGAAGGAGCTCACCCGATGAACAAGACGTTTGCGCTGCCCGACCTGGGCGAAGGCCTCACCGAGGGCGAGGTCGTCTCGTGGGAGGTCGCCGTCGGGGATGAGGTCGTCGTCGACCAGGTCATCGCCGTCGTCGAGACCGCCAAGGCGCAGGTCGAGTTGCCGTGTCCGTTTGCGGGCACCGTCGCGACGCTGCACGTGGAGGCGGGGAAGGTACTCCCGGTAGGCGATGCGCTCATCAGCATCGACGTCGGCGGGTCCGGCGCCGAGGCGGGGGAGTCCGGCACCTCGGCTCTCGTCGAGGACGGCACCGACCGCAGCTCCCGCACCCAGGAGCGCATGACGGAGGAGCGGGCCGGGTCGGGCAACGTGCTCATCGGCTACGGCACCTCGGAGGAGAAGAAGGGGAGGCGCCGCAGGGTGGGACGCCGTCCCGCCGACCCCACCCCCGCCGAAACCGTAGGTTCTGACCGACGGTCGGGGCGGGCGGAGCCCTCCTCCAAGCCGGGGGAGGCGGTGCGGGTCATCTCCCCGCTGGTGCGCAAGCTGGCGCGGGAGTGGGACATCGATCTCTACTCGGTCACCCCGAGTGCGCCCGGTGGGATCATCACCCGCCGGGATGTGGAGCAGGCGCGGGAGGCCGGCAAGACCACCCACGCAGCCGCGCCGGAGGCACCGACCAGCTCGGCCGGCGACGTGAGGGCCGGGCTGCGCGACGAGCGGGTGCCGATCACGGGGATCCGCAAGGTCATCGCTGAGCGGCTCTCGCGCTCGCGAGCTGAGATCCCGGATGCGACGACATGGGTCGACGTCGACGCGACCGGCCTGCGGTCGATGAAGGACGACCTCAAGGCCGCTGTGCCGGACGCGAAGATCGGCTACCTCGCCCTGTTCGCGAGGATCGTCGTCGCCGGCCTCACCAGGTTCCCCGAGCTCAACGCGCGCGTCGATACCGACGCGAACGAGATCGTGCGGGTCGGTCAGGTCAACCTGTCGTTCGCCGCTCAGGGGCCGCGGGGCCTGGTCGTGCCGGTGGTCCACGGCGCGAGCGCGATGACGACGGAGCAGCTCGCGGCGGCGCTGCGCGACCTCACCGAACGCGCTCGCCTGGGCACACTGGCCCCGGCGGAGATGAGCGGGGGCACGTTCACGCTCAACAACTACGGCGTGTACGGGGTGGACGGCTCGACGCCGATCATCAACCACCCGGAGGCGGGCATGCTCGGTGTCGGCCGCATCATCGACAAGCCGTGGGTGGTGGAGGGCCAGCTGTCGGTCCGCCCGGTCACGCAGTTGTCGTTGAGTTTCGATCACCGCGTCTGTGACGGCGGTGTCGCGGGCGGGTTCCTGCGCTACGTCGCCGACTGTGTGGAGCGCCCCGGCGCTCTTCTCGCCGGCCTGTAGACCTCGGCGTTCTCTGTGGCTGGCGGCGTGGGTCAGTCGACGCTGATCTCGCCCATCGGGCCCCAGCCGTCGGAGTCGATCGCCGCGTTGATGATCTGCGGGGTCGCGGCGAGGTACTGGGGGAACTCGTCCTGCATCTGCTTGAAGTGGTCGGAGTTGACGTGCGGTTCGGCGCCGTCGTCCTCGAACGCCTCGATGAGGACGTATTCGTTCGGGTCCTCGACGCTGCGGGACCAGTCGAACCACAGGTTCCCCGGCTCGGCGCGCGTGGCTTCGGTGAACTCGCGGCTGATCTGCGGCCAGCGGTCGGCGTACTCGGGCTTCACGGGAAACTTCACGTTGATGATGATCATGGGTGCACTCCTTCACAGGTGGACGCCGTACCGCTCCACCCTCTCACCGACACGCGACAGCCTGGACGCCAGACACCCACTGCACCGTCAGTCGCCCGCCGTTGGTCGAGGAGGGAGCGAAGCGACCGTCTCGAGACCATGCCGGACATGACTGCGTGCCATGCTCCGAGCGCCCGTTCCGCCGGCGGTGGGGTGGAAACCTCAGCCGTCCGTGTCGGCCACGGTGATCATGCCCGCGCTGCCGTCCACGCGCACTCGTTGCCCGTCCGCCAGTCGGACCGTTGCGTCTGTCACACCCACGACGGCAGGCAGCCCGTATTCGCGAGCCACGACGCTGCCGTGGGTCATGAGGCCGCCCACCTCGGTGATGAGGCCCGCGGCCGTGAGGAACAAGGGTGTCCAGGCGGGGTCGGTGCCGCGGCAGACGAGGATCTCGCCCGGCTGCAGCTCCGACGTCGCCGGATCGTGGACGATGCGCACGACACCCTCGACGGTGCCCGGGGAGACGCCCATGCCGACCAGATCGGGACCGGCCGTGTCATCAGTGACGTCGGGGATGTCACCGGCGTCGTAGAACGCCCGCCCGTCACCGGCGAGCACGACCGGGATGCGGGCGCGGCGCATCTCGCGCTCGTACCGCTCCCGGCGGCGCGCCACGAGACCGCGCAGGTCGGGATGGTCGAAGGCGTAGCGCAACTCGTCGAGGTGGAGGAACACCACGTCGGTGGGGGCGTCGAGCAGCCCGGCTGCAACGAGATCGGCGCCGGAGGCCAGCAGCGCCTCGCGCGCGAGTCCGAAGGCCCTGATGATCGTGAACTTGGGCGTCTCCCGCACCCCGAACAGGGCGCGCACCCGCCGACCGGCGATGCGGGTCCGTACTGCGGCAGGGGATCGTGGACCGTAGGCGTCGACGATCGTGTCGATGGCGTCCTGCGCCTCGTGGCTGCCGCGTCGGTGGATGACGTCGGGGGCGTCATCGCCCTCGAGGCTCACGTAGGTCGCGAGCGTGCGGAACACCGCGGTCGGGTCTTCACGCCAGCGCGGGGCTCCGAGGTCGATCTCGGCGACACCGCGCATCCCGTACCGGTTGAGAAACTCCGCGACGGCGGCCTGCGCGACCGGGGGCAGCGAGCCGGTGAGATAGGCCGCGGCGGCGTCGGCGGCATCCTGGTCCCGCACTGCTGCCAGGGACGATGGGTCGTCGCGGATGAGGCAGGCGACGTCGTACAGAGCGAGGTCCATCTCGGCCGTGACGTTTCCCGGAAGCGAACGCAGCGCCCGCAAGCCGAGCGCGCGACCGTTGCCCAGACCGGAGCCGTCGGCGAGGTGGCGCAACAGGATCGTCGAGGCGAGCGCCGGGGGCATGACCGTGACGAGGTCGGGCCCGAGACGGGGAAAGAACCCGGTGCAGAGGTCGTCCACGGCGGTGACGCGCGCCGCGAGACGAGTAGCCGCGCTCGCGGCGGCACCGGCGCGGTCGAGGTCGTGCTGCCATGCGCGCAGGGCATGGTCGATCGCGACGTCGAGGCGGGGGCGGGCGCCATCCGGACGCGCCAGAGTGCGCGCCGTCGCAGGCAGCCGCGGGCCGAGGACCCGCGCCAATCGGCTCAGGCCCCGCCACGGCAGCGCGCTCGTCACGGTACGACTGTCGCCGAACTCGCCGGCGGCGACGAGCCGCTCGGTGACGCGAGCGGCGTTGGGGTCGACACCGCGCAGGATCATCGGCAGCCGGCGTCGACCCGCGGTGGTGGCCAACAGGCGGTCGACGCGGATCCACAACCGCTCGCCGGCGACGTGCACGTAGGTGGGGGTGCGCCGGTCGACGCGAGCACCGGCAAACGTCGACGCTCCGGCGTAGAAGCCCAGGATGGCGTCCTGCCCCAGCGGCGTGAACGGGCGCAACATGCCCTGAAACGCGCCGACGCTGAACCAGAGCTCACCGGGCGCGGTCGGTTCGGGCAGGGGGTACAGGCTCGTGATGGGCCGCGACTGCACGAGGCGTAGTCGATCACCGACCCGGCACCACTCGATGTCCTGCGGGCTTCCGAACTCTCCGGCGGCGCGGCGTCCGAGGTCGACGAGAGCGAGCAGGTGCGTGTCGGTCAAGACGTCAGGGTCGCCCTGCTGCAGAACGCGGCCGGTGTCGGTCTCGAGGGTCCAGTGCGCGGGGCTGACCTGCCCGGAGACGAGCGCTTCGCCCAGCCCCGCCACTGCGTCGATGCTCGTGTGGCCACGGTGCCCGGTGAGCGGGTCGGCGGTGAACAGCACCCCGGAGGCGTCGGCGGGCACCATCTCTTGCACGACGACGGCCAGGCTGACCGCGTCGTGGTCGATGCCGCCGCGCTCGCGGTAGCTGATGGCACGCGCGGTCCACAGACTCGACCAGCACTCGATGACGGCGTCGAGGATCGCGTCCAGCCCGCGGACGTCGAGGAAGGTGTCCTGCTGCCCGGCGAACGAGGCGTCGGGGAGGTCTTCGGCGGTCGCGGAACTCCGCACGGCGACAGGCTGGTCGAGCAGCGGCGTGAGGAGGGCGGTGAGACTGTCACGCTGCGCCTCGAGAAGGGGTTGCCTGAAGGCGTCACGGATGCGCTCCGCGGCCGCGTCGGCGTCGAGGTCCAGGGCTCTGGAGATGACGTCGTCGAGCTGGTGGTCGGCGACGAACGCGTCGTACTCGCTCGTGGGGATGACGATGAACGCGGGAACGTCGAACCCTGCCTCGCGCAGCCGGACGAGGTTCGCGCCCTTGCCGCCGTGGGTGCTCACTGGTTCGGTGCCCATCGCGTCTCCTCACGACGGTGGAGCTCGATGCCCGCAGGCTACGCCATGTGCGCTGATCCCCGCGGGAGGACGAGGGCGTTGACGCAGCGCACCCCCGGAGGCAGGTTGCCTGGCGACGGGTCATCCCGCCTCCGAGATCTACCCGCTGGAAAGGTCGATCCACAGGGGTCGACTCACGCCTCTGGCAGGTCGTCGGGGTACACGATGTCGATCTCGGTGATCTGTCGCGTGAAGTCCTTGCGGTTGTTCGTGATGAAATGTGTGGCACCTGCGTCGATCGCTGTGGCGAGGTGGATCGCATCTGGCGCACGAAGCCCGTATCGGACCCCCACTGCGACGGATAGTTCACTCACTCCCTGGTCGCACGGACGCAGGTCGAGACGGCTGAGGAGAGCAGCCAGCGCATCGGCTTCTTCCTCGCTTCCTGTGCGCAGAGGTTTGATCATGCACTCCGCGAGGAGCAGGGTCGATCCGACAGCGGTGTTCTCGCCACTGAGGAGGGTCGAGATCCGACCGCCCAGGGGATAGCCGGGCGCCGCAGCGTAGATCAGCACGTCGGCGTCGAGGGCGATGACGTTAGTGCTGTTCACGACCGGCTCTCACCTCTGCGACCAGTTCATCGGCCGCCACCAGGGTCAGCCCTTCGGCGATGGGCAGAGGTGTCGAGCGTGCGCGCTCCATGCGCTCTCGCAGCTCGTCCGCAGCTGCGTACAGGTGGGCGACTCGGACGGGACGAACGCGATCGGGTCGCGCGATGACGGCTGCAGGCTTTCCGTGCCGCGTCACGACCACGTCCTCACCTGCCTCGACTCTGTCCAACACCTCGGCCAAGTTGGCCCGCAGCTCACTCATCGTCAGGGACATGACAACAGTGTACAGCGATGTACGCATAAGCGTCTTCGAGTATGTGGGTGATCGGCTGCCGATCACGACGACGATGACTGACGAGGCCTGTGACCCGCTGCGGGTGACGAAGGACCAGAGCGTCATCAACGGTGGACCGCTCTTGCTGGCGAACGGGCGCACCCACATCACGCAGAAGCAGGACGGCATGAACCACGCGGTCGTCGGTAACCCGAGCTTCGACTACGGCTGGGTGCTGCAGCGAAACCCGCGCACGTTCGCCGGCACCGACGGTCGCGGCCGCACGGTCCTCGTCGCCGCCGAGGGGCGGCAGCCGGGCCACCTCGGCCTGTCGATCCCCGAGACCGCTGCGGTCGCCCGTGCGCTCGGACTCCGCGAAGCCATCAACCTCGATGGTGGCGGCTCGACCGCGCTGGTCGCCCGTGGCGAGCTGCTGACGAGCCCCTCCGATGCGGCTGGCGAACGACCCGTCGGGGACGCGATCGTCGTCCTACCTCGCCGCTGACGTTCCACCGACCCGAACTCGACAGTTGGTCGAGGAGGAGCGCAGCGACGTCTCGAGACAGTGCGTTGACGTGTCGCCCGACATCCCGGAGCTGGGTCAGGGCGTCAGGTGCAGGGGGTCTCGAGACACTCGCTTCGCTCGCTCCTCGACCAACCGGGGGTGGGCTCCGTCAGGAGCGCCACTTCGGGTCGCGGCCGGTCTGCGCCAGCAGGCGGTCCAAGGGCGGAGCGTCGTCGGCGACGTCCACGGCGGGGCCGAACATGCCCGCCCGGGAGGCCTCGTCGGGCAAGGCGCCCGCGAAGAAGTCGGCGAGGTCCGCGCACACCTCGGGGTCCGGCTCCCACTGTTGTTCGGTGGCGACGGCGAGATCCCATCCATGAACGATGTACTCGCCGTGGATCATCGGCAGCGCGATCGACAGCGGCAACCCGTCCTCGCCGATGAACACCTGCTCCGGAAGGGCGTCGTCGGAGAGAGCGGCGATGCGGTCGGCAAGGGCACGGACCTGGTCGCCGCCGCGGTCCTCGACGCCGACCTCGTCGGTGGGGCAGTGACCGTGCAGGTCTTCGAGACCGACGGTGAACGCGGTCAGCCACTGCACGACGTGGCCGCGCAGATCAGCGACGGAATACTCCGCGCACGGAGTGGGACGGCCGTCGTCATCGGCGTCGATACGATCGAGAACGTGCGCCAGGTCGGTGAGGGTGGGGACGAGCCGCTGCAGTGTGGTCATGCTGGCGATTCTGCGCCGATGGCGCACGACGGGCTTGAAGATTTGCGACACCCTCCCGATCTGCCCGAGGACACGCGCGGCATCCTGCATCCACGCGACATGTTGCGGCGCGTCACCTTCGAGCGGTGGCAGGTCGACGATCTGGGTGGCCTGCTCGATCACGCTTGGTGCGTGCAATGGGGGTCCTCCGGCGTTCAGCCGGTCCTGCCGTTCCCGGCGGTGAACATCTCCCTCGGAGGCGGGTCGCGGCAGGCCCCGGAGGAGGTCCGCGCCTACGTCTCCGGCGTGTTCACCTCGGTGGATGAACGCGTGCTGCGGGGGAGTAGCCGCAACGTGGCCGTGCGCAGCGCGATCGGGGGGTTCGGGGCCTGGGTGAAGGATGTCCGCGCGCTTGCAGGCGCTGATCACGAGCTGACCGACGTCCTCGGCGTCGAGGTGGACGCCCCCGCCTGGCACGACAAGCCCGCACCGGAGACGGCGCAGTTGCTCGTGAGCGTGCTCGCCGCCGCCCTCGACCAGAGCCCGGCGACGCGCGTGGCCGAGGCGCGCGAAGTCGCCTCGTGGGTGCGTGTGGTGGAGGGCGATGTGAGTCTGCGAGGGGTGGAGCGGTGGGCTGCGGCGGTCGGCGTGACCCCGCGGACTCTGCAGCGGGCGTTCGCGCGGTGCGCCGGGGTGTCCCCGATGTGGGTCGTGCGCCGCTTCCGTCTGTTGGAGGCCATCGAACGGGCCCGCATGGGTGAGGGGATCGCGTGGGCGCAGGTCGCCGCAGAACTCGGATACGCCGACCAGGCGCACCTCACCCGCGATGTCACCGCCACCATCGGCCTCTCACCCGCCGCCTACGCCGCCCGCCAACGCGGCTGAGACCCTCACGGCGCGCTGCGGGTGGGGTTGGTGGGCGACACGGTCGATATGGTTCGGGCACGTCGCGTCGACGGCACAGGGTCGATGTCGTGAAGGCTCGTCCGGGGTTCGGTCGAGCGTGCGACCCGAACAGCTCAGAGATTCAGGTGGAGGCGCAAGGCGTCGTCTATGGCGGACATGAGGCCGGGGGAGAGGCGCCCGAGGGGAGGACCCACGCGGTCGACGCTCAGAGAGCGCACCTGTTCAGCCTGGGCTTTCGAATCGCTGCGCAAGCCCGATTCGTCTGCCGGCAGCAGTGCCTGGAAGGGGTAGAGATGATCGACATTGCTGGTGAGCGGCACGACGGTCACCACGCCCCGCCCGAGGTTCTCAGCAGTGACGTTGGCTCGGTCGTTGCTCACGATGACGGCAGGCCTGCGCTTGTTGGCCTCGCTGCCCCGCGCCGGTTCGAGATCGACCAGATGAACCTCACCGCGCCGCATCGGACAACCCGTCCGCCGTCGTCACGCTCCACGCGTCCTCATGTCCCTCGTCGACCCATTCCTGCCACGCAGCCGCGTAGTCCGCTTCGAGTTGAGGGTCCCGCAGTCGGCGCACCGCCTCGGCAACCCCCGCAGACCTCGACGCCAGGCCGGCCTCGGCCACGTACCGATCCAAGGCAGCCACATCCGCCTCACTCAGGCTCACACTCAGTTTCATACCCGAAGATGCTACCCGAGTAGCATGACGGCCAGACATGGTGTGAGCGCAACAGGTCCGCCCGTATCCTGGAAAGCGTGTCCGAATCGCCCCAGCCTGCTCCGCCCCCTCGATCGTCCCGGTCGGGTGGGCGTGGACGTCGGCGCAGCCCGCAGGCGAAGCCCGCGGAGCAGGGTGAGCAGCGGGGGCGTGGCGGGCGGCGTCAGGGCACCCGACGGGAGCTGACTCCGGAGCAGCGCGAGGAACGCCGGGCCCGGGCGCGGGAGCATCAGGCGCGGCGAGCCGAGAGCGTCCCGGCGATCACCTACCCCGACCTGCCGGTCAGCGCCGTCAAGGACGAGATCGCCGCCGCGATCCGCGACCACCAGGTCGTCGTCATCGCCGGTGAGACCGGCTCGGGCAAGACGACCCAGATCCCCAAGATCTGCCTCGAACTCGGCCGTGGCATCCGGGGCCAGATCGGGCACACCCAGCCCCGCCGGATCGCGGCCCGCTCCGTCGCCGAACGCCTCGCCGAAGAGCTCAACGTCACCCTCGGTGAGCAGGTCGGCTACCAGGTGCGCTTCGCGGGGGAGACGTCGCGCGACACCCTCGTCAAGGTGATGACCGACGGCATCCTGCTCTCGGAACTCCAGCGCGACCGTGACCTGCGCCGCTACGACACGATCATCATCGACGAGGCGCACGAGCGGTCGCTCAACATCGACTTCGTCCTCGGCTACCTCAAGCAGCTCCTGCCGCGCCGCCGCGACCTCAAGGTCATCGTCACCTCCGCCACCATCGACCCGCAGCGCTTCGCCGCCCACTTCGCCGACGAGCACGGCACGCCCGCCCCGATCATCGAGGTCTCGGGCCGCACCTACCCCGTCGAGGTGCGCTACCGGCCGTTGACGCGGGTGGAGCCGAACAAGACCCCCGGCAAGCCCGACGTCGAGACCGAGATCGACCAGGTCACCGGCATCTGCGAGGCCGTCGAAGAGCTGTGGACCGAGGGCGGCTCGGCGGAGCGCGCCCGCGACGGCGGCGGCGAGGACATCCTCGTGTTCCTCTCCGGGGAGCGCGAGATCCGCGACGCCGCCGATGCGCTGGAGGGCATGAACCTGCCCGGCACGCAGATCCTCCCGCTGTTCGGGCGCCTCTCGGCCGCAGAGCAGCACCGGGTCTTCTCCCGGCACTCCGGGCGGCGGGTCGTGCTCGCCACCAACGTCGCCGAAACCTCCTTGACCGTGCCGGGGATCCGGTACGTCGTCGACGCCGGCACGGCCCGCATCAGCAGGTACAGCCAACGCACCAAGGTGCAACGCCTCCCGATCGAGCCGATCAGCCAGGCCAGCGCCAACCAACGTTCGGGTCGCTGCGGTCGTGTCGCCGACGGCATCGCGATCCGCCTGTACAGCGAAGAGGACTACGAGGCGCGCCCGGAGTTCACCGACCCCGAGATCCTGCGGACCAACCTCGCGAGCGTCATCCTGCAGATGACCGCGCTGGGCCTCGGCGACATCGCCCGGTTCCCGTTCGTGCAACCCCCCGACGCGCGGATGGTCACCGACGGTCTGCGCCTGCTGCACGAGCTCGGCGCCATCGATCCCGACGCCGACCCGAGCCGCCGCCTCACGAACATCGGGCGGCAGATCGCGCGCATCCCCGTCGACCCCCGCCACGCCCGCATGCTGCTGGCCGCTGCGCACGAGGGGTCGCTGCGGGAGGTGACCCAGATCGTCGCGGCCCTGTCGATCCAAGACGTCCGCGAGCGCCCCCTGGAGAAGCAGGCCCAGGCCGATCAGCAGCACGCCCGCTTCAAGGATGAGAAGTCCGACTTCATCGGCACCCTCAACCTGTGGAAGTACCTGCGCAAGCAGCAGAAAGACCTGTCGGGCAGCGCGTTTCGACGCATGTGCAGATCCGAATACCTGCACTACCTGCGCATTCGTGAATGGCAGGACCTCGTGGGGCAACTCACGACCAGCCTGCGCGAACTCGACATCGACCCGAACCAGCGCCCGGCGCAGCCCGACGCGATCCACCGCGCGCTGCTGGCCGGTCTCCTCTCCCACGTCGGCGTCGCCGAGGAGAACCGCCACGAGTACCTCGGCGCGCGCGGCGCCCGTTTCGCGATCCAGCCGGGGTCGGCCTTGCGCCGCGGCAACCCCGAGTGGGTCATGAGCGCCGAACTCGTCGAGACGAGCCGCTTGTGGGCGCGCACCAACGCCGCCATCGACCCGGCGTGGGTCGAGGAGCTCGGTGCTCACCTGCTCAAACGCAGCCACAGCGAGCCGACGTGGAGCCGTAAGCGGGCCGGTGTCGTGGCGACCGAGCGCGTCACCCTCTACGGCATCCCTGTCGTCACCGACCGGCAGGTCTCCTACGGCGCGATCGACCCCGAGGCGTCGCGGGACCTGTTCATCCGGCACGCCCTCGTCGAGGAGGACTGGGACACCCCGCACCGGTTCTTCCACGACAACCGCAAGCTGATCGCGCAGCTCGCCGAGCTGGAGTCGCGAGCGCGGCGGCGCGACATCCTCGTCGACGAGGAGACCCTGCGCGAGTTCTACGACCAGCGCATCCCCGAGACCGTCGTCTCCGGTGCGCACTTCGACGCGTGGTGGAAGAAGGAACGGCGCCGCCGCCCCGACCTGCTGACCTTCACCGAGGATTTTCTCGTCAGCGACGACGCCGACGCGATCGACGCGACCCACTACCCGCACGAGTGGGTGCAAGGCGATCTGCGCCTGCGCCTGACCTACCAGTTCGAGCCCGGCGCCGACGCGGACGGCGTGACCTGCCACATCCCTGTCGAGCAGCTCAACCAGGTGAGTGAGGAGGGCTTCGACTGGCAGGTGCCCGGCCTGCGCCCCGAGCTCGCGACGGCACTGCTCAAGAGCCTGCCCAAGGCCACCCGCAAGCACTTCGTGCCGACCCCCGACCACGCGCAGGCCGCGCTCGTCGAGGCCGACGAGGACGAGTTCGCTGCGGGCACGCCGCTGACCGACGAACTCGCCCGCGCCTTGTGGATCCGCACCGGCCACCGCGTGCCGCCGGGGGAGTGGGACGTCACCCGCGTGCCCGACCACCTGCGCATGACGTTCCGCGTCGAGGACCCCCGCGGCCGGCGCCTCGGCGAGGGCAAGGATCTCGCCGAGCTGCAGGCCGAGCTCGCCCCGCAGGTGCGCACGACGATGGCCAAGGCCGCGAGCGACGTCGAGCGCACCGGCCTGACACGCTTCGACCTCACCGAGCTGCCGGAGGTGTTCGAGCGGCGGGTCGGCAAGCGCGACGTCCAGGGCTTTCCGGCCCTCGTCGATCAGGGTGACTCCGTAGCGGTGCAGGTGCTCGCGGGCCGCGCGGAACAGGTCGCCGCGACCCGCCTCGGCCTGCGACGCCTGCTGCTGCTCAACACGACGGTGCCGTGGAAACGCATTCTCGGGATCCTGACGAACACCCAGAAGCTCGCCCTCGGCAACAACCCGCACGGCGGGATGCAGCCGCTGCTGGACGACATCCTCGCCGCCGCCGTCGACGCCATCGCGGCACGGCGCCTCGCCGCGGCCGGTGCCGAGATCGTCCGCACCCCCGAGCAGTTCGACGACGCCCTCGCCGCCGTGCAGCGCGAGATCGTGCCGACCGTCGTCGAAATCGTCGAATGGGTCCACCCCGTGCTCGACCGGGCGCTCGCCGTCCGCCTCGCCCTCGACGCGATGAAGCCTTCAACGAAGGACATCGCGGCGCTCAAGGACGACCTGGCCGCGCAGCTCACCGACCTCGTGCACCCCGGCTTCGTCGCGCAGACCGGCCACGCCTACCTGCGCCACCTGCCCCGCTACCTGCAAGGGATGCTGCTGCGGCTGGAGAAGGCGCCCGCGGAACCGTGGCGCGACGCCCAACGCCTCGAGATCGTCCGCACGGTCGAGGCGGAGGGCGCCAAGGTCGTGGAGGCGCTACCCGCGATCGAGCGCGACGCCGACGACGTCGTGGCCCTGCGATGGATGATCCAGGAGCTGCGCGTGAGCCTCTTCGCCCAAGCCCTCGGCACGGCGCACCCGGTCTCCGAGAAGCGCATCTACAAGGCGATGGACGCCGTCGAGGACGCCCACGGCATGTGAGCGTCGGGCCCCGCAGGCGACGCGTGGGGAATCTGCGCACCCCTGACGGCGTTGACGCATCCGACGGAAGGAGACCCCGTGCAGGATCCCTCAGCACTCTTCAGGCTCGAAGTCGACACCGACCCGGCCGATCTGCACGCCGAGACCATGGTCGTGGCCCTCGGCGGGTACATCGACGCCGGACACACGCAGCGTCTGCTCATCGAGCACCTGCTGCGCACCCTCGACCACACCGTCCTCGCGACGTTCGACGTCGACCAGCTCATCGACTACCGGGCACGCCGCCCGCAGATGGTCTTCTCCCGCGACCAGTTCACGTCCTATTCCGACCCCTCGCTCGCCCTCTACCGGGTCGTCGACGACTCGGGCCGCCCGTTCCTCGTGCTGTGGGGCCCCGAGCCCGACTACCAGTGGGAGCGTGTGTGCGAGGCGATCCTCGTGCTCGCCGAGGTCCTCGGGGTGAGACTCATGGTGTCGGTGCACGGGATCCCCATGGCCGTCCCGCACACTCGCCCCATCGGGTCCACGCTCCACGGCACCACTGACGAGCTGCGTGCCGACGCCGTGCCGGTCTTCGGCACGGTGACGCTGCCGGGCTCCCTGCAGGCTCTCCTGGAGTTCCGTGCCGGGGAGCGGGGCCGCGCGGCGGTCGGCTACGCGATCCATGTTCCCCACTACCTCGCTCAGGGGGACTACCCCGCGGCGGCCGCGCACGCCCTCGACCGCCTCGTCGCGGCGGCCGGTCTCGATCTGTCACCGACCGCGCTGGAGATGGCGGCCGCGGACAGCTCGCGGGCCATCGCCTCGGAGGTCGCCGAATCCGCGGAGGCCGCCGAGATCGTTCAGGCCCTCGAAACCCAGTACGACGCCCGTGCCGCCGGTCCCGGCGACGGGATGAACCCCGACGCCATCGACGGTGAGGCCCTCCCGACCGGGGACGAACTCGGTGCGGAGCTGGAGGCCTTTCTCGAACGGATTCGCCGCCCCGAGCGCTGAGGTGGGGAGTTTGAGCGCCCGCACGCTCGGGCAAGGAACGACGACACGTCCGGCGTTGTGACGCCGGCACCGGCGCGGGCCACCGCGCCGACAGGTTGACCACGCGCGACCCGATCGGTCGCCTGGCGGGAGGACACGACATGGCCATCTTCAACCGCAAGACCGAGACGCCCGCACCCGTAGCCACCGAGGACACGTCGGGGCTGGCGAACGCGGCTGGCAAGCTCGTCGAGCGCATCCTCGAGGTGGGCATCGACGGTCGTGGATCGTTCGACTCCGCGCAGAAGGTCGCCGACGACGCCCGTCGCCGCCGCAGCGACCCCGAGCGTGTCATCGACGACATCGTCGGCGCGCACGTGCGACTCGCGGCCGGCAACGGGTTCATCACGGGCCTGGGCGGATTCGTCACGCTGCCGGTCGCGTTGCCCGCGAACGTCGCCGGCTTCTACATCACGGCCACCCGCATGGCGGCGGCCATCGCGGCCGTCCGCGGCTACGACCTCAACGACCAGTCGGTGCGCTCCGCGGTTCTGCTCTCCCTGGTCGGTGCCGACGCCGACGACCTCCTGGAGAAGGCCGGGTACGCCTCCGGCGGGCGCCTCGCGACGTTCGCGGTGCAGAAGATGCCCGGCGCGGTGCTCATGGCCGTCAACAAGGGGGTCGGTTTCCGCATCGTCACCCGTCTCGGACGCACGACGTTCGCCCGCTTCGGCCGCGGTGTGCCGTTCATCGGCGGCGTCGTCGGTGCGGGCCTCGACTCCTACCTGCTGCACCGTCTCGGCACGCACGTGCGGGAGGAGTTCCCGGCCAAGGCCACGCTCACCTCGCTGCCGCGCGACTGAGCGCGGTTGCCCGCCGGGTCCGGTACCTCGCGCTCGACCGTCCACATCCTCCAGAGCCCACCCATCGGTGTCCCCAGGACGCCGGTGGGTGGGCCTCGTCGATGGCCCCGGGCAGCAATCCTGCGGTGCATGACCCCGTGCTCAGTGCCCGAATTGATCGTCCTGCTGCCCTACCACGTGGGGTTTCACCTCACGGACGCCATCGCCGTCGTCGGGCTGCGCGGCGACAGGCTGGACCTGGTGGAGCGGGTCGACCTCGACGGGTGGCCCCTGTCGGCGTCGACGACCGCGCGGCTCCTCGACGGTGTCACGCGGCGCGGGTGCGACGAGGTGATCGTCATCGCCTTTCACGACACCTGCGACCCCGCTCCGGCCCTGGACGGCCTGCTCCTCGCCGCCTGCCACCTGACGGTGAACGTCAGGGTGATGCAGACCAGTGACGGGCGATGGCGGTGGTACCGGTGCCACGGTGACCGCCATGAGATTCACGGCTGGCAGGAGCTTCCCGAGGCGGCCTCGATCCCGGCCGTCGCGGAGTACGTGGCGCGCGGCGCGGCCCCGTTCCGTGACCGAAGCGCCGTCGCCCAGGCGCTCCGCACACGCCACCCCGCCACCGCCCGCATCGGACGACGCGTCGACACTCATCCGACGCCTTCGGTCGCGGTCGGTACGGCCGCCTGGGAGCGCCTCCTCGACCCGACCCAGGATCCCCGCACCGGTGAGCGGCGGGCCGCCGACATCGTCACGGCGCTCGCGTTCGTCCGCGTCAAGGCCCACCGCGACCACATCCTCACCGACCTGTTGCCGTTCCACGACGCACCGGAGGATCACGGCCACATCCGCGGCACCCTCATCTCTCTCGTCCAGGCGGCGCCCGACGGCGTGCGGGTCACCGCTCTCGCCGTGCTGGCCGCCTGGGCCTGGGAGGCGGGAGATTGCGCCCTCGCGGGCATGGCCGCCGATGAGGCTCTCGACGCCGACCCGGGTCACACCCTCGCGGGGCTGGTGTCCCTCATGCTGGCGGAGTCCGTGCGACCTCAGGCCGGGTGACCCTCATTCGGGCACGACGCTCACCCGTCATCGGATACGGTGGCGGCGGCGGTGTACACCGCCAGTCACAAAGTCGAGGAGCTTGCCGTGTCCGTCGTCGTGGGAAACATCCCGACCAAGGAGGGGCGTGCCGCCCTCCACCACGCCGCGCAGGAGGCCCGTCTGCGCGGCTGCGCTCTGCTGGTCGTCACCGCACCGGCCACCGGGCGCGCCACCGATGCCGATTCCGATACCTCGGCCCTCCTCGACAGCCTGCGCGCCGAGCTCGGCGAGGCCGGCCTGGAGCTGCGTGAAGAGCAGGCCGACGAAGGGCGGGAACCCGCCGACCACCTCATCGACCTGGCCACCGCGAACGATGCGCAGTGCATCGTCATCGGGCTGCGTCGGCGCACCCCCATCGGCAAGCTGATCCTCGGCTCCAACGCTCAGCGGGTCCTGCTCGAGGCTCCCTGCCCGGTCGGCGCCGTCAAAGCGGCGTCCTGATCGGACGACACCTCGGCGCGCGGAGGGGCCCGTCCGGCGCGCGCCGGACGGCCCTGCCGTGCGTCTTGGGCGGGCGTCGAACTATAATGGGGGTCTGACGAGAGCGGGTACGGCGGCACCACCGCCACGACGACCCCGCCTGAGACGGCCCCGCGTCGGGGTCACTGCCGAGACGAAGCCTCGACTTCGTCATCTCCCTCATGAAAGGTGTCAGGGTAGCCCCGTGGCCAACGCCTCCCAGTCTTCCGGTACGGCAACCAAACTGCCTGCCGAGTTCTCCCATCCGGCCCTCGAGAACCTTCTCAAGGTCGGGATGACCCGCGGGTCGGTCGATAGCGCCGAACTCAAGGGTGCGCTGGAGTCGGCCGAGCTGACTCCGGCCCGGCAGAAGGCCGTCATCCGGTCGCTGGAGCAGCAGGGTGTCCACGTGACCCTCGACAGCGAGCACGCAGCGCAGGCCGTCACCACGACCCGCAAGCGCACCGCGCGCAAGCAGACGCCGGCCGCCAAGAAGACCACGGCGAAGACGGCCACGACTGCCACGACGTCCTCCTCGGCCGCCAAGGACGCCGACGCCGACGCGGAGGCCGATGGCGAGGCGCCCGCCAGGAAGGCTCCGGCCAAGAAGACCACGGCCAAGAAGGCGCCCGCGAAGACGGCGGCGACCAAGAAGACCACCGCCAAGAAGACGGCGACGAAGACCTCGGAGACCGCGTCCAAGGTCAGCGAGGCCACGGAAGCTCCGGACGCCGACGAGGCGCTGGAGGCCACCGACGTCGAGCCCGACGCGGCGGCGCTGGCCGAGGTCGTGGGCCTCGAGGACGACGCCGACACCGACACTGACGCCGGCCCGGCCGACAAGGCCAAGACCGCGAAGAAGGGCAAGAACGACAAGGGCGACGAGCCGGGGGAGTCCGGCTTCGTGCTGCGCGAGGACGACGAGGACGACGCGCCCGCCCAGCAGGTCGTCACCGCCGGCGCCACGGCCGACCCGGTCAAGGACTACCTCAAGCAGATCGGCAAGGTGGCCCTCCTCAACGCCGAGCAGGAGGTCGAGCTCGCCAAGCGCATCGAGGCCGGGCTGTTCGCCGAGCACCGGCTGAACGGTGACGAGGAGTTCGACGCCAAGTTCAAGCGTGAGCTGTGGTGGATCGCGCAGGACGGCAAGAACGCCAAGAACCACCTGCTCGAGGCCAACCTGCGGCTCGTCGTCTCGCTCGCCAAGCGGTACACCGGCCGCGGCATGCTGTTCCTGGACCTCATCCAGGAGGGCAACCTCGGTCTCATCCGCGCGGTCGAGAAGTTCGACTACACCAAGGGCTTCAAGTTCTCGACGTACGCGACGTGGTGGATCCGGCAGGCCATCACCCGCGCCATGGCCGACCAGGCCCGCACCATCCGTATCCCGGTGCACATGGTCGAGGTCATCAACAAGCTCGCCCGCGTGCAGCGGCAGA